>JAGOOJ010000036.1 GCA_017992575.1 Candidatus Moraniibacteriota bacterium | reverse complement strand
TGAGCCAATTAACTCAGGCAGACATTGATTCATTGGATAAGAAGTTTCAGAAACAAAAACGTGACCAGGCATGGCGCAAGACCGTAGCTTGGAGTACGGCTGGTGGTGTCGGTGCCTATTTTCTGTTGCATTCATCACTTTTTGGCGGAGGACAGCAGGGTGTATCGGCCGGTGTCGAGTCACAAGAAGCGCGACTGGAACGACTGGCTGAAGCCAATCGGTTGAGACGTGAAATGGGAGCCTCAGCACCAGGAGCGGGAACTATGCCAGAAGCAGTTGAGGCAGCTTCGGCTCCTGCGAGCGCTGCTTCGGTGGCGGAGCAGGCTCCTGTGGTGCCGTCAACCACTGAGCAAGGAACAACTGGTAATATTCCCCGTGTTGAGACTACGAGTACTACAGGAACTGTTGTTTCATCGGAAGTGACCGCCCGGGTAGCATCACTTCGTGGTGAATATACAGTGAACGCCGATGGAGTCAATGATGGACAGAAGGGGTTGTACGGTATCCTTGAACGTCGCTTGGCCGGGAGCGGATTGACTGGAGTGGATGAACAACAGGCTATAGAATCACTTGCCAAAGCTATGCGCATCAAGCTCGATGCTATGACACCAGATGAGCGAGCTTTGGCTGGCTTTCATGGAACCCTCGAAAATGGCAAAGTGAATTTGGATTTGATTCGTCCAGGAGACAAAATTGATTTTGGGAAGCTACTGACTCCTGAGGAGATTCAGTCGGTACTGGATGGAGACACTATTGAGGCCCCTGTTGAAGTCCTCGATGCTGTTGAAACTCCGAGTGGAGGTGTCGTTGAGCGGGCTATCCCAGATGCTGTCTCACCAGCAGAACGGGCAGAGATTCTGAGAGGATTCCAGGATGGACCAGGAGGATTGACGAATGGAACGCCAGTGATGACAGAAGAATGGGCCAATACACCAGCTCGCAATCCTGGAGAGGTTGCTGCGTCACTACGTTCACCAGTACCGGAAATAGTTACTCTACAAGACTTGGGCAATCCGGCGAGACTCGAGCAATTTATGTCGGAACATGGGGAATTGAATCGATCGTACCAGGGTACACTTCGTGGTATGAAGACGGCTATATTCTCTCTACCACAGGATATGAATAAACTTCCCTACATCGAGCAGGTGGATGGTGGGTTCAACTCGAGCATGGCGATGGCCAATATGGATCGGGTACTCGAGACGCATCAAGGTTTTCGTATGGGTACCATGACCACCTTTGAGTATGATCGTCGACCATTTCCTTTCAAATCCAGCCAGGTGGAACGTTTGGCGCACCTCGTCCGAGTGGCGACGGATCCGAACATGTTTGGTCCGGTCGGTCGTCCACTTCCGGGAGAATTTGTAGGAACTTATTTGGAACGCATGGCAGCTCTGGCGGCGGCTACCCATAATGAAAAAGCGCTGGCGGTTTCGTTTCGTGCGCTCTATAGACAATAACAAACAGATAATTATTGAAACATATTCCTATGACACTCGACCAGGCACAATTACGAGAAGAACTCATCAAAGCATTTCATTTGGAGCAGATTCCTGAGGATAAACGAGATGAGCTTCTCGAAAAAATGGGGGAAGCACTCCTCAAACGTGTTTTTTTGGCGACGATGGAAAAATTGGGTGATGATGGGGTTGGGGAATATGAAGTACTCTTGGATAAGCAGGTCAAACAGGAGGAAATCGAGGCTTTTTTTGAAAAGAAGATTCCCGGCTATGATATTTTTGTACGAGAAGTTGCTGATGATTTCAAAGAAGAAATGACCAAGGAGTTGTAAGCTGTTTAAGTTGTTGAGTATATCCCTATGACCGAAGAAGTGATTGTGGAAGTCCCGAAAGACAAAGGAAATGAGTCGAGTGCGTCTGACATAGTAGCGCCAAAGGAAAGAGAAGGAATTCAACCCGAGGCGCCTAGGGCCCCTGAGAGCGCTCGGGAACGTGTCGAAGGAAAGTATCAGGAATTATTGTCTCGGGTGATGCCGACCAAAAAGGTTTCTCCGATGGATGATGATCATGAGGATACCGTCATACTCGATGCCAAGCATATTAGTGCTCTGACAGATGAAGCGAGCAAAGTGCAAAAGCTTTTGGATTTAGCTCAGACAAAAGGGGTGGTGCATGCTGTCAAGGTGGCGCGATCACTTAAGGATTACTACGCCCTTGACATGATGCATGATGAACTCTCTGATAAACTCTATCAGGGGTTACTCGAAAAAGGACTGATTGAAAAAGAATAGTCAAAAAGATAAAACAAAAAACATGCAAATGAGTTTTGATCTCAATATTCTGTTAGTGCCATTGTCGGCGGTGTTCGGATTCCTGGCGTTGGTCAGTGGACTGTATTTGGTAGTACGGAGTTTTTTTCGTTTTCGGTACCAGGTCAACCAGTCGCTCAATATGGACCTTGAAGTGGTCAAGGTTATGCGCAAGAAAGAAGGTGAGGGTCAGGGGCAGAATGCCGAAGGATGGAAGGATGAGATTCATGCTATGGAGCAGCTCCTTTTGTCACTTTCTTCTATCAAACCGACTGGGAGTTTTCTGAAGAAACTTTTTTTTGAGGCGCCCAATATTGTTTTTGAAATTGCTAATCCTTCTTCGAGTGAGGAGATTTTCTTTTATCTCTCTGTCCCAAAGCGCTATCGCGAGAGTGCCGAGAAACAGATTCATAGTTTTTTCCCCCATGCTGTCGTTGAGAAGGTTATTGATTATACTATTTTTTCACCAGCGAGCTACACCGCAGTGTCGTTGTTGGAGTTGAAAGAAAGCCATGCCTTGCCACTACGCACCTATCGTAACCTTGATGTTGATCCGCTTAACGAGATTTCCAACTCTTTAAGTAAGCTTGAAACTGAGGCAGAAGGAGCAGCTATTCAGATTCTCTTGTCTGCTTCGGGGACCGCTTGGCGAGGAGAGGGACGCAAGATAGCACAGCAGATGCAAGAAGGAAAACGATTGAAAGATGCTATGCGTGGCGGGAGTGGCAGTGGATTTGCCAAGGATGTGGGGCATGGACTCCGAAAAGAAATGGTTGGGATGATGAGTTCATCACCGAGTGCCCTCAAAAAGCCAGCTGTTCCAGAAGAAAAGAAAACAGTAGTTCTGACGCCAGAGGAACAGGAGTTAGTCAAGTCTATCGATGCCAAAGCAAGCAAGACCGCCTTTCGGGCTAATATTCGATTATTGGCTTCGGCTGCTACTCAGGAACGAGCCGAGGAAATCCTTGGTCATATGGAGAATGCCTTTGGTCAATTCGAAAATCCGGAGGTGAATAGTCTCCGGGTGAAGAAGCGGGTCAAGGGTAAAGACGCAGTGTATGATTATATTTTTCGTAACGTTGATGAGGAGAGTAGTATGGTGTTGAATGTGGAGGAGTTGGCCAGTATGTTTCATTTTCCTATTTCAACCACTGAAACACCAAAGATTAAGTGGCTTAAAGCGGGAGCTGCACCACCGCCAGTTAATATTCCCAAGGAAGGGATACTTTTGGGATACAATGAATATCGGGGAGCACAGACTGAAGTACGGATTACAGATAACGATCGGCGTCGGCATATGTACGTCGTTGGACAGACTGGTGTTGGTAAGTCGAACTATTTGCAGGAGATGGCCAAGAAGGACGCACGAGCGGGGAAGGGCTTTTGTTTCATCGACCCACACGGGGATGCTATTGAGGACATTTTGACCGCTATTCCCAAAGAACGGGCTGAGGACGTCATTATTTTCGACCCTTCTGATGTGGAGCGACCGATTGGTATCAATATGCTCGAGTATGATCCGGCCCATCCGGAGCAGAAAACGTTCGTTATCAATGAAATGATTGGTATTTTTGACCAGCTCTATGATTTGAAAGCGACCGGTGGACCGATGTTTGAGCAGTACATCAGAAACGCTATGCTTCTCATTATGGAGCATCCGGAGAGTGGATCAACACTCATGGAAATTCCGAAAGTTTTGGCTGATGAGGAATTTCGACGCTACAAGTTGGCGCACTGTACCAATCCTATCGTGCGTGATTTCTGGATGAAGGAAGCAGAAAAAGCTGGAGGTGAAGCGGCACTTGCCAACATGGTACCCTATATTACATCGAAGCTGACGACCTTTATCAGTAACGACATGATGCGCCCCATTATTGCTCAGCAGAAGAGCACTCTCAATTTTCGTGAGTTGATGGATGGTGGCAAGATTGTGCTTGTTAATCTCTCCAAAGGTAAAATAGGTGAGATTAACGCTAAACTGTTGGGGATGGTGATCGTCGGGAAGATTCTCATGGCTGCACTCTCACGAGTAGATATTCCCGAGGCGGAACGGAAGGACTTCTATTTGTATTTGGATGAGTTTCAGAATGTGACGACGACTTCTATCGCCCAGATTCTTTCCGAAGCGCGCAAATACAAGCTAGTGCTTATCTTGGCGCATCAGTTTATCGCTCAGCTCAAAGAAGAAATTTCTAAAGCGGTCTTTGGGAACGTTGGTTCGCTTACCGTCTTTCGTGTAGGACCGGAAGATGCCGAGTTTTTGGAGAAGCAGTTTGCCCCGGTCTTTACGGCCAATGATATCGTCAACGTCGATAACTATCAGTGTTTTGTACGTCTCCTTATGAATAATGAGTTGACCAAACCATTTAATTTGAAGACCTATCCACCGACGCATGGCGATCAGGAAGTGGCCAATGCTCTGAAAGAGTTGTCGCGTTTGCGTTATGGTCGTGATGCCACGATCGTCAATCGGGAAATTATGACCCGTATGAAAATGGCTGAAGCACCCAGGGTTTAGACGGATCGATTTCTTCTTTAGGGAGGAGGAGACGACTTTACAAACAACCACCAATAGGGTAGTATTTTTCAAGTTCTTATGGTCCTGAAAAAGCTGGCTTAAGCCATTTTTTCAGTTTGTAGTTTTCCTCTTTTCCGAAAGGGCGAGGTCATGGATACACAGACAGGTAGCCTCGACCTACGGGTACGAGGTGAAGAAGGATCTATTCAACCAGCGGTAGTTGTGCGAGTAGTGCAAATGCTTCAGGCTATTCTTGAAAGAGCCGGGGTGCAGGGTCGCTGGGTGTACCTCATCACGGGTCCGAGTGACGTTCTCAAACAGTCACGATACCACATGCGGGTACAGCTGGCGTCTGTCACATCGCCTACCATGATGCACATCGTCATGAGGGCGAGTCACCTTCCGAAGGGTGTCGTTTCGGGGATGCTGTGCCTTCCTTCGGGTATTGTGAGGGAGACTTTCATCAAGACTCTCGAGCCGATTGTGGTGTCATTGAACGAGTCGGCTTGGGACAAGGTACTCTCGCCTGAGGCGAGAGAGGGAATGTTTGATGTGGGCCGTCCGCAGAATCCTCGACCGAAGAAAGGGGTGAAAATCAGGGAAGCCAGAATGGAGCCAATTCCAGATACCCCTTCACTGGTTAGGGTGACGGCGTTGTCACCGAAGTTGGACTTGAGTACATCTGCGCCAGTTGAAGTGACAGTGTCACCACTGGTACCAGAAGTGCCGGAGAGAAGAAAACGAAAAGTAGTGTCGAATGACAGACTCAAACGACAACCTCTACCACTGCTGACACGAAAACTTCAGGCGGTTGAGCAAAGAATTCGCATATTTGTTCAGCGGGAGCGTCGACTTTTGGTGCGGGCCTTGAGGGAACAGACTCAGGCCCTTGCTACATTCGACAAGAGGTACAAGCAATATCTCAAGCCTCCGAACGAGCAGTAGAGCATCTCTCGCCGTGTGTTTTTCCCCCGTGTTGTGGCAGTGCCATGGCACGGTTTTTTTATGGAAGACAAGAATCAGGAGATCTTCTATTTCAATTTGTACGATAAGAGCGTGTTACCTGTACTGACGAAAACCTCCCGTGTCTTTTCGTTGACGGAAAGCGTTTGACCAGCTGAAAGCTTTTCATCGTGAAGTTTCTGAAGAAGCTTGCCCTCTTGATTCCAGATGAGAATTTGAGCATGGTCCGCATCAAGGGCGTAGACATTGGTGAGTCCGGGGTGAGTGTAGAAATCAGTAAGAGAGAGTCCGCCATCTGGAATTTCAAGCGTATTGGTTATTCGGCCACGGAAGAACCCCTGGGCAGTTGTTGGGTTAAGAGCAATAAAGAGTGATTCGTTCACGGCGAGGTG
>JAGOOJ010000003.1 GCA_017992575.1 Candidatus Moraniibacteriota bacterium | reverse complement strand
TCCGCACCGAGAAAAATACAGGATTCCATCAGGAACCCTGTATTTTTTTTGGTATGGTAGAAGAGGAGGGATGAGAAAGCCGGACCGCAGGGAGGCGGGGTCGCGACCCTGAGTGAGGGCCTTGGCCCGGACACTCAGGAGTTGTGACCGAATCCCTCCTCTTGTTTTTCAGTAGCGCCGAGGAATTCATTTTTATAAAACCAAAATAAAAATTTGATTCCTACCTCGTTGAGCAGTATGATGAAAATAATATTTCATTAAACTGTTTCAAAGTATGGCGCGCTACATCTTAGATGGGAACAACATGACGACGCTTGATGCGTTGTATGACGAACTGGAACTCGTCCTCAATCTCCCTGATTACTTCGGACGGAACCTCGATGCCCTCGAAGAGTGTTTGGCTGAAATAGCAGAGGAAGAAGGATCGCTCACGCTCGTCGTGAAAAATGCCCATGTGGTAGAAGATGCTCTACCAGAGTGGGAGTCTTTCGTGGAGGTGTTTCTCGGGAACCCCTTCTTATCACTTTCGACGGAATGAAATTTGGAAGAGCTGTTTTTAGAGATGCTTTCTTCCCCAAGTGTTGAGCGCACAGATGAGAGGGGAGAGGCTTTTCCCGCGTCGAGACAGGGTATATTCTACTTTTGGTGGAACTTCAGGATAGGACTTCCTAACGATGAGCGCATCTTTTTCAAGTTCGCGGAGAGACTGTATGAGCATCTTCTCGCTCACGTGGGGGATGAGCTTTTTCAGCTCCCCGTAGCGTTTTTTTCCTGAAGATAGATGCCAGAGAAGAATCGTTTTCCATTTCCCTACGATCAGTCGTAGGGTTCTTTCGATAGGGCATGGTGGCGTATTTTCTCGGTTCATAGTATTTCAATACTTACTATTTTGTAGGTACTTGTATATTAGTATGTATTCGTCTATCATGCAAGAGTAACTCACTGATCATATATGCATATGACAAATATTATCGACGCACTCAAGTGGCGCTATGCTACCAAGAAGTTTGATACGGAGAAGAAGTTAACAGTCGAACAACTGGCGATTTTGAAAGAAGCGCTTCGTTTAGCCCCATCTTCTTTCGGCATCCAGCCCTGGCACTTTGTGGTTGTGGAGAATACCAATCTTCGCGCCCAGTTACGGACTGTCGGATATGATCAGCCCCAATTTACGGATGCTTCTCATTTGGTAGTACTGGCCACTGAAACGAAAGTTGATACTGTACTGATTGAGAAATACCTTCAGAGTATCGCCACGACCAAAAATATTCCTCTCGAACACCTGACTGGTTTTCGGGGAATGCTCGAAGGAGTCATCGAAGCCAAAGGAGAGGCCGGAGCACGGGAGTGGGCCGCTCGCCAGGTGTATATTGCTCTCGGAGTACTCTTAACGGTAGCGGCAACCCTTGGTATTGATGCTGCTCCTATGGAGGGATTTGATCCGAAGGCCGTTGATAATATTTTAGGTCTCGAAGAACGCGGACTCCAGTCTCAGGTCATTGTTGCCCTGGGCTTTCGATTGGCCGAAGATGAATCTGCTCTTGGACCAAAGGTACGCTATAGTGAAGCAACGGTATTTACAACCAAGGCATAAGTGTGAAAACTCTTTTTCATGAGGCATCATCACGAGGATTTGCCAAACATGGATGGTTGACTACTCATCACTCGTTCAGTTTTGCGAGCTATTATGATCCAACCCGTATGGGATTTGGCGCTCTCCGAGTGTTAAACGATGATAGGATTGCTCCGGGTTCCGGGTTTGGTCGTCACTCTCATGAGAATATGGAGATTATTACTCTTCCTCTCTCGGGTTCTTTGAAGCACGAAGATAGTATGGGAAATAGTGCTGTTATAGAAACCGGTGAGGTTCAGGTGATGAGCGCTGGGACAGGAGTAGAACATGCTGAGTGGAATGCCTCAGATACGAATGAGCTGACTCTTCTGCAGATATGGATTCTTTCGGAAAAGCGCGATGTATCACCCCGCTATGATCAACGTCGTTTCGATGCTACGGAGTACCAGAATACATTCTTTTCTGTGGTGGGGCCGATGAATGAGACGGAAGCGCTCGGCATCCATCAGGATGCCAGGGTTTCTTTGGGGAGATTTGATGTGGGCAAGAAAGCACAGTATGTACTTAAAAGTTTGAATCACGGAGTATATTTTTTCGCTATTGAGGGGAGAGCAAATATTGCTGGCGAACACCTAGAACCAAGAGATGCTTTAGGAATATGGGCAATAGACAGCGTGTCGATTCAGGCAGAGACAGAGCTGTTTCTCTTGGTACTGGAAGTGCCATTGAAGGGTGAATAAAAAAGTGCTACAGTGCCGTTGTAAACAATAAGCATACGTATATGATGGCAGGGTTTATGGACTTCATCCGCAAGCAGGGAGTTGTTGGATTGGCCGTCGGGTTTATTTTGGGAGGAGCTGTCTCCAAAGTGGTGAGTGCGTTGGTAACCGATATCATCAGTCCGATTCTTGGTCTCGTTCTTGGGGCAGCGGAAGGATTGAAGACGGCAAGTTTGAAACTTGGTTCGGTTGAGCTTCTGTGGGGTGATTTCCTCAGTGTGCTTATTGATTTCTTAGTCATTGCTTTGGTTGTGTACTACGGTGTGAAAGCGCTCAAACTTGATCAACTTGATAAAAAAGACTAGTGCTGTTGTAAAAAAAACGAGCCGAAAGGCTCGTTTTTTTATTTATTGTTGCTTCATTCCGGTCAGAGTATACTAGAGATGATGCGCTTTAATCGAATAATACGATTTTTATGAAACGAGAAGATTTCGGGAAACAGGCACTCCTGGTGCATAACAAATTACGAGGGAAAATCGCAATTATTCCGAAAGCATCAGTGAAAAACAAGGGAGATCTGAGTGTGTACTATACCCCGGGTGTGGGAGCGGTATCGTCATACCTGGCTACACACAAAGAAAAAATGGCAGAGTATACGATGAAGGGGAATACAGTCGCGGTTATCTCTGATGGTTCAGCGGTATTGGGACTGGGGAATATTGGTCCAGAGGGAGCACTTCCGGTGATGGAGGGGAAAGCCATGTTATTCAAAGCTCTTTCAGGGATTGATGCCTTTCCTATTGTGCTTTCTACCCAGGATACCGAGGCTATCATTGCGACGGTTAAAAATATTGCCCCGGTATTCGGTGGAATTAACCTGGAAGATATTGCTGCGCCACGTTGCTTCGAAATCGAACGACGATTGCAAGAAGAACTTTCTATCCCTGTTTTGCATGACGATCAACACGGAACAGCTCTGGTGGTGCTGTCAGGACTTATCAATGCACTTAAGGTTGCGAAAAAAAATCCGAAGCAGATACGTTTGGTGATCGCCGGCGCCGGCGCTGCCGGAACAGCTATCGCTGAACTCCTGATGTTGTATGGAGTGGGGGATATAGTCATGATTGATAGTAGAGGAACACTGCATAAAAAACGGACTGATTTGGAAGCGCAAAAACGAGTGCTTGTGAAAAAAACGAACAAACAGGACATCATTGGGGGATTAGATGAAGCATTAGCAGGTGCTGATGTGTTTATCGGTGTTTCCAAAGGGAACACTGTTACAGAAAAGCAGGTCGCCAGTATGGCCAAGGACGCTATTGTCTTTGCTTTGGCCAATCCGGTTCCGGAAATTATGCCTGATAGAGCCAAGAGGGCCGGAGCGTTGGTGGTGGCGACAGGCCGATCGGATTTTGCCAATCAAATTAATAATTCACTCGGGTTTCCAGGAATTTTTCGTGGGGCATTGGATAACAAGGTGAGAAAAATTACTGATGAGATGCTTATTCGAGCAGCAAAAAACTTGGCAGCGTTGGTAAAAAAGCCAACAATCGATCGTATCGTGCCAAACACGTTTGATAAAGGCGTGGTGTCAGCAGTTGCTCGGGCTATTCGCTGAAAGGAGAACTCGTATAACACAGCATCATGGCCATGATGCTGTGTTATACTAAGAATGAAATGAATAATGACAGCACTCTCTCAAAGAGTGAGATTTTTTCTCGACGGTCTTGAGATAGTTAAAGTTTAATCTTTTTATTTTATGGTAGAAAAAATAGAAGCCCCCTCTTCAGAAGAGCAGGATGTGGTTCAGGTCCGTACTTCTCGAGAACCTTTATTTGGGACTATTCTTTTCGGATTCATACTTCTTTTGGGAGTAGCGGTTTTGTGCGGTATTGGATGGGTAGGGTATCAGGGGTATCGTCTGAATCAAAAGCAGGCAACACTGCCATCTATTGCGAGTTTGTCTTTGAGTGTAGCTTCGGAGGAAACCAAAGAAAATTCCGGACCAACACAGGCTATTCCGGAAGAAACAACCCCGAAAGTGGCTGATGATCAAGAAGAAGTAGTGAAGAAAGCAAAGGCTTCGACTATCAAAGTATTCAATGGCGGAGCTGCTAAGGGTAGTGCCACAGTTTTGGCGGATATTCTTAAAAAAGAGGGTTATACCCAAGTCAGCACCGGTAATACTATTAAAGACTACACGGGAGTGGTTGTGTATTTTTCACCAGAAACAGAGAAAGAGGCAGGGTTAGTGAAAGACACACTGAGTAAGACGTATCCTCAGATAGTGGCGAAACCAGCTGTCAAGACAAACACTGAAACGACTCAGGCTCCCATTTCTATTATTTTTGGAAAGTAGAGAAGGGTATGTGTGGGAATTAAATGAATATAGGAGTATGCATTTACGTTTTAAAGTATTTTTGATTGTTGGTACGGTTCTACTGTTGTTTTTTGTTTTGGTGCATCAGTCGCTTTCGTATATCATGGTGCGGGACTTTTCAGAACTTGAGCAACAAGAAGTACGGAGAAATACCCTGCGTGTCGCTGACGCGGTACAGAGTCGGATTGATGAACTGTCGGTCAAGCTGAGCGACTGGTCACAGTGGGACGACACCTATGAGTTTACGGGAGACTATGACGAGTCATATGTGACTTCGAATTTGCAAAATGAGTCCTTTGGTTTGCTACGAATCAATACCGTGGTGATTGTTGATTTAAATGGGAATGTGGTATGGAAAAAACAAGTTGAGCAGGGAGAGGAAAGACCGGTTGATGATATCTTTTTGGATCATATTGCACAAGATATTGTGAAAGAGCATATCGGTACAGGGGTGGTGCACGGAGAAATACTCGCTCTCCCTGAAGGGCCAATGGTGTATGTTGCTCGACCGATTACCTCGAGTAACGGATTGGCGCCGGCTCGTGGCTTTATAGTGTTTGGTTACTTTCTCGATCAATCTGTCTTTGATGAAATTTCCCGAATCACACATCTTGAGGTGAAGTCGATTTTCTATACTGATCAGTCGCTGACGAGTGAATTTGCCACGGTCTGGAAGAGTTTTTCAAGCGAGAATCGTTTTTTTATCGAGAATCCACAGGATGACCAAAAAATAGCTGGTGATGTATTATTTAGTGACGCAGACAATCAACCAGTTTTTTTTCTTCGGGTATTAATGGATCGCGAAATTTACCGTAAGGGACAAGAGGGGGTTGCCCTGTTTCAAAAAGTTACCATCGCTGCTCTTATTGTATTCAGTACTCTTCTTTTCTTTCTCTTGAATCGATTGGTCCTTCGTCGGTTGTCTCGGTTGAGTATGCAGGTGGAAAAAATAGGGGCGAGTGGAAGTTCTCAGGGAGAAGTATGGCTGGAAGGCAGTGATGAATTCTCGAGTCTCGCTTATCAAATCAATAAGATGTTGGAAGCACTTCGCACGACAGAAATGAATCGAAAGGAGAGTGAAAAACGATTCCGGACACTGGCTGATTCGGCACCGGTTCTTATTTGGATGACAGATAATGCTCAGCAGTGTATTTATGTGAACCGCGGATGGCTTGACTACACCGGGCAAGCGCTCGAAAAAGAATTAGGAAAAGGGTTTTTGGAAGATGTTCATGCAAAAGACAAAGAAAGAGTAATTGAAATCTACGAGAGAGCTTTCGCTGGACAAAACCCTTTTAGCTTCGAGTGTCGTTTGCGACGAAAAGATGGAACCTATGGATGGGTATTTTCTCGGGCGGTTCCGCACTTTGCCTCAGACAGTATTTTTTTGGGCTACATTGGATCATGTGTCGATATCACTGAACGGAAAGAGACTGAAAATCAAAACAAAAATCGTATTGAAGAGATCGAGAAGATGAATCGTATTATGGTGGAGCGAGAGCTTAAGATGATTGAGCTCAAAGAACAAATAAAAAAGCTACAAGGCCATGCCTAAACCGTTATCTGAACAGGATGAAAGCGTACGAGACATTCGTCAAAAATCTCATTCGTTTTCTCTGGTAGACGATATTTCTTCAGATCTAGAAGATTTGAAGAAACAGAATTCTTTTCTCGAAGATACCCGTCGAGCTATATTTAATATTTTGGAAGACGTTTCTGTTTCGGAAGAAAAATTAAAAAGAAAAACAGAGGATCTCGAGAAATTTCAACAGGCTGTCGATGCAAGTTTTGATCATATTGTTATAGCCAATCCTGACGGAAAAGTTTTGTATGCGAATCATGCGGCGGAGTTAATGACTGGATACTCCCGTGAGGAAATTATCGGAAAGACCCCAGCTCTGTGGGGCAAGCAGATGCCGAAGGAGTTTTACGAGACGATGTGGCGTACTATCAAGATTGAGAAAAATAGGTATGCAGGAGAGCTGATGAATAAAAGGAGAGATGGGACGAAGTATCTTTCGAGTCTTCGGGTAGCACCCATTCTGGATGACCGTGGGGGAGTAAAGTTTTTTGTGGGTATCGAACGGGACATTACCGAGGAGCGAAAGTCACAATTGAAGATTGTCCGGCACGCTGCTCAACTAGAACGTGCTAATACAGTTATTGCTAAAGAGAAGGAGCGTGCCGAAAGCATTTTGGGGTACCTCAAATCTATTGGAGAAGGTGTCTTTGCTACGGATATGCAGTGTCGGATAATTTTTGTCAATGAAACAGCAGAGCTCATGGCTGGGCAAGCATTGGCTGGATCTTTGGATAGGAATGCTCGTACCCATTTCTTATTTATTCATAAGGGTCATGATGGAGAGGAGCAACTTGATATCACGGAGATTACTTTGCGAGAAAAACGCACAGTTACTTTTCCTCAGAACACTTTTTTGAGGAGGGCTGATAAAGACATCCCTATTTCAGGAACGTGTTCTCTGATTCGTGACCAGGCGCATGCTATTATTGGAACCATCGCTGTATTTCAAGATGTGACGAAAAGGCACGAGCTTGATCAAATGAAAGATAGTTTTCTTTCTGTAGCAGCACATCAGTTGCGAACGCCACTCGGAGGAATGCGGTGGAATATGGAATTGTTACTGGATGGTGATTTGGGAAAGCTTCCCAAAAAAGCACACGAATCGATACAACAAATTTATGACAATAGCAAACGAATGATTGTCCTGGTGAATGATTTATTGAATGTGGCTCGTATTGATCAAAACCGGGGACATGAGGAAAAAATAACAATTGATGTCGGGCAAATTTTGTCTGATGTGGTGAAGGCAATGTACGGAGAAGGAATCCGACAGGGAGTGAAGATAACTTTGAGGAGAACCAAAGCATCGGTACCAAAAATTTTAGCTTCACCGAAGCATTTTTATGAGGCGTTTCAGAACCTTATTTCAAATAGTATCAAATACAATCGTGTTGGGGGGACAGTGGTGGTTACCTTGACGGAGAGCGATGCGAGCACAGTGGTTACGGTGGCTGATACTGGTATTGGTATCCCTGAGTCAGCGCAATCAAAAATATTCTCAAAATTTTTTCGAGCTCCGAATGCTGTTTTGAAGGAAACCGAAGGTAGTGGACTCGGTCTTTCCGTGGTAAAATCGTATTTGGAAGAAGCCGGTGCGAGTATTCGATTTGAAAGCCAAGAAAATGTAGGGACAACTTTTTTTATTGAATTTCCTCACCCATCTATCGCTGTACGGCAGACCAAGAAGCGTAAAAAAGAAGTGTAATATCGTCTTAAATATATATATGACAGAAAATAGGTATGTTCTTGTGGTCGAAGATGACCCGTTTTATTCAAAGATTTATAAAACAAAGTTAGCAAAAGATAATATACAGTCTGAAATTGTTGGAAACGGAATCGAGGCTCTGGCAACAGTAAAAAAGAATCGCCCGGGGCTTATTCTGCTCGACCTCATTATGCCAGGAAAAGATGGCTTTGAAACGCTGGCCGAGCTCAAGGCAGACAAAGCAACGGAGCATATTCCTGTTATTGTGCTTTCTAATTTGAGCCAAGAAGAGGATATTAGTCGCATTTTGGCTTTGGGGGCGGTAGAATACCTCGTGAAAGCAAACGTTCCTATTCAAACAGTCATTGATAAAGTGAAACTGCATTTAGGCGTGTCCTAGGTCCCTAGCGGGTCTTTATTTTGTTCGATATATTGTCTCGTTGAAATATGAGAAAATTTCCTTTTTGGAGATTATTTTTTCTGAAAGTACCTCTGCTTCATTTTGGGATAGCCTTCTTTCTTGTTTTTCCAGCCAGTACCAACTATCAGTTGAAGGACTTCGGGTTTGGATCTGGTGGGGCAGGAAATGCTACTTCTGGAAGTTATGCACTTGATGGTATCAGCGGAGAACAGAATGCCGGAAAACTCTCGGGATCAAGTTATGATTTAGGCCCAGGATTACTCTTCACGAATCAGGCTAACGTTCCTCCGGCGCCGACGTTTACCAATCCAAGTAATTACTACAATAAGCTGAAAGTGGTTCTGGATGCTGGAAGTAATCCAAGTGATACAGTGTTCGCCCTTGCTATTAGCACGGATAATTTTGTGACGACGAACTACGTTCAGAGTGATAATACAGTAGGAAGTACTCTTGGCTTGGAGGATTACCAAACCTACACGGTGTGGGGTGGGGCGAGTGGAGTGCTTGTTATTGGCTTGGTACCGAGTACGACATATAAAGTCAAAGTAAAAGCCTGGCAAGGGAAATTTACTGAGACAGGCTATGGCCCGACTGCGACCGCTAGTACTGTGAGTCCTCAGTTGACGTTCGACATTGATGTTTCAGCCACGGATAGTGAGACGGCACCACCCTTTGCGACAAATTTCGGAAGTTTACCGGCGGGTACGGTGACGGACAGTCCCGAGAAAATTTGGGTTGATTTCGATACGAATGCTGAGAGTGGCGGTCGGGTGTATGTAGCGTCGAGTTACGCTGGGCTTCAGAGCCTTGTGACGAGCTATACCATTAACGCAGTGACGGGGAACCTGACGGCACTTACGGAAGGGTATGGTGCCCAGGGGTCGAGTGCGACTCAGAGTGCTGGCGGTCCACTCGCTATCGCCACTGCGTATGATCTGGGTTCTAATAATGTGGCCGTGACCGATGCGACGATTCGTGAGATTTTTACGACTACAGCACCGATTACAGGCGGTCGCGGATCATTTCTCTTGAAAGCTAAATCCTCAGCTGTGACTCCAGCAGCCAATGACTATACAGAAACACTGACAGTCGTTGCTTCGGCTAGCTTTTAGGTGAGAGAAGTTGAATAACTGAGAAGAATAGAGTATGCTGGCAATAGTGAGTAGAATGAAAACAAAATATTTTAGGAGTATTGTTATGGTGAATTTCTTTGAGCGGAACAGACGGTCATTGGTGACTTTGGTATTTTTTTTGTTGTTGGCCTCCCCAATGTTTGTTGTTCGGCCTGCCGAAGCAGCTGGTTTTCAGCAGGCGTGGGTGCGTTTGGACCGCATGAGTGCATCGACATTTGTGAGCGGTTTGGTTTGTGTTAAAACACCAGCCACCAATACTGGGACAGAGGCGGACGTTCAGGTAGTTTTTCCGAGTGATTTCACCGTCAGTACCACGCTCACTGATTGGGCAGTAGCAACAACAAACCTGCCGACGGGAGCTACCGTTTGGCCGGGTATTGCTCAGGCAACGGCAGCGAATAATGGAACAAAGACTGTTACTTTTCCGTCTACGGACTTGGCGGGCACGGCCACTCTATATTGTTTTCGGTGGACTAATAGTTCAGCAGCATTACAAACGGGTTCAGCTGGAGGGAGTAAAACAGGTACAGTGACGACGCGAGCCACTGGTCCAACGAACCTGGATACGGCAGGGTATGCCACTGCTGTTGTTTCCTCAGGAGCTGATTTGATTGGTGTGACAGCGACTGTCAATCCAACTTTTACCTTCAGCCTTTCTGCAAATACCGACACGTTTGCTAGTGCTTTGTCGACGACAGCTCAGCTTTCCAATGGCGTGACAGCCACTATCACGACTAACGCTGCTTCTGGTTGGGTTGCTTGGGTCAAGAGCGCCAACGCTGCTTTGAACTCACTTTCTACCGGTGCTACTATCGCCACCCTTGGATCAATTGATGATGCGACAACTTCTTTAACGGTTGCAAACTACGGATATTTGCTCGACGTCACCTTTACCGACAGTGCGACAGGCGGGACGGGCACAGTAACGCAGGGAGCAGGTTTCGGACAGGAATATGATGGAAACTCCAGTAATACCGGTGGGACACTTTCAACAACTTTCCAACCGATAGCTTCGGCGAGTGGTTTGACTGATGGGGATACGGTAACCTTAAAAGAAGTTGCTCGTGTGACAGCTATTCAAGCGGCAGCGACGGATTATGCTGATACTCTGACTGTCGTGGCAGCTGGTCGCTTCTAGAGTTTCCACTCAAAAGATAGGCCCCTTTCTCGATACGGAGAAGGGGGTTTTTGGTATCAATGATTGACTTTCGTCTAAAAATCTGCTACAATATGAAGTGTTGAGTTGAGTTTTGATAAAGGTTTTTCAAAAAAAATAAAAATAAAAATAGATTTAATCCAATTGATTTTATGAAGCAGTTTTCCATCAAGAAAACATCCGTTGTTGGAATATTTCCTTTACTTCTTGTAGTTTTAGCACCGCTGTTCTTTGCGGAAACTGCTGAAGCAGCTAACCTTCAACAGGCATGGGTTCGTTTTGACCGTATGGCTACGGCCACTGCTACGACTGGTATGGTCTGCGCCAAGACAGCTGTAGCTGACGTGACAGAATCTGATGTTGCAGTCACTTTCCCCACAGGATTTACCGTCAGTGCTACGACAGGAAACTGGACAGTGACGACGACTAATATTCCTTCCGGTTCGACCGCTTGGCCTGGTATCGGTACTGCAACCACAGCCAATGCTGGTACACGAGTGGTGACGTTTCCGAGCTCTAACCTGACAGCAAACACCCTGTACTGTTTCAATTGGAGTAATACGGCGGCACTGACCACGGGATCAACCGGAGCGAGTCAGACAGGCACTATAGCGAGCGGAGGCAATTCCTCCACCTTTTCTACTGCTATTGTTTCTGCTGGTGCTGATCTCATTGGTGTGACGGCTACTGTTCCTGCTACCTTTACCTTTAGTCTTTCTGCAAATACTGACACCTTTGCTGCCGCTTTGTCGACGACTGCTCAGCTCTCCAACGGTGTGACGGCCACTATTGCTACGAACGCTGCTTCTGGTTGGGTTGCCTGGGTTAAGAGTGCCAACGCTGCTTTGAATTCGGTATCAACGGGAGCTACTATTGCGACGACCGGGACAGTGAATGATACCGTAGACACGCTTTCTGGTGGTACCTATGGCTACCTGCTCGATGTTACTTTTACGGATAGCGGAACAGGAACCGGAACGGTCACTCAAGCAGCCGGTTTTGGACAAGAATATGATGGAAACTCCAGTAACTCCGGCGGTACTCTTTCGACCACATTTCAGCCAGTAGCAGCCAGTAGTGGTACCACTGATGGCGACACGGTTGTACTGAAGGAATTGGCTCGTGTGACAGCTATTCAAGCGGCAGCGACGGATTATGCTGATACTCTGACTGTCGTAGCAGCTGGTCGCTTCTAGAGATTTCCACTCAAAAGATAGGCCCCTTTCTCGATACGGAGAAGGGGGTTTTTGCTATTGAGCGGGGAAATAGGATATAATGGGGGAAATTCCTATGCGGAGAAGTTTTCTACAATTTTTTTTGGGAGGGGCTAGTTTTATCCTTGTGGGTATCGTCTTTTTCCTTTTCCCTGCCTTTTCTTTTGCTCAATCCTCTCCAACTGGCCTCCGTCTCGTTACTTCACCTCTCCCTATCAACATCGTTACCGAGCCTGGGCAAACAGTCTCGACAGAACTGAAGGTAAAAAATGGCGGTACCGGACCAGAGACATTGAGAATTGATCTGATGAAATTTAAGGCGTACGAAGAAGGAGGAAAACCACAGTTGCTTGAAAGAGAACCAACAGATGACTTTCTCGATTGGGTGACATTTTCAGAATCAAGTTTCACTTTAGCTCCTGACGAGTGGAAAACGGTGACGGCTACCTTTGTTGTTCCTACCACTGCCTCTTTCGGTTACTACTACGCCTTTGTTTTTTCGAGAGCGACCGACGGAGAACAGGTTGATCAAAACCAGACAGCCCTTGTTGGCGGTACGGCAGTTCTGGTACTCCTTGAAGCCAGAGTGGCAGATGCCAAGCGAGAGGTCGCGGTGGCTGAATTTTCTGTTGATAAAAAGTTTTATGAATTTCTTCCAGCGACCTTTACTGTTAAATTGAAGAATACCGGAAATGTTCATATCGCCCCGCGAGGCAATATCTTTATCAATCAGGGCGGTACCAAAGACATTGCTATCCTGGAAGTGAACAGTGAGAAGGGGAATATTCTCCCAGAATCGAATCGTATTTTTAATGCGACGTGGGAGGATGGATTTCCGCGCTATGTAGCCAAAATCGAGGACGGAAAGACACTTATGGATGAGGAAAACAATCCCGTGCTTGAGCTCAAATGGGATTGGAATGACGCTTCAAAATTGCGCTTCGGAAAGTATACTGCCACACTTCTCCTCATCTACGATGATGGGACTCATGATATCCCTATCGAAGGAGAGCTGAGTTTTTGGGTGTTGCCTTGGAGACTATTGATAGCGTTGTTTATTGTTTCCCTCTTTTTCTTTATCGGTATTCGTTCCACGGTGCAAAAAATTTGGCACAAAGTTTTTCGGAAACCAGTTGCTTTATGAGGTGTTTTCTCCCAAGAGTAGCATTGCGAGGACTCTTTTTGTTGAGTGTTTTTTTTGCGATAATACCTCTTTCTGCTCAAGGGAGTCCAAACGGATTAACAGTCAGTCCGGCATTTCAGGAAATTGTACTTGATCAAAAAGATATCCAGAAGGATTTTTTTGTGTCGCTTTCTAATACTTCTCAGGGGACAGTGCTACTTCGGGTAGCAAAGTATGACTTTGGAACCCTGGATGAATCTGGCGGAGTAGCCTTCCTCGGTGCCTCAAATGATCTGGAAAAAAAATATGCTTTGGCTTCTTGGATGTATCCAGAGAAAGATATTTTGACACTTGGACCAGGTGAAACGCAAAAAATACTTGTAACGGTGGAAAATAGTGATACGCTTGGGCCGGGTGGACACTACGGAGCGCTGACATTTTCTGTAGAAGATGCTTCGCCGAGCGCTCTCGGTAGAGAGGGCGTTTCCGTGAACCAGCTCTTTTCAACACTGGTTTTTGTAAAAAAAATTGGTGGCGAGAAATACCATCTAGAACTCAAAAATCTAGATTATCAGAGTAGCCCCTTTCGTTTTCAGAAGAGAGTACAGCTCCATTTCTTGAATGGAGGAAATGTCCATTTGGTGCCACGGGGGACAGCCGTGGTCCTCGACCCTTTACAACGTATGATAGGGAAGGGGATTATAAATGAGCAATCCGCTCTTATCTTACCGGAAAGCAGTCGAGTGTATTCATTCTCTCTTGAAAATATCGCCCGAAGCTTTGTTCCTGGTTGGTATACCATGGAAATTTCCTATCGCTATGATGGAAAAGATGATTTTGTAAAAACGTCGCTTCGATTTATCTTTATTCCCCCGGTTGCTATTGTAGGATTACTTTCTTTGATGGTTGTTTTTGGATGGTACGGAGTAAAACGTCGACGTCGTATAAATAAAAAAAACGTTTCTGTGTAGTCTTTTCTTTCACTTCATAGAAAATGACAGATAAAAAATAAAAAGAGCTATTTCTACGATGGAGAGTCCAAAAAAATCAGTGTCGAAATGGTATCGAAGAGTTTTCTTGAGTCTGATACTTTGTATTCTTGGGATCGGAGGATATTTTTTGTGGCACTACCTCGAGCAACCAGCGCTCGGAACGGTTCGTTCTGGAAAATTGCCAGTAGCAACAGGGTCTTTTGACAGAAAAAATGAAGTAAAACGCTATTTTGGAAAATATATCGAATTTTCTTACGGCGCTGGGTACGAAGTAAAACGACACGAAACACCTGTCAAGGATCCTGTGTATGAGCGCATTTTTCTTTCAGCAGGAGACTATGAGGGGAAAAAAATTGCGGTGACTATCGAGGAACGGCCACTGGGAGACTTTGAGTCATCGCCATCTGTAAAAATGCGCTTGGATAAGCCAACAGAATATAAAAAAAGCTCATTTGCAGAGAGTGGATTTGAGGGATATTTCTTTTTGAAAGAGTCATCGGTGTTTGAAACAGATGCTTTTTTCTTTGCTGAAGGAAAACTCGTGAGTGTGGCTATTACTTCACCGCTCGGCGCTGATGGTTTACAGGAAGAATTACTAGCGTTTCTCAAAGAAATCAAAATCACAAAATAATGAGTTGACAGTGGATAAAGAATGCTTTGCGAAAAGCATTCTTTATTGTTATTCTATAGAGTGTTGAATCGGGGTGAGCCGATCCAAATTGTTTTTGTGTTGCTCACAAATGTTGCGACTCTTTGAAGATAAAAATACAAAAAAAATAAAGAACGGATACAAGAAATATTCCTTCCTGTTCTTGTTGTTTGCGAGCCTCTCGTTCGCTTCGTTTTTTGTTGTCTCAAATACTTTAGCTGCGACGGGTATTAATAAGCAAATCAGTTTTCAGGGAAAAGTCGTCAACACTGATGGCACCAATGTTACCAATGGAAGCTACACGTTTCTTTTTTGTATCTATACGACCGCCAGTCCAGCCACTGCGTGTACGAGTGGTGCCGACAATGATGCGGTATGGCGCGAATCCAAAAGTATCACAGTAACGGATGGTATTTTTCAAACGAACCTCGGGGACACTACCGCCTTTGCAGCACTTATCGATTTCAATACTGACAACATCTATCTTGGGATTAACTTCAATGCCAATGGACAGATGTCACCCCTCGTTCGTTTTACGGCGACACCCTATGCCTTGAACGCTGCCAAAGTTGGAGGGCTCACAGTGACCGATACGACGGGTACACTCACTATTCCGAACAGCGAAACGATTTCTTTTGGGGGATCATTTTCGACGACGGCTTCGAATGATATTGCTCTCACTACATCGGGTGCGACGACGCTCACTTTGCCGACGACCGGAACACTAGCAACTCTGGCAGGGACTGAGGTATTGACTAATAAAACTATTGGTTCAACGGGACTAGTATTCTCTGGTGCTGCGACCGACATCACCACGGCTTCTGGAGAATCACTCGTCGTGGTAGCAGCCGGCGCGGGAACGATTGATTTGCAGGATGCGACAACTGTTGATTCGCTCACGACGGACACGGGTGGGGTGACCATTGCTTCTGGCCAGTCGTATAGCGGGAGCGGTGCCGTGACACTTTCTTCAGCCGCCACTACCGCCCTTACGGTGGATTCCGGTACGACGGGTACCCTCAATCTCGGTACGGGGAATAATGCCAAGACGATTGCTATCGGTACTGGTACGGCGGGCAACATCATAAATATCGGTACGAACAATACGGTCTCCGATACTATTGCTATTGGTTCCGTACTTGATAATGTGGCGATTACGGGAGACCAGTGGAGTATTACGGATGCCGGTGTATTGACTGTTGTTTCGTGTAGCGGATGTGGTGGTGGAGGGGGTACGCTCGATAGCGCGTATGCTTCTGGTAACACAATTACAACGGATTCGGGTAGTAATGTGGTTATCACACTCCAAGAGGTGGTGACACCGACCTCATTCGTCATTGAGAATCAGGATACCGCTGGATCCAGTGCCCAGAGAATCTTCAATTCAATCACTTCCGGCACATTAACCAATGGTTTACTCATCGAACAGACCGGTGCTGGTACGTTGACCAATGCCATCCAGATCGCTGAAACTGCCGGGACGATTACGGATGGGATTCTGGTGACCGGCACTCTCGGGAATATCTTAAATTCGCCGTCAATCGATATCACTGGTTCTGGTGCCATCACCGGAGCTACCGGTATCACCTCCTCTGGTACCATTACCTTCTCCGGTCTCTCTACTGCGGGTATTGTGACCAATACGGCTGGCGGTGTTCTCGGAACGACCATCTCTGTTCCAGTGGCGAATGGTGGCACCAATGCAACGACGATCGGTTCTGCCGGAAGCATCGCTTACTCAACAGGAACAGCCTATGCCTTCTCTGCGGTCGGTACCGCCGGCCAAGCATTGGTCTCGGGTGGTACGGGTGTTCCAACATTCTTCGCTCCCACCGCTGGTTCAATTCTCTTTGCTGGTACGAGCGGTATTCTTCAACAAGATAATGCTAATTTCTTTTTTGATAATGCCTCAAATGAATTGGGGCTCGGTACAGCTTCTCCTTCCGCTCAGCTCGATATCTTCGGTACCACCAATGCCCTCCGTCTCTCCTACGATGTCAGTAACTACGCCTCACTTTCCTCATTGAGTGATGGTACCCTCTCCCTCACAAGCTCGAACGTCTCTGAATCCCAATTTGTCATCGGTACCGGATCGGCAACTGATGACTCAGTAGCGTTTGATGGTTCCGCTCAGGACTACTACGCCGGACTCGATCATACGACCGGGTACTTCACCATCGGTACCGGCTTCACAGTAGGAACCAGTACCCTCTTTGCTCTCGATTCGACCGGTAACGTCGGTATCGGTACTGGTGTGACGGCGCCTGGAGCCAGACTCGATATTTCCAAGGCGTCTACGTCAACGACCGGTGCCACGGAATACAGTCTGCGCAATACTTTCTCAGATACTGGAGTAGTCTCATCCGGTACGGATTCGACCTATGGGAGCTACTCCTCACTCACGAGAACCGGTGCTACGGGAGGAACTATCAATAGTTATGGGAACTATACGACAGTGACTGCTGACAATGCTGGTGCTGGTGCCTCTGCTGCCTATGGTCAATACGCATCAGCTACGGGTGCGGACTTTAATTATGGATCGTATTCGATTGTGGCAGGAACTACCAGTAACGTCTCATATGGGTCGGCTGCTGTTATTACTGACTTCACAACAGGAGCCAATACGAATACAGGGTTCTATGGGCAAGTTACTGACTCAGGAATTGTTACCACTGGTACTGATACGAATTATGGTGCTGATATTAGTATTGCTCGAATTCTTGCAACTGGTGGGACGATTGACACCTATGGTATGAAACTCAATGTCGTCACTGACAATGCTGGCGCTGGTACCTCTACTGCCTATGGCATCAGCATCGACACAGGAACCTCTGGTTCTACCAACGCCGATACCGTTTATGGACTCAAGATTGCCACTGAAGCTAATGCCGGGACTGCCTATGGTCTCTACGTTGATGCGGGTACCCAGGCAGGGACTGAGTACGCAGGTATCTTTATGAATGGCAATGTGGGGGTGGGGGACGCAACACCGGACGCTCTCCTTGATCTCGATTTTGTTCAGACGAGTGGTACTCTCATTGGTATCGCTGCTCCTTCAGCAGTCACTCTGGCCGGTGATCTCACAGGACAGAACATTAACCTTTCGACCGGTGTCACGGCGACCGGCCGATCAATCACTGGTACGAGCATTGCTCTCCCCGCTGTCACTAATACAGGCTCAGGTACCTATGATTATCGTGGCGTAGCGATTACGAGTGGAGCTATTACCCAGAACACTGGTACGGGAATTAATTCCTTCGTCGGTGTTGATATTACTAATCCAAATATCACGGCTACTACGGGAGGTATTGTCTCCAATGGTCTCAGTGTTACTACTGGCTCTATCACCACTGGTGGCGCTCAACGTGGTCTCAATATTACGGCTACTGGAGTAGGAGCTGGTACCCTTAATGGCGTAAGTATCTCCACTATCACTGGTGGGGCTGGGACTGAAAACGCCATTGTCGTCGGTGCTGGTTGGGATACCTACCTTGATACCACTTCAATTGATATTTCCGGAGCAGGGGCTATCACAGGAGCAACTGGAGTATCGACGACGACCGTCACAGCCTCATCGGCCATCGCTGCCAACGGTGGGATTACGTTTGATGCTTCAACCGATACAGTGGGTGCCTTTACTTCTGCTGGTACCATCGACATGAGTACTAATATCCTGACGAATATCGGCAATGCTGGGACGGACTTCGTGGCCAGTACCGGTGCCCTCACCCTTGCGGGTATCCTTACGGCCAACGGTGGTATTAGTCTGGCTGGCAGTCAGTCGTTTACTGCTTCGGCACTCGCATATATGGATCTCGGCTCTATCGTTCACAATACCACTGCTGTGCAGGGTTTGCGTCTCCCTCAAGCCGCCTCTGCTACTCCATCGAACCCGACTTCTGGGGAAGGATACCTGGCCTGGGACGCTGCTGGGAACCAGCTTATCACCTACAATGGCAGTGCCTGGACGACACTTTCTGGTGGAGGTGGATATAATTTGATTAAAGACGAGACGACTTCGCTTACGGTTCGGACAACCTTAGCTTTCCTCGGAGCAGGTGTCTCTTGTGCAGACAATGCCTCACAGACTGAGTGTACTATTTCTGGCGGAGCGGGGAGCGATCTTCAGGGAACCTATGATACTGATGCCGATGGCGGGAACGTCACTATTTCTCTCACAGCCGCTGATGATGGGCTCGTGTTTACTAACCCAACCTCGGGTGGCAATAACCTCTCGACTTTTCTCCTCCAGCTCGATCAGGCCAATACGACCGCTAACATGCTGGCACTCGATATCGTCCAGGCCTCCAATGCCTCAAATGGAGTGAATCTGACAGGTAACGCCATCGATGGTGAGACTGGACTGGCTATCACGACCAATGGCCTCACGAGCGGGAAGGGCATTAGTATCACTTCATCGTCAACCACATTTACCGGTAACTTGGCCGATGTTTCTCTCACGGGATCTGATGTTGCCAATACGGGCAATGTTTTGGCCGTATCGAATACCGGGACGGCTAATGCTAATACAGCTCTCTTCGTCGATCACCGAGCGACTGGAACGGGTAATCTGGCTTTGCGGGTGAATGACGAATCCGGTGATACAACCCCGTTTATTATTGATGGCAATGGTCGTGTTGGTATTGGGACGACCTCTATAAGCGATACTGCCTCGACCGAGCGTTTACTACAGGTTGGTTCTGAGGTTACTCGTGGTAATTCGGCGACCTATGGAGAAGTGATTAGCAAGGGTCTTAATCGGCATACGGCCTTGACCGGTATCAAAGATGTGTATGTTTATGACACGACCGGTGATAGCGATGGTGGGCGCTGGATTGATTGGGCCACGACGGATAACCTCTCTTGGTATTCGGAAGCGCTGGATGACGGACCAAATGATCCGTGCAATATTGCAAGCGATGACCGTTGTTATACCAATGCTTTTCCACGAAAGGCTATCCTCGTGGTGACGACGAGTGCACTCTATATTTTCGATGCAGCCACCAACGACATGTGGATGAAATTTAATCAGCATGCGGACGTCTATGCTTTGGGTGCTGATACCAATAATGATCCATCAAGTGTCCACGCACTCAACGGTGTCATCTATGTGGGAGCTAATGGGACTTCAGCGGGAGGGCTCTATGCAATTGATTTTGTCAATGATCGGATGTGGAACTACAATGGTACTAATCGCGCGGCAGCAAATGCTGGTATTAGCGCACGCAATACCGCTGTGAGCTACAATGTCGACCCCAATACAAAACTTGAGATTTCGCCAGTTGGTACAGCTGCCGAATGGGAGCGAGTGAATGATGTCCATGCGGTGGTGATGTCCCGTACCCAGTCAGCCGTAACGGCTCTCGGAAGCGCAACCAACACCAACCCTGGATATGGAAAAGTCTTCATTGGATTAGCGACAGATTCTGGTATCACGCTCATCAATCCGTCAGGCCAGGTTTTGCATCAGTATTCGGATGTTACCGCTGATGATTACACGGCCGTCGCTCTTTCAAGCAGGGGATTTCTCTATGCCCTCAATACGACGCAGGATCAGCTGGAACGTTGGGATACTATCGATACTGACAAGGCCAGTGAAGTGAACGGTGGTTACAATCGTAAATGGGATGAGACAATTGGAACGGGTCCAGCCCTCGCCTCTACCACATTCAACATTATCGCAGGCGCCCCTGATAACCTGGAGATTGCCGAGCGTGCTTCGAATAATTTGAACACGGAAGATGTCATCTATGTTGGGCACAGCCTCGGTATGGCTGAGCTCCATGATCATACGACGCAGGCTTTTGGCTGGGTGAAGTACTACAATGCTACCCGTCAGACGCCAATGATGATGCTCGCCGGGATCAATGATATGGTTCTTCCGATGGATGATACTTCTGGCACGCAGGCTCAGGACCTCGCTATTGCCAATACGGATATGGCTATTAAGGGGACGCCGACGCTCGGAGTGAATGGTGTCCAGGGGAAAGCAATCAACTTCGATAATACCGATGATTATCTCTGTTCCGATGCCAACCAGGATAATACCTGTGATGTCGACACCGCTTTCAACATGTCGACGGTTGGTTGGACGTTGAGTCTCTGGTTTCGCCATTCGACGACGGCCCCAGCGACGGGGGCTGATACGATATTTGAGAAGTGCGTGACGACTACTCCCGGAAAGGCGACTGGCTGTGTCATTGCCTACATGACGACAACAGGAACGATTGTGGTGGCTAATGATACGGATGCCACGTGGACAAGGCCTGATGAGGGTGCACAAGCGTACAACATCACCGCTACCTCCACCTATACCTACAATGACAATCAGTGGCACAATCTAATTATCACGAGAACCAATGCTAACGACGTGGACTCTTGGATTGATGGTCAGGGTATGTCTCTCTCCACGGCGACTGGCGGTACTACTACCTTTGATGGCTCACAGATTGTCAGTATTGGTGCTTCTTGTGTGCTCACGGTGACAGCTGCCTGCGGAGCGGCGACGAATTTTTGGGATGGCCAAATTGATGATGTGCAATTTATAGTAGGAACAACGACACAGGCAACCATGACTCAGCTCTATGTTCGTCGCTACTTCAATGTAGAACGGCCTCGGGCGAGTAAGAAAACGATTACCGTTGTGAATGCGACCTCAGCGACTTCGACCTCGCTGACGGATACAGGAGAGGCCTGGTATGTGAACGAACTTGCTGGACAAATTGTCGAGATTACGGGAAGTGATGATACAGACTGTGTGGGTATCACCCGTCGTATTTCTTCTAACACTGCCACGTCACTTACCTTTACACCAGCGGTACCGGGAGCATGTACGATGGATACCTCGGCAGATTTTCAGGTAGATCCAGAAAAGCTCTATGGAGCATCGAGTAGTGTGGCAGGTATTGGTATTACGGCAGAAACACCACTGGGTGAGGCCCGTCAGCTCTGCGTCGGAACAAATAGTGGTACAGACACAGGCGGTGTCACCTGTTACAATCATCAAGATGGCCCGAGTATTGTGGCTGATGTCTATCATAGCCAATCCAGTCATATTGATGATACTGGTACGGATTGGGCGGGGACTGATTATGATGACATACGGACGGTCGATCTTTCTTCTCGAACGCTGATCATCGCTTCGGAGGGGCACTTTACGAGCAGAACAGAAGACGTGCGCCTTGGTCAGGGACTCGAGTATATTAATAATCAGTTGTATGCCATTCGTCAGGAAATTGTTCTCGACGGTATCACGGCTATTGGGAGTACTGGATCTGAAGTCGGCTTTACGGGTGGAGCGGACCTTGCAGAGAATTATTATTCCGATACACCGCTTGAGGCAGGGACCGTCGTAGCTATGGATAAGAGTCGTTCAGCCTATGTTGATCCGACTCAGAGTGGCTATCAGAGGGATATGATTGGCGTCGTTGCCACAGATCCGGGGATTGTCCTCGGCGATCCTTCGACCAATGGTTATCCTATCGCCCTCGTCGGGCGTGTTCCGGTAAAAGTGACCAATGAAAATGGTCAGATTTATGCTGGAGACCGTCTCACCTCGGCCAGTCGTTCGGGTTTCGCTATGCGAGCAGTGCAGTCTGGTCGAGTACTCGGTGAAGTGCTGGCAGATGCCGTTGACTGGACAGTCTGTGAGGGTGAAGACCCAAGTGATGTAAACGCACTCCTTTGTACCACGGTGCTCGTGTTTGTGAATTTGACTGACTATACGGGTCAATCCGTTGAATTAGCCATGGCCGAGCGGGATACCACAGTCGGGGCGGACGGCCTTTCCGGAAGTGCAGCGATTGACGGCGCTCTTCAGGGACTCGGTTCTGATACGGGGAGTATTCGTCTCGCCACGAGCGCACCGACCAAACAGGAGCAGATCCTTTCTTTCTTGAAAGAACTTCATGCGAAACAAGTGGCCAGTTCATCGCCATCATCAGAAGTGTTCACCGGAAGAGTCTCTGCCTCGACGGAAGTCATCACACCAACCCTCTATGTCGATCAGATTTTCGCTAAAAGTATCAAAGCTGATTCGATCGAAGGTCTCTCTATTTGGACGAATCAGATTGCTAGTCTTGAACAGAAGTACGCTGGTCTTGAGGCAAATACGCCGGAGAATCCTCTTACTAGTGATGTTGCTTCGACCCAAGAAAAGACATTACTGAATCTTGAGAAATTTACCGTTGGGACATTCACGGCCTCGCTTGATGCCTCGATTCTCGGGAAGCTCTCCCTAGCAGGGGGAATGACCGTAGGAGGAGACGCTCAATTCGCTAGCGATACCGTGTTTGCAAAACTGGCGAGCTTCTTCGGCAAAACTCTTTTCAAAGATACGGTATCATTTGAGAAATCGCCCCTGTTTGGTCACGATACGGCCGGATTTGCGGTCATCGAAAAGGGCGCGAGAAAAGTACGGGTCGTGTTTGATGTGCCCTATGAAAAACAGCCTATTGTTACCGTAGCTCTGACCAACGATGCGTCACCACTCCTCCTGGATGCTGATGAGTCACTTAAGAGAGATATCGAAGTGCTCGAGGAAGAGTACCTCGAGTCGGTCTTCGATGAAGATATTCGTTCGGTAGTGACAGAAAAATCCACTAAAGGATTTACTATTGTGCTTTCAGAAAAGGCTCCTCGGGATCTTCAGTTCTCCTGGGTAGCGCTTTCTGTCGATCAGGCTAAGTCGTTTAATTCTGAAAAGGAGAAAGCGGAAGAAAAGGAGGTCATTCCTGAGCCGATACCTACCCCACTACCAGTCGAAGGAACCCTCCCTCTTCAGGATACCCCAATCGTTCAGTCGGCAGAGGTGGTGCCAACAGTGCCAGTTGAGGAAGTGACTCCTTCTCAGGATACGCCGATTCCGTAAAAGAATTTTTCAAGCGATTCCCCGAATATGTTTCGGGGATTTTCTTTTCGATACTGACTCTCGGTATGTTAGAATAGCAGACATGAACGGACGAACTTTTTTCGGAGCGGTAAGCATCTTTTTTCTCGGAGGAATCTCGGGATATTTTTTGTTTCCTTTAGCAGGGGAGCTGTCCGATGCGAGGGAATCGGGTTCTGACCAAGTTCGTCAGGAGGGGGAGTATCGGTTTATCAATCCGCTTTTGGAGTGTGAAGTGTCGGAAGGGTCCCTTGACGCTCGGAAAGAAAATTTCCATGACGAACTCGAGACATACGTCACCCGTCTCAAGGAGGAGGGGAAGGTATCGGATGCTGCTGTTTATTTCCGTGATCTCAACAATGGTCCGACATTTGGCGTCGGTGAACGTGGGGATTATTTCCCGGCTTCGCTTCTCAAGGTGCCGGTCATGATGGCCTACTACCATCTGGCTGAACAGAATCCCGCTCTGCTCAGTACGGAAATTTCCTACGAAGTCACTAAGGATTTCGGCATCACGCCGACCATCGTGCCACGGGAATCCATAGAGCGTGGCAGGACATATACGGTAGAGGAACTCATCCGTCGCATGATCGTCTTTTCCGATAATCAGGCTCTGGCACTCTTGACCGAGCGTTTGTCGCTTGGTGAGCTTCAGGATCTGTTTGCTATACTTGGTGTGGGTGAAGACGTCCTGCTCGATGGGAATTCGAAAATCACTGTTAAGGAGTATGCTGGATTTTTCCGTATCCTTTTTAATAGCTCGTATCTCACACGGGCCTCGTCGGAGAAAGCGCTGGCACTTTTGTCGATGACAGACTATCACGATGCCCTGCCGGCCGGTGTCCCAGAGGGAATTGTCGTAGCGCACAAGTTTGGCGAGGCCGGTTCTGAAGGTCATGAACAACAGCTTCATGACTGTGGTATCGTCTATTTCCCGAATCACCCGTATCTTGCCTGCATCATGACTCGTGGCAAGGATCCGGAAGTACTCAAAACAGCCATCCAGGATATCTCCCGTACGATCTATGAAAGAATAGATGAACAGTACTAACTTTTTTTTCTTTGATATCTCGTGTATACTTGAAGTACTAGAATTTCTTTATGCCACCACGTACCACACGCGCTCCTCGCAAAATGACTATCACTCCGCTTGAGGTTGAAAAGACCTCAGGTGTTTCCAGTGGTTCTCAGAAATCACTG
>JAGOOJ010000035.1 GCA_017992575.1 Candidatus Moraniibacteriota bacterium | reverse complement strand
CCCGGAAGATTAAAGTACCCGAACAAAAGAAGGGCTACCAGCACCAGCCCTAACACCACTTGTCCTAATTTTTTAAAAAAGATTTTCATACTACAATACCCTTTATCAAAATAAAAGCGAAACACCGCTTACCGTAGCCAGCCAGAGACCCCAGCCAATGATGAGAATCGCGACGGCTTTTTGAAACCAATCCCAAAAATGAAGTTTTTCGCCGAATATTCCTGGAAATCGAAACGAAAGAGGAATCATCAAAACAAGAATAAAAACATACTGCATCCCAGAAAGGGCTTGAACAAAAGAAACTGACCCTAAAGATATGGCATAGGCAATAAGCAACGAAGCAATACCGGCCGTCACTTTATTGAGGATAAAGAGAAACCCAGTACTGGTTGCTCGTGATGATCGATGGGAGAATCCCTGGAACTGGGCAAAAATTTGCTGACGAAATTGAGGGACCAAAAGGAGTGTAAACCCCGCTAAGGTCATCCCCAGACGAGACCACACCAGTCCAGTCTGAAAGTTTGCATACGCATAGCCTTCTTTCAAAAAAAGAAATGACAGACCCATCAATACTCCGGCAATAAAAACATATCGAGAAATATGCTCTCCCCGTCGAAGCGGGAGATCAAATGATATGAGCAATCCTCCTACGATAAGCAGAATAAGAGCAGCGATATACCAGACACTCATATGAGCTTCACCAGAAACTCCCGGGAAAAAAACTGCCAAAAAGGCAACAAGCGACACAATGGTTCCAACCAAAGGAGCTACTCGTGAAACTTCATGCTGTTTCACGGCCTGATAAAAAGCAACCAGCCCATAGACGAAGAGCATTCCTGATACCAAAAGGATCCCCGTCGTTCGCATATCTTCGAACTGAAATCCAAAAGGAACAAAACCGAGAGCAAAAAGACTGAAAAGAGAGACAAAAAAAGCATACACTGCTGGAGTAGGTATGCGATCAGAAAGCAGGTATTTATCAAAAACCGCTGAAATGGCATTAAAAAAATATCCGAAAAGTGCTACGAGCGCCCATGTCATAGAAAATTCTTTTTATGGTTGTCTTTATTATACCTGAAGACAGGTAATTCTCCGAGAGAACAGCCTATGGTTGGGCGATTTTCTGATAGTACAGATCAACATCAGCAATCCATTTTCGGACACTTTCCGGGCTATGAGTAGCACAGCTCGAACCGCACTTCCAAATAATCATACTCTCCGGATTACTGGATTGCCGTTGCGATACCAACTGAGCAATTCGATTCCCGACCGCCTGCACCGCTTCTTCCGGACTCCCGAAACAACCGTGACCCATCGCCATACCCCGACTCCCTGCCCCCTTCCACCCCCAATAATTGAAGCAGTCCGCACCATCAGGAGTTCGTGGAACACGTTTTCCCCAATTGCTTTCTTTCTTGGCGATACCAACAATGAGAGCTGCCACACTACGATCATAGGTCGCAATAGCAGGAATCATAGCCTCCAATGGGTAGCCTTTGGTCATTTCACTCATGGTACGCTTTAGATCATTTTCCACTATAGGAGTAGACTCCTTGCTTGCTGACGAAACAGAAATTGGCTCGGTACAGGCAATATTCTGGTCCACTTTTTTTCCATCCATAAGCGTCACAAAAGAAACGAAGTCTCGTTGCCAATGACAGAGTTCTTCATGAGACAACACTGGCGATACAGGTACTTCTGAAGAAGCAACATCCTGATTGGCAAGCGTCTTGGTATTAATTTCCGGTAAAGCAGGAAAAACACCGGAAACTCCCATGATCATCACCGAGAAAGCAGAAAAGCCCTTTTTCGAAAGAAAGGGATATTTTTGTAGAAAATTGTTCTTCTGTGATAGCCATTCACGCTTGCTATCTCGGGAAAATTCACCCATAGAGCACCCGTTCACATCATACAGCCAAAAAGACATGCAGACCCTCCGGAACGGTAAAAATCTATTAAGAACGTACTCCTGAGGATATCAAATATTTCCAGAAACGTCAACGAAAAAAGCCACTCTTTCATACAAAAGTGGCTTCATAGAAGCAAAATAGTAATTTTTTTTCCGAGAGAATTGGCTATTCGTCGTTGAGTCGGGAAAAATACATGTCGACGTCAGAAATCCATTTTTTGACACTTTCACGACTGTGCCCCTGACAGCTGAAACCACACTTCCATACAATCATTTTTTCCGGAGTATCAAGCTTTTCGGAATGAATAAGCTTGTTCAACCGAGTGGCAACTGTCTCCACGGCATCCTTGCGACTATTGAAACAAGTATGTCCGCCAGAACCCATCATACGCCGAATTCCTCGATAGCCCCAATAATTGAAACAATCCTGACCATCAAGCACCGGGATACGCTTGCCCCAATTACTTTCCTTCTTAGCAATCCCGATAAGAAAGGCAGCTGTCAATCGATCCTGAGAAAAAATATAAGGCAACATAGCTTCGATAGGGTACCCCTTGACCATATCGCGGATACTGGCTTCATACTTCTCTTTGGTCACCTGACCAAAATATTCAAAAAAGACATCCTGGTTGGGATCATAACTTTCAAGAGCGGGAGGAACAGCGACTTCTTCACTCGTTGTTTCCAAAACCGCCACTGGAGCAGGAGTAGTGGCACGAGCAAAGACACCTGATCCAAAAATGTGGGCAATAAATGCCATACTCACCATACCGAAAGCGATCCCTCCCATAATAGAGCCATACAGCATCTTATGCGGAGTCAAACTCGGCAGACACTGAGAAAAAAATCGTTTCGTATAACGAACGTATAATTGACTCTTACGAAACGAATACGCTACTTTTTCGCGCCAAGTATAATTTTTCAATTTTTCAAAAAAAGATTCCTGCTCACGGATAAGACCATCCAACTTTTTTTGCTGAACAGAGAGTGGCTGCTGTAAAGAAAATGCACGAACAGGAGCCACTATCAAAGACGGTTTCCGTGGAGCAACAATATCCAGTGATGGGCTATTTTTTCGGGCGCGTTCCGCCAAAGAAGACTGCAAAGAATACATGGGATTTTTGATTTTGAAAGTGATCTTGCACCAGAAAACGCTTCAACAGCACGCTTTCATTTTACCATAATTTTTTCTTCGAAGCCACCAAAGAAAAATTCCTCCAAAAACAATGAGTGCAAGAGAAAGAACTTGGCCTCGAGTGAATATCCAAAGTAGTGCCGCACCACTATCTGGCTCGCGGACATACTCTAATCCAAAGCGGATTATCCCATACCCAACCAAAAACCATCCCGCCAGTTGACCAGGTACTGACATTCGGCGACGAAGGAGAGAGAGAAAGAAAAAAAGTACAATCCCCTCGCCACAGGCTTCGTATAGTGAAGAAGGGTGACGAAGCCCACCTGAAATACCCGGGAAATACATCCCCCACGGCGACAAAGTAATTCGACCGTGCAATTCTACTGCCAGAAAATTGCCTATTCTTCCAAAAAACAAGGCCAACGGAGCAACAAAAGCAATCAAATCAGCCAATAAGAAAAAAGAAAGAGCTCTCCTCCTTACAAAAAGAAAGAGGGCACAGACTACACCAATAACTCCACCATGGAAACTCATCCCAGCAATTCCCCAGACTCCAGTAGTTGGTTGATAAGGCAGAAAAAAAAGGAGTGGGTGAGCAAGGAATATATCCGGTCGATACAACAGACCATACCCCATATGCCCTCCGAAAACTGCCCCCAGAAACAAGACGAGGAAAAGATCCGTCATTTCATCTCTCGAAAGAGTAATTCTAAACTCTTGTTTATAGTACTGCGCACACACCAGAGCAAAAAGAAATCCTGCCACAAAACAGAGTGCATACCAGTGTACCGAAACAAAACCGACCGTAAAAACGATCGGGTCTATATATTCCGGAATATGTTGCCACCACTCTCTCATAGAGACTATTCATTATACTCCTTGAGCTGATCACGAAATTCAATTCCGTATATTTCAAATAATGCTAGAAACAAAGCAATGATGATTGGACCGATGATAAATCCAGGCAAACCAAAAAGTGACAGTCCTCCAATGGTGGCAAAGAAAACCATGAGCGGATGCATCTGCGTATCTTTTCCTACTAATTTCGGACGAAGAATATTGTCAATAAGAGAGATAACTCCACCACCGATAGCCAACACAAACGTTCCTTCCCAGACATGACCTAAAGCCAGGAGAATCAATCCAGCTGGCAACCACACAATGGCGGTACCAAAAGAAGGAACCACCGAAAGAATAATCATAATAATCCCCCAAATAGCAGGCGAAGGTACCCCCGCTATCCAAAAGGCCACCCCACCAATCAGGCCCTGAATCGCTCCGATAACAATAGTTCCTTTGAGCGTCGCACGACTAATGGAAATAAACTTTTCCACCAATAATTTATCATGTTCATTCTTCAGTGGAGACAACTGCATGAGAGCATGGAGCGCTCGTTTGCCATCAATCAAGAAGTAAAACAATGTAAAGAACATAATAAATACCCAGAACACAAAATGGGCCACTCCCTGATACGCGGTTTGCAATACTCCCAATGCATGCTGACTTAAGTTTTTGACCTCAGCTACGAGACGCTCTTGATCAAAAGCCACCGTATCAACAAACATACTCGCATAAGGAGCATGCTGTATCGTTCCTAATGTCTGTTCTATTATAGACTGCAATGTCGACTCCTGAGTCACTGTCGTATACAAATTACTCGCTTCGTTGATAGCCAAGCTCAGCACCAGAAATAATGGCGTAATAATGATCATCACCACCAAAAGACAGGTCAGAAAGGCGCTCAGTCCTCGATGACCATGAAAGAGACTTTCAAGAAAATGATACGGGCGCTTGAATAGAGCAGTCAAAATAGCTGCCGCTACGATAGCCGTCAAGAACGGTTGAAAAATAAAAAATACCGCTACACCCACAAGAAGGAAAAGAAAGAAAAAGAACGAAACATTTAATGATTTGAGTTGCATATGTATGGTATGTTCTTACAATAAAAGCTATCAGTTAATACCTAAAAGCTGTTTCCAGTATACTCTTTTACGTCATTTTTCGAAAACAGGGCAAATTTTGGCTCCCCGAGGAGAATCTGGGCATTTACCAGTAGCGTCGCCTGACCCTTGATAATTCGCTTTTCATGTGGTGGTCGAACTGCCAGAGTCAGTCCGTATTTTTTGAGAAAATACTCTTTAATATCAGCGCGCGTCGTATATCCAGAAGGAAGCATAAATGGGCGATACTGTTTTGTATTGGCTGAATAATAACGCCTATGATTCTCGTGCAAAAATAGACAGACCCGGGCCCGACTCCAATCCCCAGTGACTTGTTTCTCTCTGCTTACCTCTTTTCTTACTACCTCTTGTTTCCCTGCTTCTTTGTAGTACGTGCAACGACTCCGAAGCGAACAGGCCTGACATTTCGGTCGCGCAATACAAAGCGCACTTCCAAAGTCCATGAGTGCTGCGTTCATCTCTTTCTTGTTCATCCTAAACCGCTCTTCCCAAAAAGCTTCATCAACCACCAAATGCTTTCCTCCGAAAAAAAATCGTCCAATCACTCGTTTCAAATTGGTATCCCATGCCAGATGATTCTCATCATAGGCAAAACTCATGATAGCGGAAGCTGTATAGGGCCCAACCCCGGGAAGCGTCTCCAGGAGTTTCTTATCCCGAGGGAATTCACCACCAAATTCAGCCACTACTGCCTGGGCGGTTTTCAACATATTACGCCCGCGCGCATAGTACCCCAGTCCCTGATAGTACGGCAGGAATTCTTCCCATGTTGCTTCTGCTAATTTTTCTACTGTCGGAAAACGCTGTATGAAGCGTCGATAGTATTCTACTACCCGCACTACTTGGGTCTGCTGAAGCATAATCTCTGATACCCAAACCTCATAAGCGGTAATTCTTTTCTTGCGCCACGGCAATTCTACCCGCCCCGTTTTTCGAAAAAAATCAGACAGTTGCCGTTCAAAGAATTTTATTTTTTCTCCACGAATAACCATATGATTTCCTATCGAATAACACCACCACCGAGACAGATGTCATCATCATAGAAGACGGCAAACTGACCCTCGGCAACACCGAGGTCTTTTTCTTTGAGTCGTACTTTCACGTTCTTATCTGTGAGATACTCTACGACTGCCTCATACCTCTTGGCCCCATGACGAATCTTGACTGAGAGATTGGTCTTTTCAGGTTGCTTACCCGAAATCCAATTTATCGTACCAACCTCAAACGTATCCCGAGCCAACAATTCATGATGGGCGCCATGAGATATAAATACTTCATTAGTAAGAACATCTTT
>JAGOOJ010000034.1 GCA_017992575.1 Candidatus Moraniibacteriota bacterium | reverse complement strand
CCTAGATTGCTTTCAATAACATTACCGGGAACGCCCACTTTTTGAGAAGCAACCGAGGTTCGCAATTCAGGAGTAAGATCTTCAAGGGTCAGCCATCCTAAATCCCCACCCGACTCCGCCGTTTGCCCATCCGAATACTTTTTTGTGACATCAGAAAAAGTACCACCATTCCGTAATGCTTCCGCAGCCAGTTCAATCTTTTGCTTTGCTTCCGTCACCGGATTGACCTCTTTAAAAAAACTCTCTTTCAGTTTGTCTTCATAGAGGCTCGGCAGAACCACTCGTTCTTCAAAAACCGCCAAATCCCAACCGTAGAGACGCTTCAGATTATCCTTCACCTGAGTAGCACTCCCATATTCTTCAAGCTTTCGCGCTACGCCCTGATGAGCCATTTCTTGACTGACGAAAATCCCCCGTTTTCGAGCCAAAAGAACGATGGACTGATCTTCCAACATTTTGTTTAACACCTCTTTTTCGCGAACTTTCAGACGCTTCTTGCCATCCTCGGTAGAAAAATCAACGCGCATTCCAATCTTCGAAAAATCTTGACTCTCATAAAACTGCTTCACTGAACTGACGTTGGCTGCCAATTCTCGAAAAGAAATTACTGAACGATACCCAACCATAACTACTGGCAGAGGCATCCTCTCCACAAACGTTTCAAGCAACGGAGTAGTGCGTGGCACCATATATACCACGACCACAACGACTGCGCCCAATACCATAAAAAGTGAAAGGATACCCCAGACAATCGTAGACCAACGAAATTTTTTTATCAATTTTTGCTCCATAGATTTCAATCTTTTATGAAGGCGGGAAAAATATATTCCACCATTTCCGATAATTCGGATACTGTTCTCCAATGTAACGGGCAGGCACAGACATTTCACTCTGCTCATCTTCTTTCTGTCCTTCAGCTTTGAGCGACTTGATAACAACCACCTCTTCCCCGGCTCTTTTCATACCAAGCTTTTCTTTGGCTTCTTGCTCTCGAAAATCATTGCCTGAAAAATACTGAACCTTTTCCGAAAGCGTCTCATTTTCCCGACGAATCCGGTCCGCTTCCTGCCTCAGTATCTCTACCTCACTCTCAATACGCTGATTCCGAGCCAGTTGTTTGGAAGAAATATACACCGCCCAACTCACAAGTGCCACTATCAGTACTATTCCTCCTCGGAGCCAATATCTCTTTGCCATAACAAAAGCCATCAATAACTTACGGCAACCCCTACATGAATATTGGAGCCAAAAGAAAAAGAATCATTGACAGCACCACCAAAACAGAAATGACTACCCACAACGCGTATACTTTCTTATGCCAACGACGAAAACTCATAGTCTGTACTTCATGACTTACAGAGATATGGTAGCAAAAAAATCGCCTAAAGACAACCGGTTTCAGGCATGTGGCTCACCCTGATGAGCATCGTCAATAATAGCCCGTACCTCAGAAAGATTGATTGCCGGTTTTCCCCGTAGGGCTTTGAATTTTTTTGGTTCAATATGCTGAGTCTGGGCCAATGACATTGGCATCTCAGGAGATCTATAAGCCCGATGAGACACCGTATGTTGGGCACGGACTTTCGCTGGCTGAGAGGCTGAGGCAGGTGCCGTTTGTTGTGTGGAAGTATCCCGACGTTCAATCTCATTACGGGCCTTGGCTGTAGCTCGTTGATAATCGCGCAAGCAGTCCTTACAGAATGTCGGCCGACTCCCGTCTGGTTCAAAAGGAACTTCAATCGTTTCCCCACAGGTGGCACAAACCGACTGATACAGTTTCTTCTCGGAGACAGCAGTCACCACAGTTTCTTCTTCATGTTCTATGAATGCTGGCACGGGTTCCGGAACGCTTACTTCCACTGGCTCAGGAAGAGGTGGCGCTACTGGTTCAGGTGCTCTCACCGGAGTTACCGGACGTTTGAGCGCTGATTGGAGTACCACAGAAGCCTCCTCGTTGGAATACTGTTCGATTGGAACAGGTGCTCTCTCCGGAGCAACCTGCGGTGAGATGGCTACAGGGGTCGGTTTCACCAAAACTGGTGTTCGTTTTGGAGTAGGACGAGCCATCGGTGCCCGCGACTCAATTGTCTGTGAAGCTGGTTTTCTTTCTCCTGGTGGAGTCGCTGATACTCCTGATCGAGTTTCTGTGTTCATCCGCGGGGCTGGTGTAACGACATCTCTTTTCACTAGTGCCTGTTTTTCTTCCGCTGACAACATCCCACTCCAGCGACGAATCTTTTCTTCAACATCTTCTTTTTTAGCAGTATACCGTTCACGGGAACTATGAATAATTTTTTGTTCCGTTTCTGGATCACCTTCGACCTTGATAGGAGGCAACACATTGGCACTGAAAGCATCTCCGGCAATCCCATCAATCATCAGCTTCAAATAAATCTGATATTTCGGTAAATTGACGATGTCGTTCATCATGAATACCGGCTCGTATTCCTTTTCCAAAAATTCAGCATCCATGGCACCCACTCGAAACGAAATAATACTCCCGGCGTTACCAAAAATAGCATCTCGTACTTCCTCCTGAATCTGTGTCACGTACTGGTTGGCCAGAATCAGATTGAGCCGGTATTTACGAGCTTCTGACAAAATATTGGCAAACGACTCAGTGGCAAAGTTCTGAAACTCATCGACGTAGAGGTAGAAATCGGCACGTGTTTCTTCTGGGATATCCACCCGCCCCATCGCTGCCAACTGAATCTTGGTAATCATCATGGCACCAAGGAGAGCACTATTGTCTTCACCCAGCCGACCCTTAGATAGGTTCATGATAAGAATCTTGCGCTCATCCATAATCTTGCGCACATCAAACGATGATACCGTTTGACCGACGATGTTCCGAATGAGCGCGCTCGACAAAAACTGTCCGACTTTGTTCTGAATCGGAGAAATCACTTCCTGAAGTACTCGCGGATCCCACTTGGAAAATTCATCCACCCAAAATGACCGGACTACCGGGTCGGTAATTTTCTCCACCACCCGTTCCCGATACGATTTGTCAACCAAAATACGCGTCACACCCAAAAGTGTGCTCCCCGGATATTCGAGCAGTCCCAGTATGGCATTACGCAAAATATACTCCAATCGTGGCCCCCACGAATCAGCCCAAATCTTCTTGAACACTCCCACCAAGCCTGAAGCCACCAGATGCCGGTACTCAGGACTGACCTTTTCCATAACGTTAAAGGCGATGGGAAATTCCTGGTCGGCCGGATTAAAATAGATGACATCATTGATACGGTTGGCAGGAATCGCTTTGATCAACTTCTCTGCGGTATCACCGTGAGGATCGATGAAGGCGATACCATGGCCCTTCTGAATGTCCTGGATAGCCAGGTTCTCCAATAGGTTGGTTTTCCCCATACCGGTCTTGCCGATGACATACATGTGTCGGCGCCGGTCGTCCTGCTTGATACCAAACACTCGTTCCTGGTTACGGAAGTTGGTCTTGGCAAAAAAAGTGATGTCGTTTTGTGGGGCCATAGTAATATGTTAATCGAAATCCTGCATAGGGAGATTGGAAGGTGCTCCGCCACGCTTGGCAGAGACTCGCGTCAAAGACGGTGCCAGTACAGCCATATCTGGAATATGAAAAATGGTCGCTAATTCTTCAGAGCTAAAGAGGAAACGAGTACTCTGAGGATCTGAATCCCGATTGATGTACCGACGTAAAATCCGCCGTTGTCGAAAACGCAATCGTTCTGCGGTAAAAATATAGTTAGCGTATGTCTTGGAATCATCATTGGGGACCATGCTATTCAGATTCTGATCATTGAACTGCTTAATACCACCAATAAACGAAGATACCCCCGTTTGTTTACTAAAGCCAGCCCGCTTGCCGATATAGATGTGACGCATGCGAGTCTTGTACATTTGCTTACCCAGATTCCCCTGCAGAGCTTTGAGTACGTCTTTTTCACCCGGCGAAAGACGAAACTCGAGCGGTTGCTCTTCTTTTTTATCGCCCGATTCACCAGAAGAAAAGGTCACTGGACCACCAATCAGTCCTCGGCCAATATTGGCCACCACATCCATCAGATGTCCAAAAACAGTTGTCAGAAAACCCTTTTTCTTTTCTTTGACTCGACCCAAAAATTCATCAACTGTCCCCTGTCCTGTTGTGTACCAACTCTCCTTGATTGGCGTTATGATGAACTGGAGCCACAAATGCTGTCCCGGTCCTAATTTCCCCATCGTTTCGATGAGTCCTGCTAGTGGGTCAACCATTTTCCCTGTCACGGTTTCTTCAAAATTTTTGTAACTCTTGATGGGATAGAGATCTGGTTTGAATAGCTTGAAATCGACTCCCCACAAATCCCAATCTTTGTTAGGGGCAGTTTTGGGCACGAGGTTGGTATAGTCCTCCGCCTCAACGATTTCTACATTGGGATACTGGGCGTAAAAATGAGCCTCGACCAAATTGCGAAAGCCCACCTGGGTTCGAATATAGAAATGGACTTGCCCTTCGATACTCGCCATCTCCAAAGAAAAAGATGCTGGAAATTCCCCGACGATGAGCTCTTCTGCTGTGGTCGGACTTTTGATCACTCCAGCAAAAGCAGTGAAGATCGACTCCATAGGAAGCGGACTGGCTTCGATATCACGCGGTGGAATAATTTCCAGAAGCACCCACTTGAGTTTACTTCCAAAGTGCCCCTGAACATGAAGCATCCAAAGAATATGAAACAAAAAGTACAGGAGTGGCGGAAAAAGAATAAACCACACACTCAGAACAACGGAAAAAACAGTCCCCATCATGGAAAATGTATCTGCTATGTTTGAAAAAAGAGTGCCCATGACCAATGAGGTACGTTGACCCCGTTAGAAGTCTGACAAGACCACCTGTCAGCTTCAATCCATCAAAAGATATTTATGTATTTTTTAGAACGAAACCAGACACACCAGACTTCTAACAGGGTTGACCCCTCTCCTCTACTTGATAGTATAAGCGTTCTTGCCAATGCGTGCAAAGAAAGTATTCAGATTGATGATGACTGTTGATTTTTTAACCTGGCGAATTTCGAGCACCTGGGCTAACACGGCCTCACGAGAAAGAGGTTTCTCTGCTGCACGCAGGATATCAGTAATTACTTCTTTGACGGTTCCGCGCTTGTATCCCCAATCGGAAAGTGCGTAGATACCTCGTCCCACCAAAACGAAACGCTTATCCTTAATCAGTTCATTGTGCACCGTCTGAGGATGACTCTGGCGTTTCTTCTGCAGTCCGTAACTATCAATAAGCGTCGCAATCTCACGAAAATGAAGTGGCTTGGCCGCGGTTTTTAATACAAGATGAGCTTTCTCTCGTGTTCCTCGAGGCTTGATATCACTCCAGCCGGACAGCCCCCATTTCCCAAAAACGTTTTGTTTGATTTCTTTGCTCACCGAAAGCAGGCTGAACAATTCCTGTTCACTTACTTCAGGACGAAGTTTATTAAAACGAGTATAGAGTTGCTTCGCTTCAAGGGCATCATTAGCTTCTGTCAATATTTTTTTGGTCAATTCTTTGATGCTATTCAAATGCGACAATGAAAAATCTTTCAATCGATACAATTTTTCGTATTCCTTGGTAGCTTTTTCTTCTTTCACAATAGAAAGTGCCTCGAGAAATGCCAGCAAAGCGCCTCTCTCTTTCTTACTCTGAAGCGACAAACAATCCAAAAGGTCTTCTGCCTTCATTACTCCAAATTTTTCTCGGAGTGCTTCCTCAATAGAATCGACAACCTGACCAATAGAAGCATGTGATTTCTCATGAGAGAGAAACCCCAGAGCGCTCCCAATAACCTGACGAACTCGTTCCCGAGTAATCTGATATGATTTGCCAATTTCTTCCAATGTCTTGGGTGTCCCCGTACTAATACCAAAACGAGCCTCCACGATACTTCGAGAGCGCTCTGGTAAACGTTCCAAAACCACTTGAAGGGTTTCGGAAAAGAGCGTCGTAACATCCTGTGACACTTTGCTAGACACTGAACTTTTGGAAGTGGCCATAAATCAAATTTTGCTAAAAAATCGCTTAAAATCTCCTCTTAATAACGACTTTCGCTATCGACCTATATTAGCGCATATTCCGATATTTTGTCAAGACCATTCCCATATTTGCTCAAATTTCATCACAAATGAATCTCCACACCCTCACGTGGAACCAGTGTACACTCGACTCATTGGTATGAAATGTTTTTTCATTTTTTTACTTTTCTCTTTCATTGAAACAACAAGCGACTTGCCTCGCGTGAAAATTTCCAGTATACTTTGAGTAGACAAAAACAAAGAGAGACGCTCTTTCCTCTTCTGAAAAAATTTCTACAGAAGGAATGAACGGAAACACAAAAATAATTATGACCAAGATTACCACCCCACCAGAAGAAGAAACGAAAGATCAGGCAGACCAAGCCATGAAGATTCAGGCTTTGCGCGACATGGTTAACAATGCCGAAAAAACTATCCAGGGAGCCAAGGCAATGCTCCTTCAGTTGGAAGGTAAGAAAAAATCCGGCCGACCACGCAAGGTAGAGCTCGATGAAACTGGTGGCACTGTTATCGAAGGAACCTTCGATGGCCAGATTATGCTCGGCACCGATGGGAAACAATACCCAGTCCCGGCCAATTATGCCTCCAAGTCCAAACTCGTCGAGGGAGATATGCTCAA
>JAGOOJ010000033.1 GCA_017992575.1 Candidatus Moraniibacteriota bacterium | reverse complement strand
GCCTTTTCGCGAGCGCTCGAGAGGCTCACCAAAACGATAGACGCCAAGATACCAATGATGGCGATAACGATGAGGAGTTCGATCAGGGTAAAACCCTTGAATGTTTTTTTCATATCATACTCACCTCCTTCTTGTTTTTGTTTTTTCTTTTACTCATTTCTCTATTTAGAATACTACCACACCTTTCTCATTCTTCCTATATCTGTCCAGCGATGTTATAGATAGGCATGAGCACCCCAATCACCAATATCCCCACTCCAATACCCAAGACTACAATAAGGATAGGCTCTATCAATGTCGTCAGGCTCTTGGTGGTTATCTCTACCTCCTGATTGTAAAACTTGGCTACGCTGATGAGCACGGTTGCCAGTGACCCAGTCTCTTCACCAATGCGAATCATCTGAGCGACAATAGGTGGAAATTCTTTCGATTGCAGAAAAACAGTGCTAATAGTACCTCCCGTTTTGACTTCGTCAGCAGCTTTCAGGATTATCTTTTCAAAAACACCGTTTCCTACCACTTGACTCGTGATAATGAGCGCCCGTACCACGGGAATCCCTCCCTCAAGTAGTGCTCCGAAATTCTCCGAAAACCGCGTAATATAGATACTTCGAGACAAGTTTCCGATAACCGGTAATTTGAGAATGATTTGTTCCCATTCCCGTCTCCCGGCCGACGACCGAGCATAATAAACCATACCTCCCAATCCCGCTACCATGATAAGTAGTACCGCCCACCAGTAGACACTCATAAAATCCCCCAACCAAACAAGAAAGGAAGTATACCAGGGAACCGGCACGTTCAGCTCTTTAATCATGAGGGTAATCTTGGGCAAAATGAACGTCACCACCAAAAAACCCATGACCAAAGCAACAGCAATAACAAAGGCAGGATAGTACAAGGCTCCCTTGATCTTGGCTGCGAGTTGATAATTTTTTTCAATATTTTTGGCAATAGTATCGATGGAACGTTGTAACTCTCCCGATGTCTCTCCGGAACGGATCATACTCATAGTCAGTGTCGTGAATACATCTGGATGTTTTTCGATGGCTACCGAAAACTGAATACCATCCTCAATATCATCAGCCATTTCTTTCAAAATAATCCGAAAGAATCGGTTACTCGTCTGGTCTTCGATAGTGCGAAGAGCTGACACTACCGGCACATGCGCTTCAATAAGCGTTGAGAGCTGTTGAAAAAACATAACAAGTTCTTTCTGAGAAACACCCTCCCACATCTTTTCGAGAGCTTTGATAACACCGAAAGCCTTTTTTTCTTCATTAATCGAAATCGGTACCAACCCGTTCCGCTCCAGAATACCTGCAGCCGCATTCAGGTCGGTCGCCTCAACCATCCCCTCGCGCACCTGCCCACGCTCATTTTTTGCCTTAAAAACAAATTTCATAGTATTTCTAATAAAATAGCAGTAGCGTCATTTACTTCTTCGAAAGAAGCATCTGGAGATATTCTCGATTTTTGGCGTACATAAAAGCATCATCTACAGCCACCAATCCACGTAACACCAATTCTGACAGAGCCCGATCGAGCGATACCATGCCATCTTTGTGACTGGTTTCAATCACTGAATCCAACTGATGATCTTTGTTCTCTCGGATAAGATTTTCAATCGCATGGTTCTTGAACATAATTTCTACAGCTGGCACCCGACCGCCACTCGTCTGAGGCAACAGTCGCTGAGAAATGACCCCGAGCAACACACTCGCCAACTGAGAGCGAATCTGTGGTTGCTGGTGTGATGGGAACACATCGACGATACGATCAATAGTCTGTGCGCTATCGTTAGTATGAAGAGTAGCAAAGATGAGGTGTCCCGTTTCTGCTGCTGTCATAGCCGTACTGATGGTTTCCAAATCACGCAACTCCCCTAATAGAACAACATTGACGTCTTCCCGAAACACCGCCCGGAGAGCATCAGAAAAGGTTTTGGCATCTCGACCGATCTCTCTCTGGTTGATGATACACCGATCCTGATTGTACACAAATTCAATCGGGTCTTCAATCGTCACGATATGTTTTTCCTGATTGTGATTGATATGATCGATGATAGCAGCCAGTGTCGTCGACTTCCCATGACCCACTGGTCCAGTCACGAGCACTAACCCTTGGGAATGATTCGTAAATTCGTACAATTCTTTGGGGATACTCAGTTCTTCCAAACTACGCAAGCGATCCATGACAAAACGCATGGTGATGCTGATGTACCCTTTCTGAAAAAACACGTTGGTTCGAAAACGTACCCGATCTTCCAGATTATAGGAAAAATCTGTCTGACCCAAAGCGACAAGCTCTTCCTTTTTCTCATCAGTCAAAAGGACATCGCTCATTGCCTTGGTATCAGCCGGTGTAAGAATTTTTTCTTTGGCAATCGGATGTAACTTCCCATCAATTCTAAGCGTCGGACAACGACCCACAACCAGATGTAAATCAGAGGCTCCCTGTTGTCCAACCAACAGGAGGAGGTTTTTCAAACGCTGTTCGACATGCAGTGTTTCCATAGAGCAGTAGGGTTCACAGTTGAGTGTTTATACTATTCCTCGTCTACCAATATCTTCCCCTCCGTTACCCGCTCCACTTCAGAAAGCGAGGTGATGCCTTTGAGCACTTTCAGAATACCGTCCTGTTTCATAGAAAGCATCCCTTGTTTCAAAGCAGCCTCCTTGATAGAACCCTCGTTTCCTCGCTGATCCGCGATGATGGCATGCATAGCATCATTCACCTCGATCGTTTCATAAAGAGCAATACGCCCTTTGTAGCCGGTGTTGTTACACTTACCACAACCTTTTCCCTGAAAAAATGTCAGGGGCATATTTTCTTTCAACTCATACGCTTGAATTTCCTCAATAGGAATCGTATGAAACAACGTAGCAATCCGTTCCATCTGGGCGTCAGTCACCTTCTGTTCTTCTTTGCAAAATTCACATATCCGACGCACCAAACGCTGGGCTGCCACTGCCTGAAGCGATGAAGACAAAAGGAACGGTTCTATCCCCATATCTACCAGCCGTGGAATAGCCCCAATAGCATCATTGGTATGCAGTGTGGACAGTACCAAGTGGCCGGTAAGTGCAGCATGAATGGCAAGCTCTGCTGTTTCCCCATCACGAATTTCCCCAACCATGATGACATTCGGGTCCTGACGGAGAACAGAACGCAGTCCATTAGCGAAGGTATAACCGATTTCCGGACGCACCTGAGACTGATTAATCCCATCCATATAATATTCCACCGGATCTTCCAGCGTGATAATATTGCGATCCTCTTTGTTAAGTATCTGCAGAAACGAATAAAGCGAAGTTGATTTTCCGGAACCAGTCGGTCCCGTTATGAGGATAATACCGAACGGCTCACGAATCTTTTTTTCCAGTATCAATCGGTTTCGCCCCCATAACCCAAGGTTTTCCAGATCTCCGGCATTAGAACTTTTTTCCAATACCCGCATAACAACCTTCTCCCCCTCCATCACTGGCAAACTGGAGACACGTAAATCGACAAATCCCGATTTTGTATCGAAACGGAAGCGACCATCTTGAGGTTTTCGGTTCTCATCAATCTTGAGATTAGCAAGAATTTTAATCCGAGAAATGACGGCTTTCCCAACATCCTTAGGAAAAACCAAATCAGAACGGAGCAAACCATCCACCCGAAACCGTACCCGATAATTCCCATCGATCGGCTCAATATGAATATCACTCGCCCGACCATCAAGAGCATGCTTCACGATAACCTCCACAAGTTTCGCAATAGGAGCGTCTTGAAATATTCCTGCGTCCGGGGACCGTTTCTCTTCTTCAGTAATATCCACCTCCCGATCTTCCTTTTTCAACGAAAGGATGGCCTCTTTAAGGGCAACATCGGTTCCAGTATAAGCCTTGATCATTTCATCAAAAACCTTTTCGGAAACAAGCGAAACCTCTATCCCGAGGCGTTCTTTTTCTGCCAGAAATCGAAGAACGTTTAATGCTTCAAAATCTTGAGGATCTACCATGGCCACCATGAGTACTTGCTCATTTTTTTGGAAAGCTACCATGTGATATTTCTTGGCAGCATCCTCAGGAATCATCTGAAGGACCGCTTTGTTAATATCCTGTGGTACCGCCTCTAACAAAGGCACTCCAAGCGCGTGAGCCTGAAGAGCTATCTCCGAAAGATTTTTTACTACAGTCTGTTTCTGAGTCATAAAACATAAAGATACCCACACTCTGCACTGCTCTTTACTGAAAAGGATTGGGACGACCAGAGGCTGATCTCTCAAGAGGAGGCACTTTGTTCGTCACCCAGTTTTTCGTCGCATCAAGTGACTCCATATCAAACGTTCCACGGGTGAATACTGGTACATAGAGAGCATTCTGTGCTGGTTGTACATCGAAATATTCAAAGGCTGCCTCAAAACTCCCCAAAAGAATCTCCGTTTCATTGGACTCGTCTCCATTTTTTTGTTTTTTATCCTGGGTCACGATGGAAAAGTTCCAGAGTCTGTGCATCCGATTCATATGGGCAACCCGTTCAAAAAAATCCTTAATATTCTCATACTGTCCCTTAACTGATACCTGAGCGGAAAATGACCTGATCTTCGCTGGGTGTCCTGACATCGGGGCGTTCGCATCTGCTGGTACTCCTTCCTCCACCGCTCTATCATTCTTCACTTCTTTCAGATCCATGAGGCTCACTGCTACACCAGACTGCATCGCCAGAAAATTAAACGCGTCAATCACTCGCCCCTGATCCATGGCTTTGGGGAAATAATTCTGGATAAATAACTCTTGCTGACGCTGACCATCCAAAGAGCTCGTCAGAGAATCAATGTTCCCAAGTAATGTATTCATATTCTGCGCCTGTTCAAGTTTTGTCGCATAAAATACTTTCCTCTCTTGAAGAGTAGTAATGTCAGGCTTCACGAAACCAATCATGATCACCAGGACCATCAGAATCGAAAACGGAATTACAAGAAGTTTGAGACTCATAGAAATTATGTATTGCTATTTTAGAAATCCGCCCGAAGCACAAATTGTATTTTTCCCTCTTGACTTCGACTAATCTGATCCACGATAACCCGAGAAAAAATTGGGTCAGATTTCAGATTGATAATTTGCTCTGCCAAATAGCGAAAGTTATCCGTTTCACCAGCAACAAGACTCGTCTTCTCCTTTTTGTCATACTGATATTTCGTCAGTACCACCTCCGGGACAATCAACGCTTCAATTTTCGAAAGAATCATCACAGGATCCACTCGTTCTGCGGTACTCACACCAAGCAATGATGTCCGGGCATCAAAGTCAGTGATACGATCAATATTTTCACCCTGTAATCTGTTACCACTTGCAGAGATAGTCTCGTCCAATTGTGTAATTTTCTGATTCAAAGAATACAGATACCAACGTAATCCCCCCCAACCGATAAGCGTCAAGAGGAGCAATATAATACTCAAAGGGAAACTCGAGGCCGAAAACGGTCGCTTTGCCGATTTATCTGCCTGAGAAGCCATTGATTGTGAGAGATTGACACCAGCCATGCTCGTTACATAAATAAATTAGAGGTCCTTGTTGAGGAGTGCTTTCAGGGAAAATTTTTTCTTGGGAGAAACACCCTTTGTCGGATCCAAAGCATCAATACCAGCCAAAGCTAACCCTAAAGCTACTGAAAATGATGTTCCCATTTTTTCTATATCCGAACGAACACTCTCATCATAAGCAATACGTGCCCAAGGATCACCGATACTCACTGGCAGACCAATCATTTTGGCATAATATTCTGTCAGTCCTATCATCTGAGCAGTCCCCCCTGAAAGAACTACCCCTTGACATATCCTGTCTGGATACTTGGCCATAAAAGAATCCAGCATCCGCTGTGATTCGCTGGCTATCATTTCGAGTGACGGAAAAATCATGGCCGACTCAGGAGTATTCAAAAAATCTTCCGTGCTCTTTTTCAAGGCTTCTGCACGTTCCAGTGTAACATTCAATCCCTCATGAAGCGTACGTGTCACATCCTTGCCACCAACATCTAGGTTGCGACTCATTTTGACGACACCGTCATCAACCAAAATAAGGTTTGTGGCACGAGATCCGATATCAACCAGAAGGTACACACCTGTTTCGTGCCCGATAATAGAGCGAGCCAACGAGAATGTTTCCAATTCCAGAAATTCCATTTGAAGACCGACATCGCTAATGAATTTCTTATAGCGGTTCACTTCTTTATTCAGAGCTGCCACCAAAAGCACTTCCATCTTTTTTTGACCTTCCGGACTCTCGTGTACCCCGACAACCTCCCAGCTCAACGCTACTTCCTCTAATGGAGAAGGAATGTATTTATGAGCTTCCAATCTGACCGCCTCTTTCAATTCATCTTCATTCATCTCTGGCAATTCAATAAGAGAAATCAGCCCGATAAAAGCCGGCATCGCCACGTAGGCCGATTGGCTCTCAGGATGAAAACGATTAAACAAAGCACGCAAATACAACACCACTTCATCATCGTAAGTGTTGCCCTCCGAAAGTATACCCTTCTCCAGCCGGGCCAAATCAACTTGCCCGTAATTTGAAAGCTTCGGCTTTCCCTCTATCAACGTCAACTCTACCGCTTTGATGAGAGAGGTACCGAAATCAATACCAAGAAAGTATGGTTGTTTCTTCCCAAAAAACATGTTTTTTTATTTCGTCTTTTGTTTACGTTTTTCTTC
>JAGOOJ010000032.1 GCA_017992575.1 Candidatus Moraniibacteriota bacterium | reverse complement strand
AGTTCACTTGCTTTGGGCCCATCGCTCATTTCATTCACTCTGTGCCCAAGAGAGGACTCGAACCTCCAATCCCTTGCGGGAACTAGCACCTCAAGCTAGCGCGTATACCAATTCCGCCACCTGGGCTTCAACAGCTTCTAGCTTCGATAGTTTCATTAGCCAGAAAAACTAAACTCTAGACTCCTAATCCTATTCTACACCCATACACTGTACCAATTCTTTTCTTCCTATGCAATACCCGGTGAAAGACTAAAGAAAGAGGCCTGATTAGGCCTCTTTGTTCTCAGTTGTCTCGACGACCACTTCTGTTTCAACTGGAGTAGCCACTTCTTTTTTGACTACTGGTCGAAACTTGGGTTTCACAGCCACTTCCTTGAGTTTCTTACTCAAGACCTTGGCTGATTTATCACGAACGAAGTAGAGCTTGGCACGACGAGCAGTGGTGCGCTTCACGAACTCAATCTTCTGAATCTGATCAGAAGAGAGGGGAAGAATCAATTCTACACCAATCCCATCGGAAACCTTGCGAACCGTAATAGTCTTGGAAGCACTCTGACCGCCCTTAATAGCGATCACGGTACCCTGGAACATCTGAGCACGTTCCTTGGCGCCTTCTTTGATTTTGCGGAAAATCTTGACAACATCACCAGCCCGCAATTCTGGCAGTTCAGAAAAAGACTTTCTTTGCTTTAAATTGAAGGAAACAAGCTTCTGATGCATAACAGTACATTAAAATATCGGGGAGTTTACTCTACTAAAATAAAAGGCTCCTCCTCCATCACTACGCGAAGCGTGGCGGGGAGGTTTTCAAAGCCTCACTATCATAGCCTGTACCTAGGGTTTCGTCAAGCACCGCGGTTCATGACCAGCCTCTAGATTGGCTTCCCGAAAAATTACCACTTTTCCTCTTCAGTCGGCAGAGGAGAAAGACAAGCAAGTGCATTCTTGAAATCATCAGGGAGTGGCGACTCAAAAGAATACTTCTCTCCAAAAAGAGTAAACGAGAGACTAGAGGCGTGAAGCATGTGCCGGTCCGGGAAAAGAGAATCTTTCCGTTTGGCTTCTTTAAAAGAATACAGTGCATCCCCAACAACGGGATGACCCAGAAATGTCAGGTGAACGCGGATTTGGTGGGTACGGCCCGTTTTAGGAGTGAGTTCAACCAAATCATAGCCTTCAAAGCGTTCAACCACCCGATAGTAGGTCAGAGCGGATCGAGTATTTCCTGGCAGTGTCCCCTCAAATTTTTCCGTATCAATAGCTCGTCGCTTTAATTCACCAGGACGACGCATGAGTGACGCATCAATTTTCCCTTCGGGTTGTTCAAGATTACCGTATACTAAAGCCACATATCGTTTCTCCATCTCGCGATCCTGAAAAATCTTTTTCAGCGCTTGAAAACTATTATCGTTTTTTGCAACAACTAGCACTCCGGAGGTATCCCGGTCGAGACGATGAACAATGCCGGGACGCAGGACATCGCCCCCAACCGTTGCTAGTTCCGGATAGTGAGCCAAAATCCACTGAGCTACTGTTGTTTTATTATATGAACCGCCCTCATGCATTTGCACCCCTGGCCCCTTATCTAACACTAAAATTTCTTGATTTTCAAACAGCACTGAAAGCGTTATCGGTTCGAATGAAGGCTTGAGATCAGGCATTTTTTCCCAGAGATGCTGTGATAATGTAATCACATCATGAGTTGCCACCAGAGAGCGAGCTAAAACAGGTTTATTATTCACTAATATTTGACCATCATTGAGGGCCCGAGTCAAAACAGACCGAGAAAGATGCGGTTTTTCCGGATGTTTTTCTTGGAGCAATGTCGCCAAGGCAGCATCAACCCGCTTATCATTAAGATGACGTGGGATTTCCAATGAAAACAGTGATTGTGACAGAATAGACATATTTTTTCCTCAAAGACCCTCTATCTCATTAGCGTGTTTTCAACTATAATGCAAGTATTATTGTTAAAAAACGTACTATGCGCATTGCCTTCTTCGAAGCGACCGACAAAGACAGGGCTTATTTGAAAGAAAAACTTGCCCATCACGAAGTACTTTTTTACACCGAAACCCTTAATGAAGAAACAGTAACCAAAGCGGAAGGATGCGAAATTGTTTCTGTTTTTATTTATTCAACTGTGACCGCCTCTCTTTTGGGAAAAATACCAGGACTCAAGGGCGTTTTGACGCGTTCGACGGGATTTGATCACATCGACGTCGCTACCTGCAATGAGAAGGGGATTGTCGTAGAAAACGTGCCATTTTATGGAGAAAATACGGTCGCAGAGCACACTTTCGCTCTCATTCTGGCACTTTCCAGAAACGTTCATAAATCCTACGCGCGCGGACTAAAGGGGGATTTCTCTATCGAAGGGCTTATGGGATTTGATCTCAAGGACAAAACGCTCGGGGTCATCGGTACTGGCCACATCGGCCTCCATGTTATCCGCATTGCTAAGGGTTTCGGCATGCATGTCCTTGCTTTTGATACCCAAAAAAATACCTTTCTTTCAGAAGTACTCCACTACAAATACACTTCCATTGATGATGTTCTCGCTCATTCAGACATCGTCACACTTCATGTGCCCTACAATGAGCATACCCACCACCTTATTAATCAGGATAATATCAAAAAAATAAAAAGGGGAGCACTCCTCATCAATACCGCCCGAGGAGGCATTATCGAAAATGAGGCGCTCATCGAAGCACTCGACAAAGGGATTCTCTCGGGTGCCGGGCTTGATGTTTTGGAAGGAGAAGAATCCGTCAAAGATGACAACCAGTGTCTCCAAGCTGATTGCCAAACAGACGTCAAAAAACACGACCAGAATCAAAATCTTCTGGCTCGGGACAACGTTGTTTTCACTCCACATATCGGCTTTTACAGTGAAGAAGCCCTCGAACGTATTCTCGACACCACACGAGAAAATATCGAACAGCTCGTCCTCGGGAAAGCACTCAACCAGGTTCCTGGTAACCATTTCTGAACAAAAAAATCTGCTTCTTGAAAAACAAAGAAATCCTCCTTAAATGGAGGATTTTTTTATTAGAACACAGACCTTATCATTGTGTCTAAAATTCAATACCCTACACTACATGTTGTTGAAAATATGAAATTAATTATAAAAAAACGTCTTTTTTATGGCCTAGAAAGGGGATAGTTGACAGGCACTTTTCAAGCCCTTATTATAGGTAAGCGACCTCGGTCGTATAACTCATCTTTTTACACAAAAATATGTACCAAGAATCATGTTGCGGTGGTGGAGAGTGTCACGAGGAAATGATCCCTGAGCTTGGATTCTTTCCTGTTATTGGAAAAAAGGTGCCCGATATGGAATTCGATTACTACCAAAAAGAAGCATTCCATAAAGCCCACTTTTCAGACTACGCTGGGAAATGGGTAGTGGTGTTTTTCTACCCAGCTGACTTCACATTCATTTGTCCAACGGAGCTCGAAGAAATGCAGAAGAACTACGCCAAATTTCAAGAACTCGGCGCAGAGGTACTCTCTGTCTCAACTGATACCAAGTTTACTCACAAAGCCTGGCACGATCACTCGCCAGCTATCAAAGGTCTCGAGTACCCCATGGTTGCCGATCCATCCGGAGATATCTCTAAAACATTTGGTGTCTACATTGACGAAGGCGATGATCGTGGACTGGCACTGCGTGGTTCATTTGTTATCGATCCAGATGGAGTACTTCAAGCCTACGAAGTCCACGCCAACAATGTAGGACGCTCTGCCGATGAACTTCTTCGCAAACTCGAGGCAGCCGTATTCGTACGCACTCATGGTGGCGAAGTCTGTCCAGCCAACTGGAAGAAGGGCGGGAAAACTCTAAAGCCAGGTATTGATCTCGTCGGAAAAATCTAAACACAAAAATATGTCGGATATCTATACTGCGAAAGATTTTACATCACTCCTTGGTTTGCCGGGATTCTCAGATGTCATGCTCACCAATCACTTCACTCTGTATGAAGGGTACGTGAAAAACACCAACCTCCTCATGGAGAAATTAGACACTCTGGAATCCGGAACCACTGAATACTATGAACTCAAACGCCGACTCGGATGGGAGTTCGATGGTATGAGAATGCACGAACTCTACTTCGCCAATATGAGCAAAGAGACTACCTCTCCATCAGCAGACTCGGTACTTGAAAAGAAAATTATTGCTACTTGGGGAAGTATCGATGCTTGGAAAGAAAGCTTTAGCAAACTTGGTATGATGCGAGGAATCGGGTGGGTCGTCCTTGTTGAAGACACGGTGAGTAAAGAGCTGTTTCATGCGTGGATTAGCGACCACCACGAGGGACACATTATCGATACAAAAGTACTGCTCGCCATGGACTGCTGGGAGCATGCCTATATCACTGACTATGGAATCAAACGGGCAGACTATATAGCTTCCTTCATGAAAGTCATTGACTGGTCTGTAGTAGAAAAAAGACTCGTGTAGACGCACTCTCCATTTTCCCCTAGTTTCTTTTTTGACACATAAAACAAATAAATAACAGTCGTCTCATCGACTCAAGATAACCGTATGACTCTCGACCACATCAAACGACGCGATGGAGAAATAGCAGACTTTGATCGCTCCCGTATCGAAACAGCTATCACTCTGGCCTGTGATGCTGTTGGCGAAACAGAGAAAGAGTTTATTCCACTCATGACCGATGATATCATCGAGGATCTCGTCTTCTCGTGTGGTACTAGTGAAGAGCGTCATATCCCCTCAGTAGAAACTATTCAGGACCTGGTAGAGATGCATCTCATGAAGGAAGGGAAGTATGAGGTAGCCAAGGCCTATATTCTCTATCGAGAGAAGCAGAATGAAAAGCGCGATGAGCATAAAGAAGAACTTCTCTCCCAATTCGAACACCAGTCCATGAAGGTCACCAAGGCTGATGGACGAAAAGAACTTTTCGATCTCACCAAAATTAAAGCCGTCTTTGATCGGTCCGCTCTCGGCTACGAAAAAGACTGTACATTCGAGGCTCTCATTGAAGCTTTCAAGAAAAACATCGTTGCTGATATCAAAACAGCAGACATTAGCAAGCTCCTCGTCAAAACCTGTATTGACCTCGTCACCGTAGAAAATATTTTCTGGCAAAATATCGCTGCCCGCATCCTCTTAGGTGATCTTTACAAAAAAGCTACCAAAAATCGCGGTATCGAACAGAAAGATATCTATTCTCCGCTTGCCTATCAGAAACTCTTCGATGACTATATCTCCCAAGGTTTGTATTACAAAGACTTCTACCAGTACTATTCCAAAGAAGACATCCTCGAAGCCGGTAAACACTTGTCGCGTGATACTGATACGAGCTACGAATACACGACTGTTGTCTCCTTTATCAAGCGTTACCTCTTGAATCCAAACAAGATCATCAAGGAGCTCCCTCAGGAAATGTACATGTCCGTGGCACTCTTCCTCGCCATTCCTGAAAAGGCCGAAAATCGCCTCGCTTTTGCTCTCAAAATCTACAAACACTGTTCGGAACAGCGTATCTCACTCCCGACTCCGACCCTCTTAAATGCCCGCACCAACTATCATCAGCTGTCGAGCTGTTTCAAGATAAACGTCAACGACGATTTGCGCGCCATCTATCACGCCATTGAGAACATGGCTCAGATCTCCAAATTTGGAGGTGGGGTCGGTGTTTACTTGGGCAATATCCGTTCCCGTGGCAGTTCTATCCGTGGCGTCAAAGGAATGTCCGGTGGCGTCAATCCGTGGGTCAAAGTAATCAATGACACTGCTGTAGCCGTCAATCAGCTCGGGTCACGCCTCGGGGCTATATCGGTGACGCTCGATATCTGGCACCTTGATATTCATGACTTTCTCGATCTCCAGACCGAAACGGGAGATATCCGATCCAAAGCCTTCGATATTTTCCCGGCCGTCTCTATTCCTGATCTTTTCATGAAACGCCTCAAAGAAGATGGGGATGTCACCCTTTTTGATCCTCATGAAATCGAAAAGTTCTACGGGAAGCGCCTCCAAGATACCTTTGATAAGGAATTTGAGGCTTTCTACCTCACTCTTGAAAAAGATGCTCGCCTCGAAATGAAGAAAACCATCAAAGCCAAAGAAATTTTCAAGAAATTCTTGAAATCGACAGTGGAGACTGGCATGCCCTATGTGTTTTTCCGTGATACAGTTAATCGTCTCAATCCGAACAAACACGTCGGCAACATCTATTCGACTCAGCTGTGCACCGAAATCTGCCAGAACACCTCTGATACTCGCTTTATTGAAGAAACCATCGAGGATGGTAAGATTATTATCCGCTATGAACCTGGTGACCTAGTTGTTTGTAACCTCGCTTCTATCAACGTTGCAACTGTTTTTGAGCCAGCCGTCATCGCCGATGTTTTTCCCGTTGTTATGCGCGTCTTGGACAACGTTGTCACGCTTAATTATTACCCTATCAAAGAAGCCGAACGCACCTCGAAACGCTACCGCAGTGTCGGACTAGGCTACCTCGGACTCGCCGAGTACCTCGCGACTCACAAGCTCGCCTATGACAGTAAAGAGGCCCGAACAGAGGTTGATCGACTCTTTGAACGCTATACCTATCATACCTACCGAGCCTCAATAGACCTGGCCCGTGAGCGTGGCACCTACGAACTCTACCCGGGAAGCGAATACTCCAAGGGCATATTACTCGGACGAAAGAGTGAATGGTTCGAAAAAAACACCTCTTTTGCTTCCGAATGGAAAACGCTTTTTGCCGACATGCAGACTGTGGGGGTCCGCTTTGCCTACCATACGGCTCCAGCACCTAATACTTCTACTGCTGGCGTTGTTGGTACCACAGCAGCGCTTCTGCCGATCTACAAGAAGTTTTTCGTCGAAACCAACCTTTCGGCACCCACCCTCCGTGTCGCCCCGAAGCTCTCCAAAGAAAACTTCTGGTACTACAAAGAGTACATCAATATGGATATGAATGACGTCATCGATATGATGGC
>JAGOOJ010000031.1 GCA_017992575.1 Candidatus Moraniibacteriota bacterium | reverse complement strand
ACGAACGGACCCCTGCTCGAGTATCTGGAGCTACCAGATTACTGAGACGGAGGACCACATACTGCCCTGCTTCAAAGACGAAATCGGCTGGTTTGTCAAAAACAAACATATCCGTGCCATCAGCCACGTTCTTTTTTTCTTTGAAAATCAGGGTGTAATTGGCCATACAATGCTTTTTCGAACAAAAAAACAGAGGTAACTCTGTAGAACCAGTCTAGCTTTTCCAGACACTTCTGTCAAAAAATGGGGCCGAGTAGGGCCTGGTCAGACTCCTGGAGACGAGCGTCATCGCAGTATATGTATCAATAGTGGAAAAGCTTACACAATATCCTTCAAAATACTCTCGTAGCCTTCAATTTCAAGAAGCATGACCAGTACTTTGGCTAATTTCTCGGAATCATGGCGGATGAACGCCCGTGTATGGGCAATCTTATCCTCTTTGCGACGAAGTGTTTTTTCACTACTCAAAATATCAGCTTGGATCACTCGATAGGAACGTTTGGTAGTATTTAAAAAAGGAACAAGGAGGCCATCAGATTCATATTTTTTCAGTAGCGCCGGTGCCGGCTTACGAATATTGTAGGTGACATAGTCAATCCGCTCACTCCCAATATACCTATTAATCTCACGGACATACTCCTCCAAAGTAAACAAATCCGTCTGTCCGTGTTTACTAATGAGATTACAATTATACACAATCTTCGCTTTCGTTTTTCGGAGTGCCTCGGCGATACCAGGTACCAAAAGATTCGGGATAATAGCGCAGTAGTGATTGCCCGGACCGATGGCGATCAGGTCGGCTTCGAGAATCTTTTTAAGAGCCAAGGGATTGGCTTTTGGCCACGGTTTTAGAAAAACTTTTTTTACTCCTACCCGTTCAAGTTTTTGACTGACATTGATTTCATGTTCACCAGCCAACACCTCTTTATTCTCAAGCTCCATAAAGAGTCGAGTGTCAGACAAGGTCACTGGTACGACAGCGCCCCGAACATTCAGAATTTTGGCTGCCTCTTCTACTCCCTGCCCAAAATCTCCAGTGATTTTCTCCAAGGCTGACAAAAAGATATTGCCGAAACTATGTCCCTCGAGGCCTCCTTCGGCAAAACGATAATTCATGAGCTCCCGAAGCATATCAGGAGTATCAGACAGCGCCACCAGACACTGGCGGACATCTCCGGGTGGCAACACCCCGAGCTCATCGCGCAGTATCCCTGTAGATCCGCCGTCATCGGCCATTGAAACAATAGCCGAAAGCTCAATCGGATATTTCTTGAGCCCTGAGAGTAAGGTGAAACTCCCTGTTCCTCCCCCGATTGTCACTACCTTTTTCATGTCGGAGCACCCGGAATCGAACCGGGACTAAATGGTCCCAAACCACTCGTACTACCACTATACTATGCTCCGAATTGGAAACTTACCTCACTTGAGAGAACTTGCTGAGCCAGGACTAAATGGTCGCATTACAAGTCCACTCGTACTACCAACTACACCTATGCTCCGAATTGGAAACTTACCTCACTTGAGAGAACTTGCTGAGCCAGGACTAAATGGTCACAACTCAAGTCCACTCGTACCACCAACTACACCTATGCTCCGAATTGGAAACTTACCTCACTTGAGAGAACTTGCTGAGCCAGGACTAAATGGTCACAACTCAAGTCCACTCGTACTACCACTATACTATGCTCCGAATTCAAGATACCTACCCAGTGTACGCAAAGAACGGCTTCCCGTCAACAAAGCAACAATCCCGCTCCGCCAACCATCCTGTGACGGAGCGGATACGGGATTGTGACCCTATCTTTTCTGATCCCTCTGATACGCATCTGGAGAAATCAGGGAAGACTATTTGACAGCTTCTTTCAAAGTCTTTCCAGCAGTGAACTTCGGAACCGTCATAGCCGGAATCATGATCTTGGCCTTGGTCTGAGGATTAATACCCTCACGAGCAGCGCGGTTAGAAACTTTGAATGTTCCGAAACCAGTGAGAGTCACTTTGTTGCCAGCAGAGAGTTCCCGAGTTATTTCATCAAGCATCACTTCGAGCATAGCCTCCACGTCCTTCTTTGAAAGCTCGGTCTTATCGACAATAGCGTGCACGAGAGCATCTTTGTTTACATTTTTCATACATCTCACCTACCTTTCTAGTTTAGAGCTTCTTTCTTCTCCTTGCTCCAGAAAGACCAGAGTGTAGGAAAAATGAAAGCACTAGTTACTATCTACCCTTCATTTTAAGCCTTTTTTCTAAACTATGCAATGCCTAAGCCATTTTTTGTCAATATAGCCTATTCACGACCCTACCGGGCGTATTCTACCGCTCTCGTCTCACGAAAGACATTCACCTTGATTTCTCCCGGGTACTTCAATTCTTCTTCAATACGCTTAGCAATATCACGAGCCAATTTCATAGCACCGAGATCGTCCACTTTTTCTGGACTGACAAAGATACGCACCTCACGTCCTGCCTGAATGGCGTAGGATTTTTCCACCTCCGGAAATGAGTTGATGAGCGCTTCGAGCTCTTCCAAGCGCTTGATGTATTTCTCCGCTGTTTCCTTACGCGCTCCTGGTCGAGCAGCTGATAAAGCATCCGCTGCCGTCACGATAAATGACTCAATAGTCTGATGTGGATACTCATCGTGATGGCACTTCATGGCATCGATCACGTTCTGACCAATACCAAATTTCTCCAAAATACGCATGCCAATTTTCACATGAGTCCCTTCAATTTCGTGATCGACTGCTTTGCCAATATCGTGAAGGAGTCCTGCTTTCTTGGCACAAGCGACATCTGCCCCAAGCTCGGATGCCAAAGCACCGGCCAAATAGGATACCTCGAGAGAATGAAGGAGTACGTTCTGCTTATAACTGTAACGATAGCGCAAACGCCCCAGGATATAGAGTAGTTTCGGATGGAGTCCAGCAATGCCGGCATCGTAGGCTGCTGCTTCTCCGGCTTCCTTGATCTTTTGATCAATTTCTTTCTTTCCTTCCTCAACCGCCTCTTCAATACGAGCCGGGTGAATCCGTCCATCACTGATGAGCTTCTCGAGAGCGATCCGAGCAATCTCGCGACGCACTGGATCAAACGCTGATATGACAATAGACCCTGGCGTATCATCCACGATAAACTCCACGCCTGTTTCCTTTTCCAAGGCCCGGATATTACGCCCTTCTTTACCAATAATCTTGCCCTTAATATCGTCAGACGGAATGGATACGGTCGTTGTAGTGAATTCTGAAACGTGCGAACGCGAATACTTCTGGATAACAGTGGCCATGATAGAAAGTGAACGCTTCTCAAGTTCATCATGAGCCTCATTCTCAAGCTTAGACATACGCTTAACGAGGGCGTCCTTGCTTTCCTCTTCTACCAACTGAAACAATTTCCCCTGAGCCTCTTCTTGGGACAACTTGGCTACTTCTTGCAAGCGAACCATTTCTTCACCACGAATTTTCTCTGATTCCTCACGAATAGCTCGAATCTCATCCGCTTTTTGAAGCAGTTTTCTCTTTTCCGCTTCAGCCTCTTCAGCTTGCTTTTCTACCTGCTCTTCCCGTTTTTCAATACGTTTTTCCTGAAGGAGAATCTTCTCCTCTCGTGACTGCTCATTCTTCTTGGCTTCTTCTAAAATCTGCACTGCCTGATTCTTAGCCGATACAGTGATTTCTTTCACTTGTATTTCAGCTTCGGCCAACATCTTGGCTGCTTGTCCTTCTGCCGTCGAAAGTTGTTTCTTAGCAAGATTCTGACGTACCAGATATCCCACAATCGTCCCGAGAGCCAAAGTGGCTACTCCCAAAAGTATATATCCCATAAAGAGAAAGCGCTTCCACCCGATAGGAAAGAGCTACCAAAAAACTACCCTTTTCCTTCTTGGAAAGAGGACCTGTGTTCATATATGCTATTCTCCGCTTATTCACGCCCATAATCATATACCACATTGGTTGCTTTTCTGTAGCCAGTATCGAACTGGAGGCACTGTTTCACTGTTTAAATGCCGTACACCCATAATAATCTCTGGTCTGCCTTTTGTCAAAAGGAAAACAGTGATACCATAGAAGTACGAGGAAGAGAATATATACATCAACAAACAAAAAAATGTACAAACCAGTTGTGCTTGTCGTACTTGATGGCTGGGGACTTTCCAATAATGTCCAAGGAAATCCCATCCGTGAAGCTACTCTTCCCACATTCGAAAAATTGAACCGTTTTTACCCAATGACAACTCTTCAGGCATCGGGTATTTCTGTTGGTCTCCCCTGGAATACGGCCGGAAATAGTGAGGTCGGTCACATGACTATGGGCGCCGGACGGGTTATCTACCAGAACATGCCTCGTATTTCACTTTCTATTCAGGATGGAAGCTTCCTCAAAAATGAGGCGCTCCTCGAAAGTATCCACAATGCCAAAGAACACAAGACAACCCTACACCTCATGGGACTCCTCAGTTCCGGTTCTGTTCACTCCCATAAGGATCACCTCCTCGCGTTACTCAAACTGGCAAAAAATGAAGCTTTGACTGATGTAGTTGTTCATATTTTCAGCGATGGCCGGGATTCTGCTCCGACAGACGGTATCAAACAATTCAAAGAGCTCCTTCGAGAAATACGTCTCATTGGTGTGGGGAAAATCGGGAGTGTCTCAGGGCGAAATTTTTCCATGGATCGTAATAACAACTGGGATCGAGTCGAGAAAACCTATCGTATGTTAACCGAAGGTACCGGTGCGACCGCCGAGGATCCGGGCCTTCTCTTTGAGCAGTCCTACCTAAAGAACGTTACGGACGAATATATCGAACCAACCATTATTCTCGAGAAAGGACATCCAGTAGCCCTCATCAAAGAACATGATTCAATCATTTTCTTCAACTTTCGAGAGGACCGCGCCCGAGAATTGACACAGGCGTTCGTTCTCCCTGATTTCACTGGTTTCACACGAACCAAACTTGATGTTCATTTCACTACACTCATCGAATATGAACGCGGACTCCCTGCCCATGTTGCTTTCCCTCCAGAGGATATCAAAAACAGTCTCGGTGAAATACTGAGCACTCATGAAAAAAAACAACTGCGCATTGCTGAAACGGAAAAGTACGCCCACGTTACCTATTTTTTTAATGGCGGAGAAGAAAAAGCCTTTCCCGGAGAAGACCACGTACTCATCCCTTCCCCCACTGTTGCTCATTTTGATGAAGTCCCTGAAATGAGTTCACCTCAAATTACCGAGAAACTTATTGAAAATATTGAAAGCGGTGTCTACGATTTCATCCTCGTCAACTATGCCAACGCCGACATGGTCGGGCATACTGGCAATGAAGAAGCCTCTATTAAAGCAGTCGAGGCTACTGACAAAAGCCTTTCCATTCTCCTTCCGGCTATTCTCAAGGCTGGAGGAGCTGCTCTCATCACGGCCGATCATGGTAACGTCGAGGAATTGAAAAAACCTTCTACCGGAGAGATCGATACAGAACACTCAACGAATCCTATCCCCCTCTGGTACATTTCTCCTGACAATCACCGTGAAAAAACAGCTGAGGAAATGATGCGCGAACAAAATGAAGTAAATGGCCTGCTCTCTGACGTCGCGCCGACGGTGCTCGATCTCATGGAGATTCCACAGCCACCAGAAATGAACGGGGCTAGTCTACGCTCTATTTTGGAATAATCACCATACAAAAAACACCCTCGTCCGCTCGTCCGCCAACTGGCAGAAACGGATTGTGAAGGGTGTTTTTTATTACTAACCGATAATTTTGTCAACGATACCGTATTTCACCGCTTCTTCAGCTGACATGAAATAGTCTCGCTCGGTATCTCGCTCAATCTTCTGCAACTTCTGTCCGGTATGTTTAGCCAAAATTTTATTCAGCCGATCACGAGTGGCGAGAATATGTCGGGCATGAATATCCACATCCGTTGCCTGTCCTGATGCTCCCCCCAAAACCTGATGGATCATCACTTCGCTATTGGGAAGTGTCATACGTTTACCCTTTTTTCCAGCCGAAAGAAGCAATGCTGCTGCCGAGGCTGCCATTCCAATACAAATGGTTTGAATTTCAGGGCGCACATACTGCATGGTGTCATAGATGGCAAGCGCTGCTGTGACCGATCCCCCAGGAGAGTTGACATACATCTTGATATCGTCCTTCTGGTTAGCTGACTCCAAGAACAACAGCTGAGCAATAATAGCGTTTGCCACATCATCATCTATCGGTGAACCAATGAAAATAATGCGATCCTTCAAAAGACGGGAATAGATATCGTAAGCCCGCTCTCCAAAAGCAGTCTTTTCAACAACCATTGGAACAAGGTAATTGTTTTTCATACGCATACTTTCACAACAGAGAAATTATAGCGTCTCAAGCCAAGCCATCACTTTTTCATTCTTCATCTGTCCGGCTACTGCCGTGTACAATCGTTCCATATCGAGATTCTTCTCAATATCTTTCACGTTTTTGTAATACTGTAGCGCTTTGTTCATCTCGACTTCTACCTCTGCAGAATCAACAGCGATAGACTCTTCTTCTGCTAAATGTTCTACCACGAGATTGGCAGCCAAGCGCTTCTTCGCTTGAGGCAACCATTCTTTTTCAATTTCTTCTTTGGTCTTTTTCATCTGCTCTAGGTAGGCATCAAACGACAGTCCCATTTGTTGCAACTGAGCTTCGAAATCATGGGTCATCTTGCGTAGTTCTTGCTCGATCAAAATCTGAGGATATTCGATAGTTGCCTGTGCTACCAGTGCATCCAGTATCGCAGTGCGATGATCCTGTTTTTTCTGTTCCTTCTTCTCCTCCAACATTCCAGTGTGCAGATTTTCTTTGACGGCATCCAGTGTTTCAAATTTTCCAAGACTCTGAGCAAAAGCATCATCAAGTACCGGAATTTCACGCTCCTGCACCACCTGGAGCTTCACTTCAAAAGTCGCCTGACGACCAGCCAAATGCTTGGCATGATATTCAGCCGGAAAGGTCAGCAC
>JAGOOJ010000002.1 GCA_017992575.1 Candidatus Moraniibacteriota bacterium | reverse complement strand
GATGCTCGGAGGCCATGATTCCCTTCGTGCCGTGCTGGAGCATTTGAGCGCTGGGAAGTTTTCCCTGGCGCTCTCTCGTATGGAAGCGTTGAGGCGCGAGGCGGATATGCCGCTTCCTCTGTTCCAGGCAGTAGAGCATCAGGTGTACGCCGCCATCTGTCCTCATCACTGAAGGCTCTCTGAAAGAGAGTGGCCACTTTTCCCCGCTACGCATCGTCGTGGCGGGGGTTTTCTTTTTATGATAAAATTCATCATTCATCCATGAGAAAAATATATGCTACCAAAAGTAGGAACCAAAGCCAAAAATTTTACTCTTCCCGATCAAGAAGGCAAACTTCATATTCTGAAAGAGTACATTGGTCAGTGGGTGGTGCTCTATTTCTATCCCAAGGATGATACACCTGGCTGTACGGTCGAAGCCTGTCAGTTTCGCGACACGTTTCCTCAATTTAAACGTTCACAGGCAGTGGTATTCGGAGTGAGTGTTGATACCGTGAAAAAACATGCCAAGTTTGCAACGAAGTATGAACTACCCTTTACACTGCTCTCTGATGAGGAAAAAAAGGTCGTCGAACTCTACGGAGTGTGGGCCAAAAAAAAGTTTATGGGACGAGAGTATATGGGGATTCTTCGGACAACATTTCTCATTAATCCAGCGGGAAAGATCGCCAAGATTTATGAGAATGTGAAACCCAGTAGCCACGCCGAAGAAGTGCTCAAGGACATTAACAAACTGAGTGGAGAGTAGTACTTTTTGGAATAGTTTTTCTTCTGTCTTCTCCTTGGACGAAGTGTGATTCTGCGGAGAGAAAATTTCTGAGCCTCAAGCGAGGACGCTTACTCAACAAATTTTCTTGCTCCGCATTCATCTACACTGCATAACCAAGCAGGATCAACGAAGAAAAAATATTCTGAAAAAGTACTTGAGTTGCAGAGTGGAAAGTTTGGGTGGAATGAAATTGAATATTAACTTTTGGAGTATGCACATCAAGAGAGTACAGGAGGGGAAGATACGAAAAGACACGCTTCGGGTGCGCTTGGTAGAGGAAGGAAAGGATGGCGTGATAGAGGTGCGGGGTGAAACGGTGACGCTTATACTCGTGATAGGCAAACGAGCAGAAATGACACGACGCAAGCTTCAGTTGTTGGCCCGGCGGGTGGTTCGTGAGGCGATGGCGAAGAAATATACAGAAATAGTGTGTGATTTCAAGCAGTTTCATTTGAGTCATTTGAAGATGGCACCGCAGGATCTCGCTGAAATGCTGACGGTCAATATGATTATGGCGGAGTTTTCGTTTCAAGAATTCCTCACAAAACCAACTGAAGGGTTTCCACGTTTGAAAACGGTTTCGTTTTTGAATGCCGGAGAGAAAGATATTCGTTTGGGTATTGAGCGAGGGAAAGTTATCGGAGAAGAAGTGAATCAATCACGTCATATTGCGACGATGCCGGGAGGAGCGATGACCCCAGACATTCTGGCGCGCCATGCTCGGGCAACAGTGAAAGGATTGCCAGTCAAGGTGACGGTGCTCAATGAACAGCAGATGGAAAAACTTGGTATGGGTGGGGTGCTCGGAGTCGGCAAAGGATCCGAAGCGCCATCGCGGTTTATTATTATGGAATATCACGGCGGGAAAAAGAATGATAAACCGGTTGTGTTGGTTGGGAAGGGAGTCACCTTTGATACGGGTGGTATCAATCTGAAGCCAAGCGACTACATCCTCGGGATGAATATGGATATGTCTGGTGGGGCAGCGGTGATTCATGCTCTGGCTATAGCAACACGTTTGAAACTGAAAAAGAACATTGTGGTTTTGGTACCGGCAGTAGAAAACATGATGTCGGGAGCCAGTTATCGTCCAGGAGATATCATTCGTTCCATGTCCGGCAAGACAATCGAAGTGTTGAATACGGATGCGGAGGGGCGGATTATTTTGGCAGATGCCCTCCACTATGCCAAGCGCTATCATCCGGCGCTGGTGGTTGATGTCGCGACACTCACAGGTGCAGCGATGGCTGCTTTAGGAGAGCGAGCGACAGCGTTGTTTACTGAAGATGAGAAACTTGAACTACAACTCCGTCACTTTGGGGAGGAAAGTGGTGATCATGTTTGGCCACTGCCATTGTGGGACGAATATGATGAAGAAATCAAGGGGACTTTTGGGGATGTGGCCAATCTCGGACGGACGCGCTACGGTGGAGCTATCACAGCAGCGGTTTTCCTGAAACAGTTTGTAGATCATGCCTATCCATGGGTACACCTCGATATCGCTCCACGCATGACAACGCTCCCTGATGAGTTTCTGTCCAAGGGTTCCGCCGGCGCTCCGGTGCGCCTTTTGGTGAAAGTTTTGGAACAGGGAAGAATGTAAAGAATTTTTGGTATAATTTTTTAAAAAAACAGCTCTATAGAGCTGTTTTTTTGGTGCATAACTAATGTGTTGACGGGTGAAATAGGGTGGCGTATAATGTGGAAGTAGATAAGAAAAGTGGGTGAAAGTGGGGAAATTATGTTTATCGGCGAATATTCACATACGATTGATCCCAAGAAGCGCCTGGCGCTTCCTTCGAAATTTCGAGGAGAGCTGGGGAATAAAGTGGTAGTGACACGTGGACTCGACAACTGTCTCTTCGTGTATCCGATGAAAGTATGGGAGGAGCTCGCCACAAAGCTTGGAACACTCCCAGTGGGTGAAGCCGGAACTCGCAGTTTTATCCGAGTGATGCTCGCAGGAGCAACCGATGTAGAACTCGACAGCCAGGGAAGAGTGCTTTTGCCTGAATATTTGAAAAACGATGGTGGTCTCAAAAAGGAAGTAACGATTGTTGGTCTTTTCAACCGTCTGGAAATCTGGGATACGGTGAAATGGAACAAGTATAAGAGTCAGGCAGAAAAGAATACGGGGAAGATCGCAGAAGATTTAGGAAAATTAGGTATCTACTAGTTGTGCAAGTACAAACATACAGCTCAAAAATAAAAAATGAAGATTGACTCGGTTGCATTTTGATTTTTGATTCTTGGGTTGTATGACAAGGCATATTCCAGTATTGCTCGAAGAGGTAAAAGAAAAGTTGCACCTTCAAAAAGGAATGGTGGTGGTAGACGCGACCCTCGGTGGTGGTGGTCATGCCAGCATGATGCTTGCGGAAGTTTCGCCGACTGGAAGAATCATTGCTTTTGATGCTGACCAGGAAGCTATCGATCAGTTTCAGTCAGTGGTTGTGTCCGATACCCTGTTGAGACAAGCCTCGGAGGAGGGGAGACTTGTCATGATACAGAGTAATTATTCGGATATGGCGAGTGCTTTGGATCAGCTTGGCGTCACAACCGTTGATGCCGTTCTGGCTGATCTGGGATATTCTTCAGATCAAATTGAAACGGCAGAACGAGGGTTTAGTTTTCAAGAGGATGGGCCACTCGATATGCGTCTCGATCGCTCCACGATTTTGACGGCCAGAGACATTGTGAATAGGTATTCGCCGGAGTCGTTAGCGGAGGTATTGACAGCGTTTGGTGATGAAAGCGAAAGCTGGCGCATTGCCCAGGCGATAGTGGCTCGTCGATCGGAAGCGCCGATTGAAACGACACATGAGCTCGCAAGAGTAGTGACAGAAGCTTATCCGAAGCGGAAACGTGCACTTTTGAAAATCCATCCGGCCACCAAAACGTTTCAGGCGCTTCGAATTGCTGTGAATGAGGAATTTCAACATTTGGAATCTTTTCTCGGACAGGCACTGAGTCGACTCGCCACGGGAGGACGCCTCGCTGTGATTGCTTTCCACTCGGGAGAGGATAGGCGAGTGAAACAGTTTTTCAAAGAACAGGCCACAGGCTGTGTCTGTCCACCTACATTTCCCGTGTGCCGTTGCGACCGTCGACCTCGTATCAGGTTAGTAACAAAGAAACCGGTTGTAGCAGGAGGTGATGAGCTCGTACGGAACCCTCGAGCGCGAAGTGCCAAACTGAGGGTGGTAGAAAAAGTGTAGAGAAGAAAGAAAAATAAAAATAAAATTTCATATGTCAGTTGCTCGTCATAAAAAAGGTGTAGCTTCATGGGTATCGAAACCCGTCGCACAGACGGAGCTTTCGGGTTCTGCTCACATGCTTTTGGTGGCAGTGATGACAGCTCTGTTTGTTTCAGGAGGAGGGTATCTGTTTGCTGTTAATCAGAATGCGGTCCAGGGGTACCACATGCGGTCATTGGAAAAAGAAATCAATATTTTGACGCAAAAGAATGCTGAGTTGCGTATTACAGAAGCTGATTTGCGTTCACTCCATCGGATTGAAGAGGCGTCGAGTCAAGAGCTACACATGGAGAAACCAGGAAGTATAAAATACGTGGAAGAACATAGTTCGGTAGCGTTGCGATAGGAGGGGGAGTCGCTTCGTTCTCAAACGAAAGACAGTTATATGTGGAATACTCCCCAGTATCAATCAAAAAAGAAAAAGAGTCCTCATGTCGGAGGAAGTGTCTGGCGAGTAAGACTCCTTTTTTTCTTTTTGTTTTTTGCGGGTATCTTGGTACTCGCGCGACTTTTTTTTCTTCAGGTGTTGTCACATGAAAAATGGATTGCGTTGGCGGAAAATCAACACAACGCTTCTTTGGAATTGGCAGCTGATCGTGGAGAAATTTTTATGCACGATGGTGAAAACGATGATCGTTATCCGTTAGCTGTGAATCGGGAGTATCAGACGGTGTTTGTTGTTCCTCGAGATGTTGTTGAAAAGGATCGCGTAGCGCTTGAGCTGTCACGTATTTTGGACATCGAGGCAGCAGAAATTCTCGATAAACTGAATCTGGAGGATGATCCGTTTGAAATAATCAAGAAGCGGTTGAGTGATGGTGAAGTGACAGAGATACGAACGCTTAAGTACAAAGGAGTAGCACTTCAGGGGGAAAAATACCGCTACTATCCCGCTGGCGAATTGGCTGCTCAGGTGATTGGCTTTGCCAGTTTAGGGGCCAAGGGCGGTGCGGGCGGGTATGGAGTTGAAGCATCACTCGATGAACAGCTCCGTGGCGAAACCGGGACATTGTCACAGGAAAAGGATGCCAGTGGTCGATGGATTCCGTTGTCTGATCGCACTATTAGTCATGCTTCAAACGGTGATAGCGTGACACTTACCCTCGATCGGGTGATTCAGTACGAGACGGAAAAAATTCTCAAAGATTCGGTGGAACAGTATCAGGCCGATCGAGCGACTGCCATCGTGATGGATCCACAGTCAGGCAATATTCTCGCCATGGCGTCGGCACCACAGTTTGATCCCAACAATTACTCTAAAGAAGAGGACTATTCAATTTTTCTGAATGGAGCAGTGAGTTCAGCATACGAACCAGGATCTATCATGAAGCCGATTACGATGGCTATTGGTATCGAAGAAGGACAGGTGAGTCCAACAACAGAATACGTAGATACCGGTAGAGTGGTTGAAGCTGGTTATACTATTCGCAATGCCGAAGATAAAGTGTATGGTCGGAGTAACATGTTTCATGTGTTGGATCAGTCAATTAATACGGGAGTTATTTACGTTGAAAAGCTGGTGGGAAATACGCTCTTTGGTGAATATTTAAAGCGTTTTGGATTTGGTGAGCGAACGGGAATCAGGTTACCAGCGGAATTGCCGGGGAATCTTAAAAATTTGCAGAATACTCGGAGCACCATCAATTTTTTTACCGCTTCTTTCGGGCAGGGAATAACAGCCACTCCGATACAAATGACGACTGCTTATGCAGCTCTGGCTAACGGCGGGCGTTTGCTCAAGCCAAATATTATTGATAAGGTTATTCATTCCGACGGTAGTATTGAGGTCACGGCTCCTACGGTGATACGACAGGTGGTGAGCGAAGAAACGAGTAAAGCCATGGGGACGATGTTACGGAGCGTGGTGGTGAGTGGTCACGGAAAGAGAGCTGATGTCCCCGGATATTTGGTAGGGGGAAAAACCGGGACGGCTCAGGTGGCCAAAACCGGCTCGAAGGGCTACGAAGAGGGAGTGAGTATCGGATCGTTTATTGGGTATGCGCCGATTCATGATCCAAAATTTGTCGTTTTAGTGAAGCTTGATAATCCAAAAAATGTTGAATGGGCAGAGTCGAGTGCTGCCCCGACATTTGGCCAGATCATGAAATTTTTGCTAGAGTACGCCAAGGTTCAACCGACAGAAGCAACAACCAAACCATAAAAATAGAGTATGGCTTTCAATAAGCGAAAAATTCTTGAAAAAATTCTGTGTGCTCTGGCGCGTCCAGTGCTTCGTAAGTATCGGCCATTGGTGGTGGGTATCACTGGTTCGGTGGGGAAGAGTTCTGCCAAAGAGGCTGTAGCGTTGGCTCTTTCTGCGGGGTATACCGTGCGCAAAGCGGAAGGGAATTATAATAATGAGATTGGTATTCCGCTCACGATTATTGGTGCCAAAAGTGGTGGACGGTCACTTTTTCGGTGGGTGGGAGTCTTTTTTAAATGGCTTTTCCTCATGATTTTTCCAACACGCTATCCCCAGGTATTGGTACTGGAAATGGGGATCGATCGTCCGGGGGATATGGGTTTTCTGCTCCAGTTTGTGTCGGTGAATATTGGTATAGTCACACAGGTGTCTTCCAGTCATCTTGCGTATTTCGGAACATTGTCCAATATTGCTCGTGAAAAGGGGAAGCTCATTGCTTCATTGCCTTCGGATGGTTACGCTATTTTGAATGCGGATGATAAACGAACACTCAAGATGCGGGATCGCACCAAAGCCAAGGTGCTAACATATGGATTTGATGAAGGAGCCGATGTTCGAGCTGATAATTTCCTTCTTCATCGTGAAGCGAAGCGTGCTGAAGGATTTAGTCTCAAGGTAAATTTCGATGGAACAACGGTGCCTCTGCGTTTGCCAAAGATTGTGGCCAAACACCATATCCCGGCAGCGCTGGCTGCTGTGTCGGTAGCTATGGCGCTTAAAATGAATCTGGTTGATGTCGTGACGGCGCTCGAGGCGTTCGAACCGCTTCCAGGGCGGTTGCGGTTGCTTCCTGGTCGTGATAACACCTTTCTTCTTGATGATACCTACAATGCCTCTCCAGAATCGACCCGGGCTGCTCTTGAAGTGATGGGTGGCTTGATGGCTCCGAGAAAGATTGTTGTTTTGGGCGATATGTTGGAGCTTGGACCGGAAGCTGTGAAAGAGCATGTTGGGCTCGCTATGGCTATTCGTGATTCCGGAGCCCATATTGTGGTGACGGTTGGGAAACATATGCGAGCGCTCCATGAGCGATTACTTGAAGAGGGATTCTCTCGGAAACAAGTGTTGTGGATGCCGGATCCTTTGTCGGCCGTTGAGCCACTCTTGAATATTATTCGGAGTGATGACCTTATTCTCATTAAAGGATCGCGCGGTTTGCGCATGGAAAAAATTACGGAACAGCTGTTGGTGGATCCACGAACAGCCGGGTCATTTTTGTGTTGCCAGTCTGATGATTGGCGAAGGAAAAAATTTACGTCGCCAGCAGAGTGGACTGAGGAGGCATAAATAAAATGAGTAAGTGGTTTTATATAATTTTGTTGCGCCTCGAGCAAAAAAAGAGTAATATGAGAAGTGGAGTAATAATCAGTTTTAATCCGTGAGTCTTTAGTCTTATGACTGACAATGCAATGAAGGATCGGGATTTTATCGAGTATGTCGTCAAGATGCTCGTTGATAATCCGGACGATGTGAAGGTAGAACGAAAGATTGATGAAATGGGTGTGCTTATCACACTTGACGTCAATGCCGAAGACATGGGTATGGTTATTGGTCGGGAAGGGATGACCGCTAAAGCACTTCGTACGTTGCTTCGTGTCATCGGAGCTCGTAACAATGCTCGGGTGAATTTGAAAATCAATGAACCGGAAGGATCACTTCGTCCACCACGTGAGCCTCGCGAATCATTTGCTACTCCGGTAGCCGATACTCCGAAGCCAGTCGAAGAGAAGAAGACACTCGATGATGTGATGAATGACATCCGTTTGTAGAGCTTTCAAAACCGCCCGCGAGGGCGGTTTTTGCTTTTACGTGTGCCGTTACAAGTCTAGAGATTATGACCTTAACATGATATACTAACCTCGAAAAGTATCCTGATTTGCCGAGTTTTAGCATAAACTTGTAACGGTATAAAGGAATATTTTAGAATAAAGACAGGGCCTTGACGTTGTTTTTTCAGACACCAGGAGCGATTTTTTATCGCTGTTCCGAACTCATCGGTTCTCTTGGTTACCAAAAAAAGTCGCCCCCAATCGACGGCGGGTCATAGCTCTTTTTTCGAACCAAGAGACCTCTTCAAACACGTAACATCGAAAAAAATCCACCTGGCATCTGAAATATCTATTGACGAGCAATTTGTATGTACATTGAGAAGACAACTTTGGAGGGAGTTTTGATTATTGAGCCAGACGTCTACGCGGATGAGCGAGGGTCGTTTATGGAATTATTCCAGGAAACACGCTATCAGGAGATGTTGGGACTTTCGGCAGATGAGCATTTTGTGCAGGATAACTTTTCTGTTTCCAAGAAAGGTACTCTGCGAGGGTTACACTATCAGGCGCCACCATTTGCTCAGGGCAAGCTCGTTTCGGTGCTACGGGGTCGAGTGCTGGATGTTGCGGTAGATATTCGTTTTGGATCACCAACGTTTGGGAAGCATGTAATGGTGGAACTTTCAGGCGATAACCATCGGCAACTGTGGATACCACAGGGATTTGCTCATGGATTTACAGTGCTTGAAGATGATACTTTTTTTCTCTATAAATGCACCAATACCTACTCCAAAGAGTATGATCGGGGAGTACTTTGGAATGATCCGGCACTTGGTATCGACTGGGACAACAACACGCTCATTCTTTCGGAAAAAGATCGAAAGCACCCGTTACTTTCAAGTATCCTCGAAGAATTTCAATATAAATAATGTCAAAGTTCAAATGACAAATGCCAAATCAAGCTCGAAGATCAAATGTTACAATGAAAGAGTTAAGATTTTGGATTTGATTTGATATTTGACATTGGGATTTTGATATTTAATTTCACTTTTATGAAATTGTTAGTTACCGGTGGTGCAGGGTTTATTGGTTCAAATTTTGTGCGGTATATTTTGAAGACATACCCAGAGTACGATGTGGTAACACTCGATGCCCTGACGTATGCTGGGAATCTGGAAAACCTGAAAGAAGTTGAGAATAGCCCTCGTCACCGTTTCGTGAGGGGTGATATTACTGATGCTACGGTGGTGGATGAGTTAGTGTCCGAGTGTGATGTAGTGGTGCATTTTGCTGCAGAATCACATGTTGATCGTTCAATCATGAATCCTGGGGCGTTCGTTGAAACGAATGTTCATGGAACCTTTGTTTTGCTTGAGGCGGCACGGAAATATGGCAAACGATTTCATCATGTGTCGACCGATGAAGTCTTCGGAGCACTTGGGAAAGACGATGTGCCGTTTGACGAGTCGACCCCGTATGACCCGCGCAGTCCGTACAGCGCCAGCAAAGCATCTTCAGATCATCTTGTCCGATCCTATTTTCATACCTATGGCCTGCCAGTGACGATATCGAATTGTTCCAATAATTACGGACCCTATCACTTTCCAGAAAAACTCATCCCTCTCGCTATTACCAATCTTCTTGAGGGGAAATCGGTACCGGTGTATGGGGATGGCCTCCAGGTGCGTGACTGGCTCTCTGTCCTCGATCACTGCCGAGCCATTGATATTATTCTCCATCGGGGCAAGCTCGGTGAAACGTACTGCATCGGAGGCAATGCTGAAACAGAAAATATCGTTATCGTGAAAAAACTGCTCGAACTCCTCGGAAAGGATGAATCATCGATTGCGTATGTAGAGGATCGGGCTGGTCATGATCAGCGCTACGCCATCAATTTCTCCAAAATCAAAACCGAGCTTGGTTGGGAACCGACCATGACCCTCGAGGAAGGACTAGCTCAAACGGTCGAGTGGTTCAAGGCGAATGAAACTTGGTGGAAGAATGCCTGTCAGAAACGCGACCGTGTATAGCACGGTTGTGGGCTAGTGAAGAGTATCAGGAGTATTACAAGAAACGATAGGTATGAAATTTAGTATTATTGATCCATATTTGAAACAACCGAATGTTATTGCTCGGGAGGACTTACCAGAAGGAATGAGGGCACTTGTGGATGTATTGGCAGTGAAAAGTAATCAGGAAGAAGCGCTACGTTTTGCGTACGACACGCTGACTCAAAAGTATCGTGGGTATCGAACGTTGACGTTTCTTCGTCTCGATCGGCTGTGTAGTACTAGTATGGAGACGCTTTGGAATATCCGAGGGTTTCTCCATTGCCATCACATCAACTACCTTCTCCGAACGATTCTCTTGGCGAGTGGGCAATTTCAAGCGGAGAATATCGAAGCTCGTTGGACGGGAGTTTGGTTCATTTCACCTCACCAGTACCTCATCGTCACTTTACGGAACGGCCAAAAAATTGAAGTCGATGTGTGGGCCAGGGCGTACGGAATTCCTTTTGGTAGTCATGCTCATGGGCTTCAGAGCGGAAGTTTGATAGCATCAACTCTACCAGAAAAGCAGTGATTTTTTTGTAAAGAAAAAAGTCGCAGGCGAGCAATGTCGTGCGACTAGTGGGTGGCAGGGTACCAGAAGGACCAGTCAGGGTCACCATCTGGTCGAGGGTAGTGTCTGACGAAGACTTGACCCGAGCGACGGTATTCGCCATTGGCGTAGAGAGTCCGCCCATACGTAATTGAACAAAGTATCGTCCCGCCCGCCCCTCGTTGGGTAGCGACATCAACAGGATCAACCTTGATGTTTTTGCTGGCCAGAGCTGCAGTAAAGGCGTTCCTGGCCCGCTTTTGTTGAGCAGTAGTTCCTTGCCTCTTCACCCAGAGAAGTACCAGAGTCAGGACAGATACACAGAACACGATGGGGAGCAGGGCTCCCAGGATGACATTGCCTTGCATGTTCATTCCCTCACAAAAAGGGTGTTGCTGAAACTGTGTTTCAGTGGAAGGAGGATCCACTGAAAGAGCAGTGTAGAGGTAAAAGCCTCTTTTATCAAGGGGGGATTGGTTTGAGGGAGATAGAAGTTGTTTGCTATACTGAATCAATGGAAACAAAGAAAGTGCTGATACTCGGGAGTCTCGGGATGCTTGGACAGGAATTGGTCCAAGCTTTTTCTCGTGATGGAAAGTATACAGTGACTGGTTGGGATCGTGAGGATATCGATGTCACGGATTTTGCTATGCTTGAAAAAAGAGTACGAGAACTCGCCCCGTCTCTCGTAGTGAATGCCGTAGCATACAATGCTGTGGATCGTGCCGAAGAAGATGATGCCGAGTACCAAAGGGCACTCCTCCTCAATCGCGATGTTCCGGGAATGCTGGCGAAGCTGAGTGTACAATTCGGATTTCTTCTGGTGCACTATTCGACAGACTACGTCTTTGATGGTGCTTTGGAAAAAAATAAAGCAGAGACAGGATGTTGTGGTGGAGGATGCTGTGGAGCGGGTGCAAACCAAGTCGGGTATGATGAGGCATCACTCCCGAATCCATTGTCACGCTATGGAGAAAGTAAATATGCCGGAGAACGGATGGTGCGAGAGCAAGCGAAACAGTATTACCTCATTCGTTTATCGAAGTTATTTGGTAATCCCGGGAAAAGTGCTGAAGCGAAGCGAAGTTTTTTTGCAGTTATGTTGGAACAGGCCGAAGTAAAGAAAGAATTGTCAGCAGTTGATGATGAAAAGGGTTCTTTCGTGTATGCTCCGGATCTGGCGCTGGCGACCAAGGAGCTTGTAGAATCCGGAGACGAGTTTGGTACATATCATTTGATAAACGAGGGTTCCGCTACGTGGTATGAAGCGGTCCAAGAACTGTATCGGTTAGCCAAGAAAGAGGTGAGTGTTGTACCAGTGACCAGTGATGCCTTTCCTCGTCCTGCCAGGCGACCGAACGTTTCGACGCTTCTCAATACCAAAAGACCAAAGCTCCGGCACTATACCGAAGCTCTTAAAGAATTTTTGCACTAAAGAAAAAGTCGCCTGAAAAGGCGACTGATTATTTTAAGCACTGTTCTTTTATTATACATCTTTTTGAGTTTTTTGTCAATGGTGCAGAAAGGCCTATTTCTTGATATTATGAGGATATTATCAATGAAGTTTTCTATGAAACAAGACACACTGAAACGAGCTGACAAAGAAGTATATGACGCTGTGCGAGGGGAAGAGAAGCGTCAAGAAGAAGGACTTGAGATGATTGCCTCTGAGAACTATGTTTCTCGATCGGTTCTTGAGGCGCTCGGGACAGTCCTGACTAATAAATATTCTGAGGGGTATCCGGGTCGCCGTTATTACGGTGGTCAGGAGTTTACTGATGTGGTGGAAACGCTCGCTATTAATCGCGTCAAGAAATTGTTTGGAGCAGAACATGCTAATGTTCAGCCACACGCTGGAGCACCGGCCAATCTGGCAGCCTACTCAGCCATTCTCAAGCCTGGTGATACGATTCTTGGTATGGATTTATCTCATGGAGGGCATTTGACACACGGACATCCGCTGACATTGCCCGCTCAAATCTATCACTTTGTTGGATACAAAACAGAAGCGGATGGGACGATTGATTACAAAAAGCTTGAGGCGCTGGCTAAAAAAGTGAAACCACAATTGGTACTGGCTGGATTTTCTTCGTATACGCGACAGCTTGACTACGCTAAGTTTGTGGCCATTGCTAAAAAGGTTGGGGCCTACTCGATGATGGATATGGCCCATATCGCTGGTATGGTAGCGGGTCGTGCGCTCCTGAACCCAGTACCATACTTTGATATCGTGACAACTACAACGCATAAATCACTTCGTGGACCACGGGGAGGTGTTATTCTGTGTCGAAAGGATCTGGCTAAAGCGGTTGATCGGGCCGTCTTTCCGGGACTTCAGGGTGGACCACTCATGAATACTATTGCTGCCAAGGCAGTAGCCTTTGGCGAGGCTCTCCGGCCAGAGTTTCGGAAGTATGCCAAACAAGTTTTAAAAAATGCCAAGACTTTGGAAAAAGAAATGACCAAACGTGGAGCGCATATTCTCTTTGGTGGTACGGAGAATCATATGATTGTTATCGATGTGGTGAGAAGTTACGGCGTCACAGGGAAAGAAGCGGAAAAAATGCTCGACACTATCGGTATTACGGTGAATAAGAATGTTATTCCAGATGATCCTCGGGGGCCGATGGATCCGTCCGGACTACGTATCGGTGTCCCAGCAGTCACGACGCGTGGTTTGAAAGAGCCGGAAATGAAAATTATTGCCGGCTGTATCGATGAAGCATTGCGTTCGGGTGGAAATGTAAAAGTATTGCAAGATATTCGGAAGACGGTGAAGGTACTGTGTAAAAAATTTCCCGTGTATCGTTAATATATTTTTCGTATGAAAGGAATAATTTTAGCAGGTGGAACCGGAACACGACTCTTGCCCCTCACCGCTATCACCTCCAAGCAGTTACTTCCGGTCTATGATCGGCCGATGATTTTTTATCCGTTGAATACGCTTATCAAAGCGGGTATTAAGGATATTCTTATTATCGTTTCTCCAGAGCATTCTGGGAGTTTCTTGAACCTGCTCGGATCAATGTTTCGCAAGTTCGGGGTAAATTTATCTTTCGTAGTACAAAAGTCGCCTCGGGGACTGGCTGATGCCTATATTTTGGCAGAAGACTTTCTGGATGGAGAGAATTCGACACTGGTTTTGGGAGACAATGTATTTGAGGATGATTTCACTGATGCTATTCAGTCGTTTCAAAGTGGTGGGCGCATTTTTGCCAAAGAAGTAAAGGATCCAAAACGGTTTGGTGTAGTGGAATTTGATAGTGATGCCACGGTACTTTCTATTGAGGAAAAGCCAGAGGCACCGAAGAGTAGCTTCGCTATCCCGGGGGTATATATTTTTGATAGTGAAGCGATTGATGTTGCTAAATCTCTCACACCCTCTTCTCGTGGAGAGTTGGAAATAACTGACGTGCAGCGTCATTATCTCAACAAGGAAATGCTTGATGTGCGAGTTATCACTGGGGCGTGGTTCGATATGGGGACACAGGAGTCGTTGTTTGAGGCCAGTGCCTTTGCTCGAGAAAAGCGACTGGGAGAACAGATGCACCCGATGATTAATGATGCGATACAGGAATTCAATACCGAATATAAGCGTATAGTTTCTATTAATAAGTAGTTTCATTTCATTCTTATGGCACCAGTACAGAAAATTAAGAAAGCAGTCATTGCCGTAGCGGGAAGCGGAACACGTCTTTTGCCAGCGACCAAGTCTATGCCGAAAGAGATGTTGCCGATTGTCGACAAGCCGATTATTCAGATGGTGGTGGAGGAGTTGGTTGAGGCGGGTATCGAGGATATTATTTTCGTAACACGTTGGGATAAGAAAGCGCTTGAAGACCATTTTGATTATTCAACAGCCCTCGAAGATGATTTGCGGAAAAATGGTAAGGAAGATCGCTATGAGCAGGTGCACCGTATTGCAGAAATGGCAAATTTTGTTCATATCCGACAGAAAGGACCCTATGGCAATGGAACGCCAGCTCTTTCGGCAGCGAGTCTGGTAGACGATGAGCCGTTTATCTATTGCTTCGGTGATGATTTGGTGAAGTCGAAAGTTTCGTTTACCAAACAGATGGTGGAGGCATATAATCTACATGGGTATCCAATGATTGGAGTGCAGGAAGTTCCAGAAAGCGAGGTTTCTAAGTATGGTATTGTTGATGTCGATTTGGAAACTATGCAGATGCGTGGCATTGTTGAAAAGCCAAATCAAGACGAGGCCCCCTCGCGCTTAGCAGTTTTTGGTCGTTATATTTTGAATCAGGAGATTATTGATATTCTTCGAGAAACGGCACTAGGAAAAGGAAATGAATTGTGGGTTGCTGACGCTATCCAGAATTATATTCACAAAGGAGGAAAGATGTACGCCAAAACCGTTGAGGGAGGACAATGGATGACTACGGGGGACCCGCTCAACTATATGATGACTATTCTTTCCTATGCGATTGAACGACCAGATATCGGATCGCAAATCAAGGAACATATGCGAAAAATTCTGGATGCAGATAAAAAGTAATATCAATTGAGGGTCTTTCGACCCTCGTTTGTTTTGGAGGATATGTATTGGATTTATCTCATCATATTTGTTCTCGCTATTTTGACGCCTGAGCTTATTCAGTATGAGCTTACCTGGTTGAGAGAGGACGATATTGAATCGTTATTGATTTTTTGTTTTGGAGTCTTCGGATTCATGATTTATTTAGCTAAGGAGAAGACTCTTCTTCGTGTATTTCGTGAGAAATTACACCTTCAGAAGCAGGCGAATATTATCACGCGTGACCTCTCTGATTCTTATTCTTATATTGGTGAAATGAATCGTAAACTTGATATCGTTAAGGAACTTATCTTTGCGCTCCCCAAGGCGACGGCTGAGTCTTTTGGGAAAGAAAAAGGAGTTTTGTATCGACCTTTGCTGGAAGCAGCGAGTTTGCTTACTAAGACGGATCAGGTGACGCTTGGTTTCGCTGATAAAAAGGCAGAAACTTGGAGTGCAGTGTATATGAAAGATACCGCGTCTCCGTTGGGAGAATCTTTTTCCTCAAAGCGACTTTTTTCGGAAGGGAAGTATTTTTGGGAAGAGAATGATACGATTATCGTTCGTTCCCCGCGACCGGCTCAAGGAGTGTCCGCCTTTCTGATTTTTTCAAAAACGAGAAATCATTTTGAAGATGGAGAAGTGCTTAAACTCCTCGTATCAGAAGCGCTTCTGCTCTATTGTATGGAGCGAGGTGTTCGTGAACAAAGTAACAAGAAGTGAGAAGTGTATGCATATAGGTATTGATGCTCGGTTTTATGGTTCGCTCGGGAAGGGACTTGGTCGTTATACGGAGAAACTTATTGAGCATTTGGAGAATATTGATAAGGAGAACGACTACGTTATTTTTCTTCGTCGAGAAAATTTTTCCGAGTATACTCCCAAAAATTCACGATTCAAAAAAGAAATTGCTCAGTATGCCTGGTACGGTTTGGCCGAGCAGACACTATTTGTGATTCGTCTGTATCGACATCGGTTTGATCTGATGCATTTTCCTCATTTCAACGTGCCACTGTGCTACTGGAAGCGGTTTGTTGTGACTATTCATGATCTCATCTTGGTGCACTATCCAACCGTACGCAATACGACGCGCTTTGCTTTTTTTTATTGGGTAAAATTTGTGATGTATCGGATGGTTATTGCCTCTGCTATTCATCGGGCGAGACATATTATTACGGTCTCTCATTTTACGGAGCGTGACATATTGAAACACTATCCGCATGCCCGGGGAAAAACAACGGTAACCTATGAAGCAGCAGACCAGTTTTGTCACGTTCTTTCGTTAGATCGGGAACGAGTACTCCTTGCTTCGCTTGGATTGCTCCACGAGGGACAAGAGAAGAAAGGGAGTGCTTCTCATGATATAATATCCCAAGAGACGAGCACGCCTCTTTTCAAAGTTCGGCCATATTTTTTGTACGTTGGAAATGCGTATCCTCATAAGAATTTAGCGATTCTTTTTTCTCTGGCGAGGGCTTTCCCGGATCATGTGCTTGTTTTAGTTGGCAAAGAAGATTTTTTCTACGCTCGTCTCAAAGATGAAGCGGTTCGTGTGGGGGTTCGTAACATCGTGTTCACTGGGTTTCTCAGTGATCGAGAACTCTCAGCGCTCTATCGTTTCGCACGAGTCTATGTCTTTCCCTCTTTGTATGAAGGCTTTGGGTTGCCACCACTCGAAGCTATGACCTATGGGACACCGGTTGTTGCTTCTGATCGAGGATCACTTCCAGAAATATTGGGTGAAGCTGCTTCTTTCTTTGATCCGGCAGTACCAGAGACACTGGTAACCCAAGTACGAAAAGTAGAAGAAGATGAAACCGTGCGGTTGATGTTGCGTGAACGAGGGTATCAACAAGTGAAGAAATTTCATTTTAGAACAATGGCCGATTTGACGATGAAGATCTATCAGTCAATATTACAAAACAAACAGCAGTGCCATGACATTCCTTCGCTCGTCCAAAAGTTATAAGCAGTCCTCTCTTTCGGATGTTACGCATCCGAAGCGAGTATCAGCGTTCGTTCAGCTCGAAAGAGGGAAGGATAAGATTCTTCAGCATGAAGAATCGGCTACCCGCCCTCCCTACCAGGCGCCGACAGCGTTTCTTAATACTCCTGTGTCTCCTGTCAAAAAACCGATCCAGGCAACACGGACTTCCCGCAAGGTGATGACTGTAGGGATACTGGTAGTGTGCGGAGTCTTTGTTGTGTATGGAGTTGTTTCTGGAGCGCTTGCGACAAAGGAAAAAATCCTCATGGAGAGTAAACGGGGGTATGATGATTTGGCTCAGGCAACGGAATTATTGAAAGCGAAACAGTATGAAGGGGCAGTGCAACACTTTGAGAGTGCCCGTCAATTTTTTGATCAGGCCAGTAAGCGATTTACGCTTTTAGGGGGACCGCTTCTTGATGTGACTCGCTATATCTCTCCGCTGTCACCGCTTTCATCAGGAAGACATGCCGTAGAAGCAGGGAAATACTTTGCTCTGGCTGGTAAACCGCTCTCTCAACTTATTGAAGTGGCCACACAATCTAAAAAGGCATACGCTCAGGGTGAGAAGATTTCGTTGCTTGATTTAATGGCTCAGTCGAAGGAGTCTCTCAGAGAGGTACAGCGATTGCTCGCCTTGGCGCAAGAGGAGTTGATACTGGTATCAATTGGGGATATCCCAAAAGACAAACAGGAAAAATTTTTACAAGTAAAGGACGGATTACCGGCGCTACTTGGCATTCTTTCTGGTTTTGAAAAGAATGAACGAATTATTGAAGAACTGCTTGGTGGCAATGGACCACGAACGTATTTGTTCCTTTTGCAGAACAATCATGAAATGCGTGCGACGGGAGGTTTCATAGGAACCTATGCCCTGGTTGATATTAACCAGGGAGTGATTCGTCGATTCTTTGTGGACGGTATTTTTAATCCGGATGGACAACTCAAAGAAAATATCATTCCACCAAAACCAATCCAGAAAATTAGCGCCGGTTGGAGTTTGCATGATAGCAACTGGTTTCCTGATTTTCCTGCATCGGCAGAAAAAGCGATCTCCTTTTATGAAAAAACTGGAGGACCAACTGTTGATGGGGTAATTACACTGACGCCGACGGTGATGCAGAAACTTTTGGCAGTTATTGGTCCTATATCGATGCCCCAGTACGGATTGACGGTTGATGCGGATAACTTTATTCCTGTCCTTCAGGAACAGGTGGAAGTAAAGTATGATAAGGAATTAAATCAACCTAAGAAGATTTTGGCTGATCTGACGCGGTTGTTGATTGAAAAAGCGTTTGCTCTTCAGGACAGGGCAGCGACTGGACGTATCGCGGAAGCACTTGTTTCTGGTCTCAACGAGAAACATATGTTGTTGTATGTGCGACAGCCCGATTTTGAACGATTGATTGATGAGGTTGGTTGGTCTGGACGGATACTCGAAACGTCCAAGGATTACTTAGCAGTTATTCATAGTAATATAAACGGATACAAGACAGACGGGGTTATTGATGAACGTATCATGCACGAGGCGAAGATAGGGGATGATGGCTCTATTGTTGATACTGTGACAGTCACCCGGACACATCGTGGTGGTGATACGCCCTATGATTGGTGGAACAAAGTAAATGCGGATTATGTACGAATCTATGTACCAAAGGGATCTCTTCTCATTGCTTCAGAGGGCACAACATGGGAATTTCCTGCTCCGCCACTTGATTATGCGAGACTTGGTTTCAAGAAAGATGCTGATGTGGATCGAGAGGAGAGTGCGGAAGTAGTGGATCAGAAAACGGGTGTGCGTATTTCGGAGGATGCCGGTAAAACGGTATTCGGTGCTTGGGCATATGTGAGCCCCAAAGAATCTGTAACTCTTCGATTTCAGTACCGTTTGCCGTTTCGACTGGATCCCAAGGCTCTCGCTCTGGGGGACCCTCAGTCATATGCTGTGTTATTTCAAAAGCAGTCAGGATCACCAGGAAGTGCTCTTCTTATGTCCGTCACTTACCCAGAATCTTTTCATGTTATTTGGCAGACTGAGCCGAATCTGGTACCGTATGGACGGGAATGGCGCCGAGAAACTAATCTGAAGACAGACGTTTTTCACGGGATGGTCTTTGGGAAAGAATGATATTTTTTGAAAGAAGCATGGTAAAAAAATTATTTCACTCATTGGTAGTATGGGGGAGTACGCCCAGTGCGACCGTGGGGAGTGCAGCACTCCTGATCGCGTTTGCTGGGGTAGCTAGTCGCTTCCTTGGTTTTCTGCGTGACCGTATACTGGCATCACAGTTTGGTGCTGGGGATGTGCTTGATGCCTATTATGCAGCGTTTCGTTTGCCGGATCTGGTGTATGGATTTCTTGTTCTGGGCGCTCTCTCAGCCGCGTTTGTTCCGATTTTTACCGAACTTGTTTCACAAGAAAAAAGGGAAGAAGCTTGGAGACTCACCTCAGGAGTTCTTCACACGACGCTTTTTTCTTTAGGGTTATTTTCATTTTTTGGTATCATTTTTGCTTCGTACATCACAGATTTTTTGGCTCCGGGATTTTCTGCAGAAAAGCAGGCATCGGTAACGATGTTGACACGCATCATGCTTCTTTCACCGCTCTTTCTGTCAGTGAGCGCTGTTTTTGGTGGAGTACTTGTTTCTTTCAAGCAGTTTGCAGCGTACTCTTTCGCTCCGTTTTTTTACAATGTAGGGATTATTTTCGGTGCTGTATTTCTGACCAAATATTTCGGTCCAGCAGGGCTAGGTTGGGGAGTGGTTCTCGGATCGTTTTTTCATATGGTTGTTCAGTATCCCAGTCTCAAGCGGGCAGGGTTTCGTTTCCAGTGGGGTCTCTGGAATGCCTGGAAAGATGAACAGGTTCGACGAGTGCTCAAGCTTATGATCCCACGTTCGCTTGGTATGGCGGTGAACCAGATTAGTTTGCTTGTCATGACCATCTTTGCTTCGACGTTGGTTTCGGGGAGCCTTGCTTCCTTTACGCTGGCTAATAATATACAAAGCGTCCCGCTCGGGTTATTTGGGATTGCTTTTTCATTAGCTGCTTTCCCTTCGCTTTCTTTGTTTGCTGCGAAAAAGAATGACAAAGACTTCTTTTTGATGTTTTCTGGGACAGCAAGAAAAATTTTGTTTTTTGTGGTACCGCTGTCTATTTTTATGATTATTTTTCGAGCCCAGTGCGTTCGAGTCATTCTTGGTTCTGGAAATTTTGATTGGCAGGATACGATTACTACATTTGAGGTGCTTAAATTCCTTTCACTCAGTCTTTTTGCTCAAAGCCTCGTTCCGCTCTTTGCTCGGGCCTTTTTCGCTCTTCAGAATACCAAAACACCGCTCTATATTGCTTTCGTCAGTGAAGCTGTCCACATTGCCCTCATCCCGCTCCTCTTGCCTCAGTATGCCATTGAAGGTTTGGCCATTGCTTTTTCTTTGAGCACGGTGCTCAATTGTGCTTTGCTTTATTTTTTCTTACGGCGTAAGCTCACGTTTTGGGATGATGCAGCTATCATTCTTCCAGTAGGGAAGATTCTCCTCGCTTCGCTTTTGGCGGGAGCTGTAGCACAGCTTTCCAAATCCGTTTTTGCACTGACTATTGATGAACTGGATACTTTTGTAAAAGTTTTCCTACAACTTCTGATTGGATTCGCTATCGGTGGTGGCGCATACGTTCTGTTTGCTCACTGGCTCAGGATAGAAGAATTAGAGCGAGTGAAACGTTTTTTCCTTTGTCGTGTCTTTCGTCAGCCAGAAACCGCTGCTTTGACTGAGGACCACCCGGAACGAGGGGATTGGTAAGAATTGCTCTTGACCCAAAGTGCGTCACTGAGAAGTCATTTGAGATATTTCTCTGGCAAACAAATCGTTCCTGAATCAGGTGGGGCGTTCTTGGAATCTCAAGGGCACCTTTTTTCTTTGGGGTAAAATCTTGCTTTAAAGCCATTTTTCGGCTAGGCTGAGGGAATGGAACCAAGTCTAAGACAACAAAATATCCGCAATTTCTGCATCATCGCTCATATTGACCATGGGAAGTCTACCTTGGCCGATCGTTTGATTGATCTCACTCATACGGTAGAAAAGCGTAAGATGAAGGATCAGATGCTTGATCAGATGGATTTGGAGCGGGAACGCGGGATTACTATCAAGCTCCAGCCGGTGCAGATGCACCACACCTACAAGGGAGTGGAGTATATGCTCAATTTGATTGATACTCCCGGGCACGTTGACTTTCACTATGAAGTATCACGGTCTCTCGCTGCTGTTGAAGGAGCGATTTTGCTCGTGGATGCGACCAAGGGAGTGCAAGCCCAGACACTGGCCAATTTGTATTTGGCTGTGGAACAGGGTTTGGAAATTATTCCCGTGATTAATAAAATTGATTTACCTAATGCACAGGTAGAAAAAACAAAGAAAGAAATCGTTCATATCCTTGGTTGTAAAGAAGAGGACATCTTGCTTGCTTCTGGCAAGACAGGGATGGGAGTAGAAAAAGTGTTGGAACGCGTTATCGAGCGGACGCCGGCTCCTGGTGGACATGAAGATGCTCCTCTGCGAGCTCTTATTTTTGATTCGATTTACAATACCTACAAAGGTGTGGTCGCCTATGTGAAGGTAGTGGATGGTACGGTCAAGCGTGACGATGTGCTTCATATGCTCGGGACTGAGAAGGAGGGCGTGACGGTAGAAGTCGGATTGTTTCATCCAAATCTGGTGGCGACCGATATTTTGCGAGCTGGCGATATCGGGTATATAGCGACGGGATTGAAAGCGGTGGCTGATTGTCGAGTCGGCGATACGGTGACGTGGAAAAAAAAGGAGCGTGACCAAACAGTAGTGGAGCGGTTACCTGGATACAAAGAAATTCGCCCAGCAGTGTATGCCAGCATGTATCCGGTGGATGGGGATGACTATACGCTCATGCGCGATGCATTGGATAAGTTGAAATTAAATGACGCCGCTTTTACCTTCGAACCGGAAAGCAATCAGGCATTGGGGCGAGGGTTCCGCTGTGGATTTTTGGGATTGCTTCATCTCGAAATTATTCAGGCTCGCTTGGAGCGCGAATTTAATCTCGTGCCGACTATTACTACCCCCTCGGTAGTCTACGAAATGAAAATTCGGGGCGAAGAAAGTAACATCGCTCTTTATTCACCAGTTGACTTACCGGACCCAGCGAGTATCGAGGCGATGTATGAGCCCTATGTGGCTCTGTCTATTGTGGTGCCGAGTGAGTATCTCGGGGGCGTGTTGCAACTCTGTCAGTCTATTCGGGCTCTCTATAAAAACACGGAGTATATCGATGAAGAACGGGTGCTACTTTCTTTTGAAGCACCGCTTATGGATGTGATTGTGAATTTTCATGATGATTTGAAGAGCGCTTCTTCTGGCTATGCCTCTATGAACTATGAAATGATAGGGTATCGAGAGAGTGATGTTATCAAGCTTGATATTTTGGTAGCCAATGAACCAGTGGATGCTTTTGCTCGCATGGTCCCCAAGCGTGATGCTCACAGTGAGGGGAAGCGCGTTGTTGAGAAATTAAAAGAAGTATTACCGCGTCAAAACTTTGCTGTAGCACTGCAGGCAGCTATTGGAGGTAAGGTTATCGCCCGCGAGACCATCGCTGCGTACCGTAAGGATGTGACAGGTTATATGTACGGTGGAGACTTCTCTCGTAAAAAGAAGCTCCTTGAGAAGCAGAAAAAAGGGAAGAAGAAAGCCAAAGAAATGGGCCAGGGACGAGTCTCTATCCCATCTTCAGCCTTTTTGGCAGTACTGAAGAAAAACTAACTTTTCTTCGTGGTTCATCCTTTGCTTTTCGGAGTGTTTTTGAGTATACTGGAAGAGTAATCTCTATGTTAAGTATTTTTATGGCTGTTGAATTTACAAAAGATAATTTTGAAGCAGAAGTGTTGAAAAGCGATGTTCCGGTATTGGTTGATTTTTGGGCGCCATGGTGCGGACCCTGTCAGCTGATGGGGCCGGTTATTGAGGAACTCGCTCAGGAAGTGACTGGTTCAAAAATTGGAAAGCTAAATGTTGATGAACACCCAGAAATTGCTGAACAATTTGGTATCATGTCTATTCCGACGATTAAAGTGTTCAAGAGTGGACAGGTTGTTAAAGAATATATTGGAGTGCAGGCGAAGGATCTGCTGAAAGCGGACCTGGCGGCGCTCTAGGGAGCAATACGTTCAGTGAGGATGCTTCGATTTTTATAAAAGGAGCTGTACCACTGCTGGCCGTTGGGAATATAAACAAAAAATAGAAACTCCAATAGCTTTTTTTGAAAGGCTGTCGAGGTTTTATCACCGGGTATGAAAATACATAAGGAACGAATTGATCTCGAGAGTAAATCGCAGATTGAATTCATGGACATCACGGATCAAGTCCAAGAAATAGTGGATCGATCCGGTATCCGGGAGGGTCAGACCTTGGTCTATGTTCCGCATACGACCATGGGGATTGCTATCAATCATAACGAATCGATGCTGTTGCAGGATTTCATGCGGGTGCTGTACAAGATCGTTCCGGTTGATGCTCAGTATTCGCACGATCTTTTTGAACTGCGACGTCAGTCCGGTACAGCGGATGGCCGAAGCAATGGTCACTCACACTGTAAAGCAATTCTTTTGGGGAATAGTGAAACCATTCCTGTTGAGAAGGGGAAACTCGTCTTGACAGAGCGTCAGAATATTTTTGCTGTTGAGTTTGATGGATCGCGCAAACGAGATGTCGTGGTACAGATAATCGGCCTCTAACACTTCCACGTGTGCGTGTTTTTTTATCCATTGCTTTTGTTCTATCGGTAATCGGGGGGGCGTTTTTTCTGTTCGGGCTTTATGCTACGGACCATTTTATGGGTTCTGTGAAAGCCGAACAGCGTTTTGAGGTACTCTCTGGTGAAAATGCCTATGCGCTGGCGGTGCGACTTGAACAACAGGGTATCGTTTTTTCTCGTTTTACTTTTTTTTGGCATCTTGTTTACGAGGAAAAAAATCATAAAATTATTGCCGGTCAGTATATGTTGTCGGGTAGTTTGACAGTGCCTGAGATTGCCCTCATCATCACTACTGGGAAAACTCTTTCTCGTGATGTGAAGATAACTTTTCCTGAAGGGTGGACTTTTTCAAAGATGGCCGATCGTTTGACGGCCAATGCTTTGCCCGGAAAGGAATTCCTCAGTTTGGCACAAAAGCCACTCTCCGAATGGAAGACCAGGTTTGATTTTTTGGCGGGGCTCCCCGCGAGCGCCTCTCTTGAGGGGTATTTGTTTCCGGACACCTACTTGTTTGCGCCTGAGGCCACGGCAGAGGAGATTGTTGTTTCCATGCTTCAGAATTTTGGGAAAAAATGGAAGAGTATCGATGGAGCAACAAAGAATGGAACAAGCGATCAAAAACGCATTCATGAGGTGATAACGCTCGCCAGTATCATTGAGGAAGAAGGAAAAACCAAGGAAGAACGAGATATGATCAGTGATATTTTTTGGAAGCGTTTAGCAATTGGTCAGCCACTCCAGAGTGATGCGACGGTGAACTATATCCATGGGACCACTCGGCTTCAACCAACATTCAAGGACATAGAGATTGATTCGCCGTATAATACTTACAAGAACAAGGGGCTTCCTCCAGGGCCAATTAGTAATCCAAGCCTTGATTCTTTGCACGCTGCTCTGTTTCCAAAGAGTAATCCATACTATTATTTTTTGGTTGATATGAATACGGGAGAAACATTTTACGGGATTACGTTTGAGGATCATATCCGCAATAGAAATCTTCACGGTCTCTAAATGCAAAATAATGAAGCAGTTTACAAGTAGAGAAATTTTTGGAGCGTGTATTGTTCCTCTGGTGGGATTTGCTTCTCTAGCCTCTTGGAGGGTTTATTTTGATATGTCACTTGATCCAAGTCTCGTTAATATTGCTATTGCTTTGTTTTGTTTTTCGCTTTTAGGACCTTTGTTTTTACTTGGAGCGGTAACGTGGCGTAAACCATGGTTACAGATTTTAGGGGTAACCTATCTGTTCCTTCCAAGCTTTCTTTTTATTCATACCTGGCAACATTTTTTTCTGACACTCTTTTCAGGAGCTATTGTTTTTTCGGGTGTTCAATCGATTCAGAGTGAAATTGAAGATCGCGTCCGATTTCATTTTTTTCGAAATGTGCGGGCGGGATCCTTCATGTTTGTCTTGGGTCTAGCATTGGTACTATCGAGTGCATATTTTAGTTCAATCAGAACTGAATCCTGGGAACAGCTTGTTCCACGTTTTAGTATTGGACAGGGTACTGCGACAGCGCTCATTAAAACAGTAGCGTATTTGTACCCTGATTGGAAAAACATTGCTGACGAAGGAATGACCGTGGATGGGTTTCTCTTGAGTTTAAAGAAGGATGATACGGTTGGTGCTGGGAGTATTTTGCAGGATGCTCCAAAGCAGTCTGATGAAATGGTTTCTTCACAAGTGCTTTCACAGTATTTGCAACAAAATGCTCAAAATGTCGATCAAGCAGGTCTCGTCCAGGAGCTTACTTTGAGTACCGGACGTCAGCAGATAGCTCTTTTGGTGGGGCGGTCTGTAGAAGGTGATGAAAAAATTGCTGATGTTTTTTCTCTTGCTATCCAGCATAAAATTATCGCAGCCCTCAGTGGGGAACAGGCATCGCGTCATCTCTCTCCAACTATTATCCCTGTCATCCTGACACTCTTTTTATTTTGTACTTTGCTTCCGATCGGTTCGCTCGTTTGTCTTCTGTGGACAGCCATCGGACTCTTTCTTTTTCAGATAGCTCTTTTTTTCGGTTGGATAAAGCTTGAATCGGTAGAACGAGAACAACAGGTGTTGCTTCCATAGGAATGAAAATTAGCACTCTTTTGATGGGATTGCTAATTTTGTGATTTTCGGGTATCCTACGGGGTGTAAAAATGATGATATAAAGAATGTATGGCTGATTATTATAGTACGCTTGGGGTGTCACGCGGGGCTTCCGAAGATGATATTAAAAAGGCTTTCCGTAAATTGGCCCACAAATATCATCCTGACAAAGGTACTGGTGACGAGAAAAAATTCAAAGAGATTAACGAGGCCTATCAGGTGCTCGGTAATACAGAGAAACGTGCCCGCTATGACCAGACGGGACAGGATTATCATAGCCAGGGACAAAGTAGCGGAGGGGCTGGCCAAGGTTTCGGTGGATTTGATTTCAATGGTCAGGGTTTTGATTTTGGAGGTTCCGGTTTCGAGGATGTGTTTTCTGATCTTTTTGGAGGACGAGGTCGTGGCCGGAGGGGGAATGGAGCCGATATCGAAGTCGATGTTGAGCTTTCGTTTGAAGAAATGGTGCAGGGGGTAAAGCGTGATATCAAACTTCGCAAATTGTCCTCGTGTGAAACGTGTCATGGTACTGGTGGCAAGCCAGGATCCAAAGAAAACACGTGCAGTCAGTGTCAGGGAGCGGGTCAGGTGCGACGGACGGTGCAGAGTATCTTTGGTGTGATGCAACAAGCCGTCGTCTGTGATCGTTGTCAGGGACGGGGCAAGAGTTACGCTGAGCAGTGTCAGACCTGTCGTGGTGCCGGACGGACACAACGTGAAGAATCGCTTGCCATCGATATCCCTGCTGGTATTGCTGATAGTCAGACACTTTCGGTGCCGGGTCATGGAGCAGCTGGTGAAGCTGGAAGCCGAGCCGGAGACTTGTATGTCAATGTCCACGTGCGACCACACAAAACGCTCCTCCGTCGTGCGGATGATATCGTGTCGCAATACGCTATGAGCTTTACTGAAGCGACTCTCGGAGCCAAGGTGACGATTGAAACGATAGAGGGCGACGTCGTGATGAAAATCCCTGCTGGGACTCAACCAGGCGAAGTATTCCGTATCAAGGGCAAGGGTGTGCCGCATCTGAACCGCTATGGCCGTGGTGATCATTTGGTGTCTGTTTCTCTCGCCGTTCCTAAGAAACTTTCTTCTGAAGAAAAACGCTTGATTGAAGCCTTGCGGGACTTGAAATAAGTTAAAATGCAAATATTGAAACTTCTGCACTCTTGACTTTTAAGTCAAGGTGTGCTATCATATACAACTGCGTGTTCTTTTCATGTCTCTTTTAATCACAACTGGCAGATGCCAAAGGAGAATGTCATGCCTCAGGAACAGTACTTCGTTTGCCGGTTTTCTCAAGACTCACAGGGTCGCTGGGGCTACAAAACGCCATTTCACGGGTTGCCGGTTTCTCTCGACCGTGCAAATACGATTGAGCCAGTGTTCGGTCGGGAGTACTTGGTGGAGGTGACCAGCATTCTTCCTGGTCGGCGCCGTTTTGTGCGGATCATCGATGATGTTTTGGACATTTTTCTGGAGGTCCAGCCATTTCTTTTGGTGGCCACATGGCAACGGCCAGACCACGTCACCGATGAACCACGGGCGGAAATTGACCATCCGAAGTATGGCCAGTTGACGGCTAAGTTCTATCGGCCAACAGGTGGTCGTATGCGTCGGAGCTTTGTGCAGATTGCTTTCTGTACATCCGATGGCGATCAGCAGTCCTTCACGGTGGAGGATGACACTTACGGCCGGCTGACAGAGCTTGGGAGGCGGGTCCATCAATGTGTTGGACCGGCGGTCAACTTGGCAGCCGCCATCAGTCGCCAGTCAGATAACCCGCGTAGCAATCGCTGGTAAGGCGAAGAACACCGTGTGACCCACGAGCAGAAGACTGCTCCTGGGTCTTTTGTTTTTTATACTTTCTATCCTGTCCAGCGCGGGTTTTTCTTTTGTGTTAGACTGAGGGAGTCGTTGGTTTTTTGATATTTCTTCCTTCAAAGCAGATAACCCGTCTGTTCTTCTTATTATGGAGTGTTTCTCCAAAAACACCTTCCCTTTTCTTACCCTTTCGTGGCCGTCGAACATTTTTGACTCGCTTCACCGAACAGAGAGCTATCTAGTCGAGACCATCCTGCTCACGCTCGACTGTTACCGGTACGCTCATCACGGATGTGACCGCCGATAAACCGAAGGAAAGAAAAAGAAAAGTGTTTTGGAGAAACTGCCGAAACAAACATCGGTTCATCAATAAATGTTTGTTGCTACTGGAAACTCAAAAACAAGAATCTTTCAAAGTAGTCTTGAAGTCTGAAAGGGCATGGTTTTTTCTGGAAGAAAAAGAATGAGGACTTCAAAACAGTCCGGTCGCCACGCTGGGGCGAACGGATGGTGCTTTGAAAGGTTGCTTGCTTGGGAGTTTCACTACTTAAAATAAAAGAAAATATTTTTGAAAACTATTAGAAATTGAAAATTGATTTCAGTATGCCACAGTGGAAATATAAAATTACCAGTTTACCCGAAAGTACCGGGAAAGAGGAATTGCATCCGGTGACGGAGGCGCTTTTAAATAATCGGGGCTACACGACCAAAGAGGCGCGGGAGCTGTTC
>JAGOOJ010000030.1 GCA_017992575.1 Candidatus Moraniibacteriota bacterium | reverse complement strand
GCTTGAGAGTGTCCAGGTCATGACGAACGTGAAGGTAACTCCTTTCCGCTACCGCTCCAGCAATCTTGCCCGCTCCGCGACCCTTCACCACAATGACGAGTCCCTGCATAAGGGTTTCCAACTGCCCGGCTAACTTGGCCTCCGGTTTGCGTACGCCCTTGGCGACTAACTGCAATTTGCCGGCCGATTCGGTATACAGCGTATAAAGCCGATCCGTTTCACCAACCTCTTTCTTTCGTAGCACGATAGCGTTATAGCGCAGTTCCATAAGCAAAAGTTTCCAACAATGCGATTTGTCCAGTATAGCATCCCAACAAACCACTCTGGCCATTTTTTCCAAAGAAAAAACTCGCCCGCGAAATCGCGAAACGAGTCAAAGATCACTCACGTTGTGAGCCCCCCGCCGAAGCGAAGAAATAAAGAAATCATCATGCCCGAAGTTCAGCGTGGAAGCTCGCTCTCGATGAGGGCTTGCACACGCATTACTTCTCGTACATAGGGGAACTGAGAGGCTTGGAAGCCTGCCGTCCCCGCAATACCCCCAATGTTGAAATGGGCTGTTGCCTGAGCAACGTTCCCATTCCACCGGCGCAGGTTATCGGCGAGGTGCCGACCGCCCGCACGAATGCTTTCAAACGGATCAAAACGATCCCGCAAACCGAATCCCTTGGCCGACGCCATAGTGAACTGCTTAGCACCGGTACAGCCAGTCGAAGAAATGGCATCAGGACGACCGCCACTCTCGACATAGATGACAGCTTCGATGAATGCAGGAGCTAGGCCATATCGTCTTGCTGTCTCGGCAATGACCGCTCCGTAATTCTCTCGAATGCATCGCACCCGAAAAAGAATTCGGTCACGTTCCGTCTTGCCGAACTTGGCTGCCTCGACGTAGAGACAATCCGGATTGGGCAATTTGTACCGCGCCAAGACCGCTTGTCGAATAGTCCCCGTGAGCGTATTCAGTTCCGCTTGCTCTGCTTTCGACAGATCAGCATACTGGTACTTCCGGAGTGCCACTACCCGATAGATCTGGGTATGGAACACATCTTCGGAAAGGGACTGCCCTGCTTGAGGCACTGGCAACACAGCAGATGAAGCTGTAGGAGCGGGTGTCGGAGACAGATGAACTGTAGCCGGCGCTTCAGGATGGGAAAGATGCTTTCCTGAAGGGGCTCCACCGTTTCCAGCAAGCTCCCTCAGGGAAACATGTCGTTTCACTGAAACCGCGGGAGCTTGGAGATGGCCAGAGTGGCCGATGTTGATTCGGAGTACCTGACCGACCGTGATGCGATTGGGATTGGCAATCCCATTGTCCCGAGTGATGAACCGATAGTCTGTCCCAAAGCGGGTAGCCAGTCCGATAAGTGTCTCACCATCCTTGACCCGGTACTCGATTGACGTAGGTACCGTCACCCTGGTGAAAACAACCGGTACAGTCCGAGGCGACACTTCCATCGCGGGTCGCTCATCGGCAGTGTTGGTCACCTTCATGATGACCGGTTGTGGCCGAGCAACCTTGGCAGGAACGAGCGTCACACACAACGTGAGAAACGCAATGCAAACCACGATCAAACCGACAACCGGCAACCCCCAAACAATCGTCTGGTATGGTGGTCGGTAGCCGAGAAGCTCTTGGTAGAGCTCTCTGAAAACTTGAGGCATGGGTAGCCCTTTCATGGTTGGAAGAGGAAGCACGAAGCCCCCTTTCCTAAGAGGGGCTGATTTCAAATGTTAAATGACTGGATGTTGCAGGATACAACAAAGTAATTCTCTTGTCAATACACCCAAGGCTCATTTGAGCCATATTTCGTATTTTTCCCCTTATTCTTGGGGTTTATTCAAGCACAAAAAAAATCATTCGCTTGTCATATACCAAGCAAACTCAAGAAAAACTCCTCTTCTTCATCTATCCCCGTTTCAAACTAAAGGAGAATTCTTTACCATCAAGAGTGACAGTTTCGGAATACTCAGCGTCAGCCAAGGCGCCCTTTTCTACTTTGGTGGCGAGAACTTCTTTGGCAATTTCGTTTTCGAATTTCGCAAAGACTTCATCTTTCCCGACGTAGCCGAGAGCAATTCGATCTTCGACGTTGAACTTGGCCTTCTTACGACCTTCCTGAATCGCTCGAACCACTTCCCGCATCTCTCCTTCGAGTTTTAATTCTGGAGTGATGTTAGTATCAAGAATAACATCTTCTTTTGAACTCAATCTCCCCTGAAGGGTATTAATATCTACGGACTTAATATTCAACTCCTCTTCAAGAATTACATAGTAATCATGAGGATCAACTAGAGAATTAAACAACTCTTCATACTTTGATCCTAAAGAAACTGTTTTCAATGGTTGTCTTACTTTAATCTTCGCTTCGGCTCGCTTCTGTAAACCAATGGTTACTATCTCACGAACCGCATTCATGTTTCTATTGAGCACTTCATCAATCAGCGTTGTATCCACAACAGGATAATCAGTCAGATGTACCGACTCTTCCCCTGTCAGGTTCTTGTAAATTTCTTCAGCGAGAAACGGTGTGAATGGAGCCATTAATTTCGAAAGTGTCTCGAGCACGGTATAGAGCGTTTGGTAGGCCTGTTCTTTGTCGCTATCATCCTCGGACTTCCAGAAACGCTTGCGTCCACGACGAATGTACCAATTCGAAAGATGATCTATAAAAGGAGCTAATATTCTTGCTGCCTGAGCGATTTCATAGCGCTCCATTGACTCATCAACTTTGACAATGAGGGTATGAAGCTCTGAAAGAATCCAGCGATCCAAAATTTTTTTTGGGGAAACGTGTTTGCCTGTTGGCTCCCACTTGTCGATACTCGCATACATGAGAAAAAAGGAGTAGGAATTCCATAACATACGAAACGGTCCTTTCACGATATCTGCGAGTTCTTTATCATTAAAGGAGAGGTTTTCTCCCTCCATGAGTGGTGACTGCATGAGGTAAAGCCGGAAAGCGTCAGCTCCGTAACGATCGAGTAGCGTCTGTGGATCGGTATAGTTGCCATAGGACTTCGACATCTTTCGCCCGTCATTTCCGGCAAGCACGCCAGTTGTCACGGCATGCGCAAAACTTGGTTTATTGAAAAGCGCTACCGACATCACATGTAAAGTGTAAAACCAGCCACGCGTCTGAGCGATGTATTCAGAGATGAACTGTGCGGGATAGGCCGCCTCGAAAGCTTCCTTATTTTCAAACGGATAGTGCATAGATGCAAACGGCATCGAGCCCGATTCCACCCAACAATCAAAAACGTCTTTGATCCGGGTCATAGTGCCTTTGTGACAAACGCAAGGAAATGTCACCTGGTCGATATACGGCCGATGATAGTCTTCCAGCATTTTCCCGGAGAGTTCCTTAAGTTCAACGAACGAGCCCACTACCCGTATGGCTTTACAAGTGGCACATTTCCAAATAGGCATAGCCGTCCCCCAGTAACGAGAACGTGAGATATTCCAATCAGGAGCAGTCTCCAGTCCCTTACCAAACCGACCCTGTTTGAGATGCTCCGGTTGCCAATGAATGGACTCGTTTTCCGCAAGGAGAGCTGGCCGAAGCTTTTCAATATTTATAAACCAGGCATCCTGAGCCTTGTAGATAAGCTTGGTGTCACAACGATAACAATGGGGGTAGCTATGTGTCACGTTTTCCACTTTCCAAACTTTTCCATCATCCTGTAAATGTGCGATCACCAGCTCATTGGATTGCCACACTTTTTCCCCTAGCCACTGCCCATCAGTGTAGCGACCTTCATCATCGACATTTTCAATCAATGGAAGTTTTTCTTTTTTGCGCAACTCGAAATCTTCTTCTCCATAGGCAGGAGCCTCATGGGCGATACCCGTACCGTCCGTACTAGTTACGAACTCTGCTGCAACAACACGGTAACCATTCTCGATATCATGAGGAAAAAGCGGTTCATACTGCATATCGACCAGTTCCTTTCCAGGAAATGTCGTTTCAATTTCAATTTCTTCTCCGAAAAGTCGTACCACCGCATCCTGTGCCACTACCAGACGCTCGTCCCCTATCTTTACCACTGCATAAACAAGCTCTGGATTGACTGCAATAGAAACGTTGGCCGGCAGTGTCCACGGCGTTGTAGTCCAGGCTAGAAAAAAAAAGTCTTTCTCCAGGACGCGAAACTTAACATAAACCGAAGGATCAGTATCGTCTCGGTACGCGTTATCCATGGCGATTTCGAAGTTGGAAAGTGACGTAGAACAATGCGGGCAAAAGAGTGAGATACGCTTGTCTTCATAGACAAGCCCCTTGTCATGGAGCGTCTTAAACGCCCACCACACTGACTCCATATAAGTATTGTCCAGAGTTTTGTAGGAATTTTCGAAATCGACAAAGCGCCCGACACGACGCACAATCGAACGAAAGGAGTCTACTGTTTCAAAAACGGAGGCTCGACATTCGGCATTGAAGTGTTCAATATCGCCCTCAATCTCTCTTTTATTCTTGTACCCGAGACGTTTTTCAACTTTACTTTCTACCGGTAATCCGTGCGTATCCCATCCCCAACGCCTGGGAACGCGATACCCTTTCATGGTCCAGTACCGCGGAACTACGTCCTTTGAAGTAGAGGCGAGGAGATGTCCATGATGTGGGGTCCCATTGGCAAACGGTGGACCATCATAGAAACTATAGAGCTTATCAGCCGGCCTTTGAGAAATTGATTTCTCAAAAATTTTCTGTTCATCCCAAAACTTGAGGATTTCTTCCTCCATCTTCGGAAAACTCACTTGTGATTCGACTTTCTTAAACATAGCCATAAAAAATATTGTTTATTTACCGATACTCGCTCGGAAACGAAAACGTGTTTTCGCTTCACTCACTCCGTTTGGTAATAATAAAATCCTTAACACAAAAATCGTGCTAAGGACGTTTGAAACATTCAAAACGTGGTACCACCTCAGTTCATCCGCCAGCTGGCGGATCTCATTGACGGCTGTTACGGGCTTACCCGTCGGATTCTACTGGCTCTTGTGAGGGTTCTTTCCGAGGCTCCGGGACGATACTCCCTTCATCGCTTGTAAAACCATCCTAACAAAAAATGGCGCTGAAATCAAGGCTTTTTGTTTATAAGGTTTCACCGAAGAAAATTCTCTTGGGCGAATTTGTAGACGAAAGCAGGTCTTTTTGCGAAAGCAAAAAGTTTCGGCTACAACTTCAATAAAAATCTCGCTGGGATTTTTGTGGCACAAGAGAGTTGTTCTTCGGTAAAACCCATTTCATTCATTCTATCCTCTCACTGCTACATCATCAGCAACAACAGAAAACTGTTTCACAAGGTCTCCCATCTCCTCAACTGAAAAAGGATGATAAGTGGCAAAGCGTGGATGCAGTGTATGCCCCGGACGAAAGGTTTGAAGGTAATACCGTTCTGCTCCAGCAAGTAATGTTTTCATTTCTTCTAAGACCTCCGGCGAGTGCACTTCTTTGATAAGTGTTGTACGAAACTCATACGGAATGTTCGATGATTTCAGAATATTGATACTCTTGCTGATATGTTCCGGCTTCACGCCTCCACCAACAAGTGTCGGGTACTCGGCAAGTGACGTCTTCACGTCCATGGCCACATAGTCAACCAGTTTTTCACGAAGCAGTCTTTCGAGCATCTCTGGATGGTGACCGTTAGTATCAAGCTTGGCCAAAAATCCTCGCTTCTTGATCTCTCGGAAAAACTCTGGCAAGTCAGCCCAAACAGTCGGTTCGCCACCAGATACCACTACTCCTTCGAGTAACCCCCGACGCTTGTCGAGAAAATTAAAAAAGGTTTCCTGGGCAATAAAGTTATCCTGGAGCTCAGCTATTTTTTCTGGCAAAACAAACTCGGGGTTATGACAAAAGCCACAGCGCATATTGCACCCGGGAGTAAAGGCGATACAGGCTACCTTGTCTGGATAGTCGAGCATGGTAAAGCGTTGAATCGCTGACAGCTTCATACTATGAGGCAGTCACGGATTCACCATAGCGCGCTTCAAAAGACACATTGTCAGCCACACACTCTTCGAAATGCTTGCGTGAATAGTGTTCTGCTTTTTTTCCAACATTGAAGTGCGATACAGGGCGATGATAGCCCATCACTCTCGTCCAGACTTCACAACGGGTGCGCTTCTCATCATTGTTTCCTGTGCTCATAACTTTGCGTTCTATGGATGGATTATTATTTTTGTTTCTTTTTTGTAGCAACAACTTCAGTGTACGTCTTGCGATAGGCCTCGTCAAAACGTTCCCCTGTAATCCCAAGTTCCGTGTCACATTTCGGGCAAAAATCGTGTTCGCCTGAGAGATAGCCATGTTTTGGACAGATAGAGAACGTCGGGGTAATAGTGATGTACGGGAGGCGATAATGGGAAAGAATTTTTTGAACCAGATTGCGACAGGCCTCCGGAGTCGAGATACGTTCATTCATATAGCAGTGGAGCACTGTACCTCCGGTGTATTTGGTCTGGAGGTTATCCTGAAGATCAAGCACCTCAAAGACATCATCTGTATAGCCCACTGGTACCTGTGACGAATTGGTATAGTACGGTGCATCCGGCGTACCAGCTTGCAGAATATCCGGGAAACGTTTTTTGTCTTCCTTGGCAAAGCGATTCGTTGTCCCTTCAGCTGGCGTCGCTTCAAGATTGTAGAAATTTTTGGTCTCTTCCTGAAACGACTTGATCTTTTCCTGCATATGAATGAGCACTTCTTCGGCAAAAGCATGTCCCCACTTGGTCGTGATATCCTCCTTATCATTGGTGAAGTTTCGAATCGCCTCGTTCAGCCCATTGATACCGATAGTCGAAAAATGATTCTTCAAATAGCCCAGATAGCGCTTGGTGTAGGGAAAGAGCCCCGCATCAATCCATTTCTGAATTTCTTTGCGCTTGATCTCAAGTGATGTCTTGGCCAAATCCATGAGGTAGTCAATCTGGGTAAAAAACTTTTCTTTGTCGCCCTTGGACAAATACCCGATACGAGCGGCGTTCAATGTCACTACTCCAATTGACCCCGTCATTTCAGCCGACCCAAAGAGTCCGCCACCTCGCTTGCGCAGTTCTCGCATATCGAGTTGCAAACGACAACACATCGATCGGACGTCACTTGGATTGAGTTCTGAATTGATAAAGTTCTGAAAATACGGCGTCCCATACTTGGCTGTCATTTCAAAGAGTGGTAGATTTTTCTCACTCTCCCAATCAAAATCTTTGCCAATATTGTAGGTCGGAATGG
>JAGOOJ010000029.1 GCA_017992575.1 Candidatus Moraniibacteriota bacterium | reverse complement strand
AACTTCTCAATCACGAATCTTTCTTTTTCGGAAAGATGCGAAAACTTTTTCTTTTTCATGACAATCAAAATTAATTTTTGCTAATACATTAATTCTAACTGTCCTAATTCAAAGGTTAACTCAAGACATTCCGGTACTAATCTTGTTCCTTGGAGGATGCAAAGTGCTTAAAACACTTTTCGCGATCGCTTTGACGATCGCTCTTTTCGCCCCGGTGGCACCGGCGGCTTACATCACGGGTGGCGTGAACTTCGGTTCGCCTGTCGCTAACGTCCAGATGCCCGATTTGGACTCGGCCACTTTCATCGGTATTCCGAGTTTTACGGTCATCACGCCGGGTTCGGGTGATTTGGGGGCGGTGATTGGTTCAACAGGTACGGCGACGAATATTGCTGGCCTGGGTCCTCTCGCTGCTTTTCTCACTTTCGGCGGGTTTACAGTCGATGTGACGAGCTTTTCGGGTGCCAACCTGTGGTCTACCGTCACTCTGCCGAACGGTGTAGAGATTCGGGGGCTGGGTTTCAATGGTGTCGCGAAAGCAGTTGGTTTCGACGACACCCCCATTGTGGGGACAATAACCGCTCAATGTCCGAGTGGTTGTAGCCCGACCGAAGTGTATGCGTGGTCGGGTAACGTAGAAGTCGTTCCCGAGCCGGAAACATATGCCTTGGTCGGTATGGCCCTAGTTGGGGCTGGACTGCTTCGGCGCCGGCGGCAGGTGGTGGTATAGTTCTTTCGTTCGGTACAGGCCGGTCTCCTTCTTGGGGACCGGCCGTTCTTTTTATCTAAATTTAAACAGTCAAACCCAATTGCAATAAATCAAAAATATAATATAATACCGGCGCATTACTAACCTTAAATTTCAGAAAGAGGTCGCGCTTTAATCGACGTAGCGCGCGACACGATTTCGCAAAATCGCATGAAAAAGAAAACCAAAGTCTCAAAACCAAAAAAATCTGCTAATAGTGGTAAAAAACCAGTTGCTAGATCTAAAGAAAAAATCACTCCTTTAAATGATCGAATTTTGCTTAAACCTCTCTCGGTGGATGAGTTGAATACTACTAGTTCTGGAATAATCATCCCTGACACTGTCAGTAAAGAAAAGCCAGAGCAGGGTATTGTCATCGCTGTTGGTGAAGGTAAATGGGAAAATGGCAAAAGGTCTCCTATGTCTATCAAAGTGGGGGACAAGGTAGTCTTTTCTCGCTATGGCTATGATGAAGTCAAACTAGATGGCGAAGAATATTATATTTTGAGAGAAGAAAATATTTTGGCAGTAATAAATAATTAAACCTAAATCATATGGCAAAAACAATACTATTTAATGAAGATGCAAGAAAAGCGCTGAAGCGAGGAGTAGACGCAGTAGCCAACGTGGTCAAGGTGACAATCGGTCCTCGAGGTAGAAATGTGGTTTTGGATAAAAGCTACGGAGCGCCGACTATTACCAATGACGGAGTTTCTATTGCCAAAGAAATTGTGCTTCAAGATAAGTTTGAAAACATGGGAGCCGAAATCATCAAAGAAGTGGCCAATAAAACCAATGATGTGGCTGGCGACGGTACCACTACTTCAGTGGTGTTGACTCAAGCTATTATCAGTGAGGGGATGAAGCATGCCACTATGGGAGTCAACGCAATGAGTCTGCGTTCTGGCATCGAAGAGGCGGCGGCGAAGGCGGTTTCGGTTTTGAGTTCTATCGCTAAACCAATCAAAAATAAAGACGAGATTCGACAGGTGGCTACTATTTCTGCTGAGTCTGAAGAGATCGGCGCGATCATTGCCGACACTATCGAAAAAGTGGGCAAAGATGGAGTGGTGACAGTCGAAGAGTCTCAAACTTTCGGCGTTGATTCGGAAGTAGTCGAAGGTTTGGAGTTTGATAAGGGTTATATTTCTCCTTATCTAGTTACCAATACAGAAAGGATGGAAGCAGAATACAAAGATGCGCCAATACTTTTGACTGACAAGAAAATTTCTAGCATCAAAGAAATTTTGCCTTTACTTGAATCTTTGGCTCAAAGCGGCAAAAAAGAATTGGTCATCATTGCCGATGATGTAGATGGAGAAGCTCTCTCTACTTTTATAGTCAACAAACTTCGTGGTGGTTTCTCAGTACTTGCAGTCAAGGCGCCTGGCTATGGTGATAGAAAGAAAGAAATGCTTGAAGACATTGCAGTGACGGTGGGAGGTAAGGTAATTTCTGAAGATTTGGGCATCAAACTTGAAAATGCGACTATTGAAATGCTCGGCCGAGCTTCCAAAGTGCTTTCTAGAAAAGATAGTACCGTGATAGTGGGTGGCAAAGGCGGTAAGACAGCAATCGAAAATAGAGTAAAAGCTCTGAAAAAACAAAAAGAAACTATCGATTCAAAATACGATAAAGAAAAAATAGATGAAAGGATTGCCAAACTCTCCGGAGGGGTGGCGGTCATCAGAGTAGGAGCTGCTACTGAGACTGAAATGAAATATTTGAAACTAAAAATCGAAGATGCAGTAGCGGCTACCAAAGCGGCGATTGCTGAAGGTATCGTCGCTGGAGGTGGCAGTGCCTTTATAAGAGTAATCAAAAAAATGCGGGGTATGAAAGCAACCGAGTTTGCGACTCCAGAGATCGCTCTTGGTTATGAAATCATTCTTCGTTCTCTTGAGGCGCCACTTCGCCAGATCGTACTCAATACTGGCAATGCCGATGGTTCGGTAGCAGTGGAGAAGATCATGAATTCTGATAAAGAAAATGCTGGTTTTAATGCGGTGACTGAGAAGTTTTCTGATGATTTGATCAAAGACGGGATCATCGATCCAGTCAAGGTGACTCGCACTGCTCTGCAAAACGCTGCCTCAGCCGCCGCCATCTTGCTCACTACCGAAGCGGCGATCGCGGAGACCCCAGAACCCAAAAAACCAACTGCTCCCGACATGAGCGGCATGGATTACTAAAATTCATTACGTTTTGTTTGACTTTTTATATAATCAATGATATTGTTAAAATAGAATTATTGATATTTAACATATGATAGGAGACGGAAATGCGGTTTCTCTATGCTACTGATTTGCACGGAAATCGGGATGCTATCGACCAGGCTTTCCAACTTGCTCATTCTGAACAAGTGGGAGCGATTGTTTTTGGTGGCGACCTGACTCCAAAGTCAGTTGCCATTAAGCTTGCCCGGTACCCCGATCCTTCCAAAGAAAATACCGAGAATGAGGAGGAGATCTCTCTATTGGGTGGTGAAGTTATGCCAACCCACATGATCGAAGATAAGTCAGAGACGCATTCTTTCACGAATAGCTTGCGAGAAATCAAAGAGCTTAATGAGAGAATAGGTTCTGATACTCTTGCCAAGTATTTAGTCCGAAAGGGCTCGATACTCTACGAGGTAGGGAGCCAGTACTTCGAGATTGAATCAATGCTCATGGAGCAAGTCCTTCTCGACAAGCTCTACGCTTTTTTCCAAGGAGCCAAATTATCACATAGTCGCAAACATCTTAAACTCTCCGACGAGGAGGTTGAGATGGTCAAATACTGTGTGGTGGATTGGCTGACGGAATTCGAAAATGTTTTGGACCCGGAAAAGAAAGTAGCCTTTGTGGCCAAGTGTAAAAAATTGTTTGGTTATGAGGGTGAAGATTTTTCTGATGTGGCTCCATCACGGTATCTCTTGGAGTGCATCCTGTTTGAACTCTCGGGTAGTAAGATTCGTGATATCTTTGGAGGTGTTGATGAGTTTCTCAAAAACAAAAAGGACCACATCGCAGAACATTTGCGGCAATTTTTCCACAGAGAGCGGGACAGGATTTTTCGAGCAAGTAATTACAGAGGTATTATCGAAGAGTCGTGGATAGCTGCTCTATCGGGATATTCCACCGTTGCACAGTTGAAACGCGATGTGGAAAAACCTGAATTTGTTGGAGTTGAGCAGGCAAAATTTCTTCGGGAATATTTCTTTCCTCGGGTCCGAGAATGGAACGTCTCGCATCCGGGCCGGCCTGTTTATGCAATGCTTGGCAACGACGACATTATAGAAAATCTCTCGTTGTTGGATGAGGCAGAACAGGAGGGTTTACTCTGTCACATGCGTGACGACAGAGTTAGTATGCTGACCGATGACTTAAACATTGTCGGTTACAGCTTTGTTGAAACTCTGCCTCCCAAGGTCGAGTATCGCGCATGGGTGAAAAGTCCAGACCAGATACTTACCGGTCTAAGATCCGTTGCCTTCAATCTGCGACACAGGAAGGCGATTTGGGTGATCCACAATCCACCATTCGGTTATGTCGACCAAATTGTCGGTGGCCATGCTGGAAGCCAAGGGGTGTTAGAATTCCTGGAGCAATTCCAGCCGCCCCTAGCTCTTTTTGGCCATATTCACGAAGCACCGCGGCTTACAGGGAAATACACGGCTAAACTTGGAGAAACGCTATGCGTTAATCCTGGTGGAGAACATGAAAATGGACTCCAGGCCGTGATTATCAATTCAGAAACTTTGGAAGTAGAAAGGGGAGCAAAATGATGATGGGTTCTAGGATGTCTCTGTCTTTGAGGCCAGAGATACGTCAGCAACAAAGGAAACTCCAGCTACAGATTCTGCGCGCACCAACACCTCCTCAAGCGGTGTGTGGCGTGGAAGGCATGCATTTTGCCGACAGTTTACTGAAGGAGATTGGAGTGGTCGGTATGCTGATTGGTGGATTGGCCAAAGAGCTTTGGTCAGGTGTGTCAGACGAAGAGAAACTGCTGGAACATAAGGATGTTGATGTGATAGTGCTTTCGCACAACTGCAATCTCCATCCGAAACAGTGGGAGTCTGGCATAGATTGGTGGGTATCGCACTCTCAAGAAGAGCGCCCTACTAATGGCAATTCAGTTGGGTTGCTGTGGCGCGTGCAGTTGGAACCGCACGCTCGCAATATTCCAAAAGGGTTGTATCTGTGCCCATCCACACTACTTCGCGAGTCAGTTAATGCGGAGAGGCGCACTCTCAAGAATCGAAGGATAGTGGGTGCCCGCTTCAAGAAATTTCCAGCTCCACTCTATCCCCAACTTGACGAGATGCAACTGCGTTGGCACTGGGCAACCAACAATGATCCGGTTTCCGTGTATTGCAGGAGGCATTAGTATTTTTGTGGCGGCTCTCACTTTCGGGTGTAGAGCCGCTTTTGCTTTAAAATTTTTGCTTTTCAATTTATACTTTATGTATGGATCCTGTAGTAGAAAATGGCATAGAAAAGCTTTTTCAATCGGATTGAGATATTATGTAGAATATTCATATGATTATAAATTTAATAAATAAAATGGGGGCTTTTCAAAAAGCAATGCCATTTTTTCACTAACAGGATGGATGTTTTTGCACACACTCTTTGGACTAATGTAGTCTTTTACAAAAAATATCGGCTTGAAAAATGGAACCGTTTTGTCGCGGTGCTTTTTGGAGTTTTGCCGGATCTATTTTCATTTGCTCCGGTGTTTATCTATTCTTTTGTGAGTAGGACCGAATTTTTTGATCTGATCGGGAAAAATGTTTGGGTGGTGCGTTATGCGAGCGAGTCTTACAACTATACGCATAGTATCGTTTTCTTTGGCGCGGCTATTTTGTTGGTTTATTTAGTGCGGAGGTTAATGCACAAATCAGCTTTTTACTGGCCGATGTGGGGTTGGTTGTTACATATTTTGATCGACATTCCCACTCACCGCGGTTTTTATGAGACGCCATTTCTTTTTCCGCTCTCTGGTTACCAATTTTCTCATGGTATCTCTTGGGGCCACCCGATTTTCATGCTTATAAACTACGGATCTCTTGCTCTGATCTATATCTTTTGGTTTTTGGTACTCAGAAAGCAAAAACAGCCAAATCCGTAAACCCCTTGCATTTTTAAACAGCTTGTGCTATAAAGCTTCCGGACTGTTCTTCTCTCGGAGGGCGGTTACATCACGATTGGAGTTTGTTCACATGAAGAAATCCGCTTTTTTTGCGGCGTTGGTTCTGGTTTTGATGGCCTTGTCGCCTTTGTCGGCGGCGACGCTGTATGAGACAGGGGATGGCGACTCTGCCTGGGGAGGAGATGTTCAGGTTGGCATCAGCAACATCTCGGCACCCCCGTGGGCACCCAACGGTACGACAAGTGCCGGAGCGATATGGGTCAACAAAGTTGACTCGGGTTTCCAGGGCGGGGGTCCAGCATTGGGTGTTCTGACAATCTACACGCTTACTTTGTTAGATGTTGTCAGCTTTCATGCTCGAGCACTCGCTGACGATGGGAGCCTCATCGAGAAGAGTGTTGATGGTGGCGCCTTCTCAACACTGGTCAATAGTAGCGGTGCTCCACAGGGAGTCAACTGTAGCTCGCTTGTCCCATCCTGTCCGGCTACTATGGTTTGGGACAGTGGGATGGTTGCCGTGAACGGTGGTCTCGGTGGGGATGTTATCCTACGCTTCACTACGAGCCAGGATGTCGGTGGAACTCCAATGGGGCTCCAAGCCTCAGTCATGGCAGAATCAGTTCCCGAGCCGTCGACGCTCGCGCTCATGACTGTCGGCGCCTTCCTTGTCGGCCTTGGCTGGATCAAGAAAAGGGTCTGACCGGTCCTTTCTTCCATCATCCGCGGTGTGTGCTTGTACAGGCACACCGCGGATTTTTTTATGCAAAATTGTGATATAATGTACTTAACATTAAACATAATTTAAAAATATGGACTTTTCTACAATCATCCTGATAGTCGTCGTCATTGCTGTTTTGTGGTTTGTTTTTGCCTACAATCGCTTTGTGAAGTTGATGACCAGGACCAAAGAAGCGTGGAGCGATATAGAAGTACAAATGAAGCGGCGTTATGACTTGGTCCCAAATCTGGTGACTACCGTCAAAGGTTATGCGGAGCACGAGAGTGGTACTTTGGAAAAGGTGGTCCAAGCTCGCAACGTGGCCATGCAGGCGAGAACCACTGGCGAACACGCTGAAGCAGAAAACATGCTCTCAAGCACTCTCAAATCTATTTTTGCTCTTTCAGAAAGTTATCCCGACTTAAAAGCCAACACCAATTTTTTGGAACTTCAGCGAGAACTTGCTGATACGGAAAACAAGATCCAGGCATCGAGACGCTTCTACAATACCAATGTGCGAGATCTAAATATTTCTGTCGAGACTTTCCCTGGCAATGTGGTGGCCAAAATTTTCAATTTTTCCAAAATGGAATTTTTTGACCTTGATGGCAACGAAGCGGCTCGTGAACCAGTGAAAGTACAGTTTTAAAATATTTATAATTTTAATTTAAAAAATATGCATAATGTAACCATCTATTCGACTCCAACTTGCCACTTCTGTCATCTGGCTAAGGAATTTTTTAATGAAAAAGGTGTTAAGTATACTGAGTA
>JAGOOJ010000028.1 GCA_017992575.1 Candidatus Moraniibacteriota bacterium | reverse complement strand
TAGTATTTTTGCTTTCAGTCGGGCTTTTGGTGCTCTACAGTCTCTCTGCCTCTGGAGGAGTGAACTACTTTTTGAAGCAACTTATTTTTGCTTTGTTGGGACTGGTAGTCATGTTTTTTGTGGCAACGTTTGATTATCGTTACGTTCAGAAATACAGTACCACTTTGTATTTTGGGACAATTCTGGCGTTGTTCCTGGTGCTCCTCTTTGGTACGACGGTCAACGGTACGGCAGGGTGGCTTTCGTTTGGAATATTTCAGGTACAGCCGGTGGAAGTAGCCAAAGTAACACTCATTATTTTTTTGGCGAGTTTTATCTCTAAGAAGAAGTCTGAACTCGGAGAATGGGCCCGAGTCATTGCCTCGCTTGTTCTGACCGCGGTACTCATTCTCCTCGTGCTTCGCCAGCCAGATCTCGGGTCCTCACTTGTTTTAGCTGTCATTTGGACAGGGATGATTTTGGCTTCTGGATTGCGGATTCGGCATTTGGTGGTGCTGTCTGTTATTGGAATAGCCTTGGTTTCGGGGAGCTGGTTTGTTTTGGCAGATTACCAGAAGGCTCGTATTGATACTTTTCTTCATCCAGAAAATGATCCTCAGGGTTCTGGATACAATGTCCTCCAGGCGATGGTGGCAGTCGGTTCTGGTGGGGTATCAGGCAAGGGGTTGGGGTACGGTTCACAGTCACAGCTCTCGTTTCTTCCAGAAAAGCACACAGATTTCATTTTTGCGGTAGTAGCAGAAGAGCTCGGTCTTGGAGGAGCATTGTTTGTTATCGGTCTGTATGGGGTGTTGCTCTATCGCATTCGTCGCATTGGCATGTTGGCGCAGGATAATTTCGGATACCTTCTTTCTTTGGGGGTGATGATTATGATTTTTTTTCAGGTCATGATCAACATCGGTATGAATACTGGGTTGCTCCCCGTTACAGGGTTACCGGCCCCGCTACTCAGTTATGGGGGAAGCTCTCTTCTCTCGGTGTTTCTTTCGTTTGGACTACTCCTCTCTGTTTATCAGAGAAAACGGAGTGATATTGATACTCGTCTGTCCTTGGAGAGAAGTTTCTTGGAGGATGGAAAAGCCACTTTCCCTGCTGACAAGAACTACTGATTTTGTTCGCAGTGGCATTGACCACCGTCGGTCGCGACCGACGTGGTTGACGACTGGCCTCTTCTCTGCTACACTGAAAAGGCTTAAAAAGGGTATTTTTCTTCATTTTTGCTACTTTTGTATGCGTTCTCTTCTTATTATTCAGGCGATTCTGGGAGCATCCCTTGTCGTTACTATTTTGATGCAGAATCGCGGTTCTGGTCTCGGGTCGGCCTTCGGTGGTGACTTTGGGGGTTACTATACCAAACGAGGACTGGAAAAGTTTTTTTTATACGCGACTATCGTTTTGGCCATTGGTTTTTTTGTCCTTGGCATGGTAAATGTTCGTTTGGCAGTGTGACACTGTATCGATCCTGATAACAGATAACGACACGTTTTATTAGCAATTTTACTCGGGTTATTTCAGTATTGCGGAGACGCCAGTGGTTGGTATTGTTTCGGGCGCTCGGTACACGTGACCGTATTTTGGTGGCGTTTTTTGCTGTCGTGGCTATAGGGGCGTTGGTTTTTTGGCTGGGAGCGCTCTATATCGCTTCTACCAAGACAGTACCTGAGTACGGAGGAGAATACACTGAAGGGTTAGTTTCGCAACCGCGCTACATCAATCCGATTCTCTCCCAAACCAGCGAAGCTGATGCCAGTATTTCTAAACTGGTATACGATGGATTGTTTGCCTACAGCAGAGAGGGAAAGTTGGAAAAGCATCTGCTCGATGAGTACACCATTTCCGATGATGGAAAAATATACACCCTTACTCTGAGGCAAGGTATTCTGTGGCACGATGAGGAGGAATTGACGGCGGATGATGTGCTCTTTACTATCAGAGCGATTCAGAACCCATCGTACAAGAGTCCGCTTCGGGCCAATTGGATGTCTGTTGAGGCTGAGACAGTTGATCGATATACACTGACACTGTCTTTGAAAAAAGCCTACTTTGGATTTTTGGAAAATTTGACGGTTGGTATTCTCCCAAAGCACGTCTGGCAAGATATTGCTCCAGAGAACTTCCTCCTGGCCGACTATAATTTGGCTCCTATCGGATGTGGTCCGTACCGATTTTCTGATTCTGACAAAGATTCGAGCGGAAATATGTTGTCGTACGAACTCCGATCCTTTTCCAGGTATGTCCTTGGTGCTCCTTACATCGATAGAGTTACTTTTCGTTTCTATCCGGATGAACGTTCACTGCTTGATGCTTATGGCCGAAAGGAAGTGCTCGGGATGAATTCTGTTTTACCGGAAAATCTACCAGAATTAGAAGCTCGCAAGAGTACGCATGTGTATGAGATGTCCGTGCCACGGATTTTTGGAGTGTTCTTTAATGTGACGAAGAGTGCAGCATTGGCACATGACGAGGTACGTCAGGCTCTGGCTCTGGCTACCGATCGAGAAACGGTTATTCGGGAGGTACTTTCCGGAAAAGGAAGAGTAGCGGAAACGGCACTGCTCCCATTTATGGAAGGATACGCTTCCGATATTGCTTCCCCGCGTTTTGATGAGGGAGCTGCCAATGCCCTGCTTGATGAAAAGAATTGGAAGCGCGGAGAAGATGGTATACGGGCCAAGGAAGGTACCGTGCTCGAGTTTACACTGCTGGTACCAGATTGGCCAGAACTATCCAAGACGGCTGAAATTTTGCGTGAATCATGGACGGCTGTAGGAGTGCGGGTCACCGTGACAGTTCTCGGTGCTGCTGATTTACAACAAAATGCGGTGCGCCCGCGTGAGTATGAAGCGCTGTTGTTCGGTGAGGCAGCGATGATCAGTTCTGATCCCTATTCTTTCTGGCATTCGAGTCAGAAGCATGATCCAGGACTGAATCTGGCCCTTTTTGATAATAAAGATGCGGATACACAGCTATTGGCTCTACGGGAAGAACTTGACGATGAAAAGCGACAGGGGAATTATCGGGCGTTTCAAGAAATTTTGGCTCGGGAGAATCCGGCAGTGTTTCTGTATAGCCCGACCTATCTGTATGTTGTGAATAGTGGCGTCACTGTTGCTTCGGTGCAGTATGCCAATAGTCCTGCTGACCGATTGAATGCCATAAAGGACTGGTATATTAAAACGAAACGAGTGAAGAAATAATCTTTTAATTTTTAATATAAAAATATGACACATCCATTGGATATATCAAATTTGCGGAGAATGATCTCGGAAAGCCCTGAGCAGTTTTCAGTGGGTTTTTCATTGGCAAAAGGGGTCAGTATCCCTGGGAAATTTCGATCCATTATGGTGTCGGGGATGGGAGGGTCGGCGCTTCCAGGAAATTTGTTCCGTATCTATCTCAATGATCTCTTCAAAACAGAGCGACCGCATGACCAGCCCCTCGCTATTTACCAGAATCGTTCCTATGACCTCCCACCGGAAAGTTTCCACGAATGTCTGAATTTTATTTGTTCCTATTCCGGGAATACTGAGGAGACGATTGCTTCTTTTGAAGAGGCCCTGAAGAATAATCTCCCATGCATCGCTCTTTCAGCTGGTGGCAAGATTGAAGAGATGGCCAAGGCTCACGGAGTTCCTCATGTGAAACTGCCTATTCCGTATGAAAATTTTCAGCCACGTGTCGGGACGGGATACTTTTTTGGGGTGATGTTGCAGATTTTGGTTAATCAAGGATTGGTGCCGGATATGACTGCTCAGATCCTTGAGGAGGCAGAACTGCTGAAGCAGGGTATGCCAGCTTTGGAGGCCCAAGGGAAAGCGTTGGCCCAAAGAATTGCCGGGAAAACACCGGTTATCTACACAACGGCCAAATACAAATCAGTGGCCATGGTCTGGAAGATCAAGTTTAATGAAAATGCCAAAACACCAGCATTTTGGAATTTCTTTCCCGAGCTCAATCACAATGAAATGGTAGGGTGGACCCTCCCTCAAGCCAAGTTTTTTGTTCTTATGCTTCGAGACAGTCAGGCTCATCCTCAGAACCTGAAGCGGATTGAGATCACAGCGGAATTATTGCGCAAACAAGGGGTAGAAGTGGAGATACTTGACATGGCGGGCGGAAGTGTGTATAGTAAAGTATTCACGAGTATCGCATTGGGCGATTTCGCTTCTTATTATCTGGCGCTCGAGTATGGCCAGGATCCGACACCGGTTGCTATGGTGGAGGAATTGAAGAAATTACTGGTGTAATTTCTGTGGATACCCCAAAGAGCAAATGACAAATTTCAAATTCTTTTCGAATGGATTTGAAATTTGAAATTTGGGTTTTGGCATTGCAGTAGAGGCCCTGGTGGCGGAATTGGTAGACGCACTAGCTTCAGGTGCTAGCGTGAGCAATCACATGGGAGTTCGAGTCTCCCCTAGGGCACAACGTAAATGTCTCATCTTCGTGTAAGAGAGAGGCTCTTTCGTGTAATTATCTTTAGTTGGAGTTTTCTTGAGCCTTGGAGTCTTTCAGATTCGGGCGTGAGAAACATCCACCACAGCAGTATGCAGCAGCAGAATTCATTTCAGGGAAGTCGGCCCAACAAGCCGGTCCCTAGTCACGGGAGCTCGGCTCCGCGTGGTGTGTATCATTCGAAACCTTTGGCTTCGAATGCAGGGAAGCCAAACAGTGTCGGTGCGTTCGAGGGCATTGTTGCCCGGGAGCAGGCCCCCAAGGGAGCTCCTCGTGCTTATCATGCGGTTTCCAAGCACCCGGTCCGTCCGGTAGTTGCTAAACCGTCTGTACCTGGGGGTAAGCCACAGGTACAGGTATCGAAGGTTGCTCAGAATAAACAGAAGCGTCCAGTGAAAAGTGGCACGGGCGGTGGCGCTCGTCGCAATAATCGTCGTTTCCAACAAACAGTACCGAATCGTTTGGAACCCAAGAAAATGGGACCAGCTATCCCGACTATTCCCGAGAAAACCCTCCGTATTATCCCTTTGGGAGGACAGGAAGAAGTTGGTCGTAACATGACTGTTTTTGAATATGGTAATGATATTGTCATTATCGACATGGGCGTGCAGTTTCCGGAAGAAGACATGCCGGGTATCGACTATATCGTACCGAATGTTAGCTACCTGAAAGGCAAAGAAAAAAATATTCGTGGTGTGCTCTTTACCCATGGTCACCTCGACCATATTGGAGCTGCCCCGATTTTGCTCAAGCAATTGAACTACCCGACCATTGTCGGTCGTGATTTTACTCTGGCGCTTATCAAACACAAAGTAGAAGACCAGGAAAAGGGGGCTGCTAACCGTCTCAAAATGGTGCGGGTTAAATCACTCGATGATCGAATCAAGCTCGGAGTGTTCGAAGTACGTTTCTTTGAAGTGGAGCACTCAATCATGGATGCTATGGGCATCGCTTTGGTAACGCCTAATGGTTCTATCATTCACCTTGGTGACTGGATGATCAGCAATGAACCGGTCGACCCTACAGAAGTATCCTATAATCACTTGGACAGTCTTCCGAAGCCAACATTTCTGATGCTCGAGAGTCTCGGGGCGACCAAGAAGGGGATGCCACCGTCAGAAACTGAAGTCCATACCAATTTGCAGAACCTCATTCGAACGGCTCCGGGTCGAGTGATCATTGGCACCTTTGCTTCGCAGGTACGCCGTATTGCCTACCTCATCGAATATGCCGAACAGCAGGGCAAGCGGGTAGCGCTTGAGGGCTACAGCATGAAGATGAACATCGAAGTAGCCAAAGAACTCGGCTACATCAAAGTGAAAAAAGAGACTCTTATTACGGTCAACGATATTCACAAGTATCCAGACAACCAGATTGTGGTGATCTGTACGGGCGCACAGGGTGAACAAAATGCCGCGCTCTCACGCATCGTCACTGACAACCATCGTTTCATCAAGCTCCAGAAGAATGACACGATTGTGTTTTCTTCCTCAGTTATTCCGGGGAATGAACGGAGTATTCAGCGTCTCAAAGACAACCTCTATCGTAAGTGTGATAACGTGATTCACTCAGATATCATGGAAATCCACGTCGGTGGTCACGGGACTATTTGGGAGATTGAAGAGATTATCCGCCAGGTCAAAGCGACGTATATCTTGCCAGTGTATGCCAATCACTACTTCATCAAAGAAGCAGCCAAGATTGCCTATCGTTTGGGCTATCCAGACAAGAATGTGTTTGTGATGGACAACGGTCATGTGCTGGAGATTCCAGAAAAAGAACAGGGCTTTCCGCACCTCATCGCTGAGAAAGCGGATGCTAGCTATGTCTTTATCGACGGACTGGGAATCGGCGATATCGGACACGTGGTGCTTCGTGATCGTCAGATGCTTGCTACCGAAGGTATGGTAGTGATCACGGTCATCATTGATAGTAAGACCAAAAACGTGGTAGGAAATATCCAGGTGACGTCGCGCGGGTTTATTCATGTCAAAGAAAATTTCGACCTGGTGAATGAAGCCAAACGTAAAGTACAGCAGGTCGTGAAGGACACGACGTCCAAAGAAACCTCTATTGACTGGGATATGGTGAAAAACCAAATTCGTGAAGTTCTCGGCCAATTCCTCTTTACCAAGACCGAACGTCGGCCGATGATCTTGCCCGTGGTGATTGAAGTGTAAGCGGGGCAGAATCATGAATCAAGAATAGTGAATCATGGATGAAATCCGGCTGTTACAGCTGGATTTCATGTTTTTATGGTACAATAGAGCTATAAAATGATTGAAATTTGAGGTATGGCAAAACGACTATTTTCGGGTATCCAACCATCGGGCAATCTGCACTTGGGGAACTATTTGGGGGCTATCAAACAGTGGGTGGAGATGCAAAATGACCATGAAGCGATATTTTGTATCGTCGATTTGCATGCTATTACCGTGCCACAGGATCCGGCTGAACTTCGTCGCAAGACACTGGAAATCGCCAAGATTTACTTGGCCTCTGGTATTGATCCAGAGAAATCAACACTCTTTATCCAGTCGCATGTCTCTGCTCATACCGAGCTGGGGTGGATTTTGAACACTCTTGCTCGCATGGCAGAGCTCGAGCGCATGACGCAGTACAAAGATAAAGCGCATAAGGGTGGTGCCGGAGAATCGGGTGTTGGATTGTTTACCTACCCCGTGCTGATGTCTGCTGATATTTTGCTGTATGACACGCACGTCGTGCCGGTCGGGAAGGACCAGATGCAGCATATCGAACTGGCTCGAGATTTGGCAGAGCGGTTCAATAAAAAATTTGGTGAAACATTTGTCATTCCGGAAGGCAAACTTTCCAAGGAGGGTCAGCTGATCATGGGACTCGATGATCCGAGCAAGAAAATGTCCAAATCGGCGTCGAGTGAATACAACTATATTGCCCTTACCGATGATGCCGATACGGTGAGACGCAAGATCAAAAAAGCGGTGACTGATAGCGGGAGCGAGATCGTCTACTCTGATGAAAAGCCAGCGCTCAAGAAT
>JAGOOJ010000027.1 GCA_017992575.1 Candidatus Moraniibacteriota bacterium | reverse complement strand
GTGTTTGCAGATCTCTTGTGACAGTATGAGCCCAAGCGGGTACTTAAATTAGGATACAGCCTGGTGAAAATCACACAGAATATTGTAAGAGATACGAATGGGCTCCAGATTTAGAATTTGGATTTTGATATTCCTTCCATGGTATACTAGAGGAGATAAAAAGAGCAATACAAAAATTTCAATGAAACGGTTTTCAGGAGATATTTCCATTGTGTTGGGTGGGGCTGCCGGCCAGGGAGTGCAGACCGTCGAAGCGCTTTTGGTGCAAGTGTTGAAGCGCGAAGGGTACCATGTTTTTGCTATTAAAGAGTACATGTCGCGTATTCGTGGTGGGAGTAATTCGACCGAAATTCGCGTGACTAATACGCCTAAACGAGCTCTTGTTAATCGTATTGATTTTTTGTTTGCGATGGATAAAGCGGTTATTCCGCATTTGCAACACCGTATTACCAAAGACACGATTATTCTGGGTGAGCGTGACAAGACATGTAGTGAAACTGATTGTTCGGTGATCAATATTCCGTTTACTCAGTTTGCAAGTGAATTGGGACACCCAATCTATACGAGTACTGTAGCAGTCGGCGTAGCCCTGGGAATTCTTTCCGCTGATTTGGGAGTCTTCGAAGACTATTTGCGAGAGCATTTTGCTCGGAAAGGTGAAGAGGTGGTACAAAAAAACATTGAGGCAGCCAAGAAGGGATATGATTTCGGACATCATATCGCCTATGACGCCGGTATCGAAGTGGAGCTCAAACGTGACGAACGAGTGAAAGAGGAAATACTTTTAAGTGGCGATGATGCTTTGGGGTTGGGAGTACTAGAGGCAGGGTGTAACTACATTTCTTCTTATCCCATGTCGCCCGGGACGGGACTGCTTACTTTTTTAGCTACTCACTCGGAGAAATTTGGTATCGTCGTCGATCAAGCTGAGGACGAGATAGCGGCTATTAATCAGGGAATCGGGGCCTGGTATGCCGGAGCGCGGGCTATTGTAACAACCTCAGGAGGTGGGTTCGATTTGATGACTGAAGGAGTGAGTCTTTCCGGTATTATTGAAACCCCCATCGTAGTTCATATTGGTCAACGACCGGGTCCAGCAACCGGGCTTCCCACTCGAACGGAACAGGCTGACCTTAATTTAGTACTCTATGCGGGACACGGTGAGTTCCCCCGGGCTATCTTTGCTCCCGGTACCCCGGAAGAAACCTATCTTGTGGCACAACAGGCGTTTCATATTGCTGATACCTATCAGATACCGGTATTTATTCTGACTGATCAGTACCTCCTTGATTCCTTGAGTAGCTTACCGGAGGAAAATTTGGAACACGTAAAGACCAAGAATCATATCGTGGTGACTCAATCTGGGTACAAGCGTTATGTGTTGACCAAGGATGGGCTCTCTCCGCGGGGCGTCCCGGGCTATGGGCAGGGGTTGGTGGGAGTGGACAGTGATGAACATGATGAAGAGGCTCATATTACTGAAAGTGCTCTGGTACGGGTAGCGATGCATGAAAAGCGTTTGGGCAAGATAGAAGGTATTCGTAGAGAAGCTTTACTCCCAACGGTTATTGGTGATATGGCCAAGGCAACAACTGTCGTGGTTACCTGGGGTTCCAATCGTGGGGTGATTGAAGAGGCGTTAGAACAAGCCAAACGTGACGATATGGCAGTGCTTCATTTCCATCAGGTCTATCCGCTTCCCAAGAAAGCCAAGAAGTTATTGGTTGAGAAAAATATCGTGGTCATGGAAAACAACGCTACTGGCCAGTTCGCGAATCTTCTCAAGCTTGAATATGGTATAGAAATCTCGGAAAATATTTTGAAGTATGATGGTGACCCGTTCTCCGTTGAGGAGGTGGTGGCGAAACTGAAAGCTATAAGCTAATCGCTAAAGGCTGTTTATATGATCGATAAGAAACTCTATGATATGCCACAGGAAACAGATATGGCCTGGTGCCCTGGCTGTGGCAATTTTCCTATTCTCAATATTGTCAAAATGGCGCTTGCGGAACTCGATATTCTACCGCAGAATGTAGTCATCTGTTCAGGTATTGGTCAGGCTGCCAAGACCCCGCACTATTTGCGTGTGAATTATTTCAATGGACTCCATGGTCGGGCGTTGCCACCAGCGATTGCTATCAAGAACGTTAATCCAAAATTGACAGTGATTGCGGAAAGTGGTGATGGTGATACCTACGGTGAAGGTGGGAATCATTTTATGCACACTATCAGACGTAATCCCGATATTACCAGTATCGTTCATAACAATATGATTTACGGTCTGACCAAAGGTCAGGCTTCACCGACGTCTGAAAAAGGTCTCAAAACACCGATTCAGGTGGGGGGCGTAGTAATGGAACCGTTCAATCCTTTGGCGATCGCCCTGTCGCTTGGGGCAACGTTCGTGGCAAGAGTTTTCGCTGGTGATATTATGCAATCGAAGGAAATTATTAAAGCTGCCATACAGCACAAAGGCTATGCTCTGGTGGATGTCTTTCAGCCCTGTGTGGTGTTTAATAAACAGAATACCTATCAGTGGTTCAAGGAGCACACGTACTACCTCGAAGGGCATGATAAAACAGATAAAATGAAGGCGCTCGCACTAGCGTTTGATATGGAACGTATGCCACTTGGAATTTTGTATCAGGAGATTGGGAAGCCAACCTATGAGACATTGGTGCGGACTGGCGATGAACCTCTCTATGAAAGAGAGCGGGACAAACAGCTTTTGGCTGATCTTATAAAAACGTATCGTTAAAAAAACATCCGCCTCCGTCAGTTGACGGATGGCGGATGTTTTTTTAATCGAGGCCAAGTTGGATACGAGCCTCCTCTGTCATTTTTTCTGCGGTCCAGGGTGGATCGAATGTCAGATCAATTTTCACGTCTTCGATGGCATCAATTTCCATGACCTTGTCCTCAATTTCTTTTTGAATCTGTCCAAAGAGGGGACAACCAATAGTGGTGAGCGTCATGGTGATGGTACACACACCTTCGCTGGAAACAGTGATACCATAAATCAGTCCGAGATCGACGATAGATACACCAAGCTCAGGATCAAGCACTTTCTTGAGCTGATTCTCTACGGTGGTTTGAAGATTTTTCTTTATCTGGTGAGGCATAAAAACGTATGAAGTATCTTGTATTATGTATCAAGGAGAAGAGAATGTCTATATGCTTTTCTAAAAAACTTTCTCCCTAGGGTGCCAGGGAGAAAGTTTTGCGTAATACACAATACCGAATACGTGATACTGCCGTTATTCAGGAAAAACAACTTTTCCAGTTTCATCTTTGATGATGATAGCTCCGACGGGACAGGCACGGGCTGCATTCAAGATAGTTTCTTGGTCATCCTGACTGACGGTTGCTAAGATACCAGCTTTTCCGGCATCATCGAGAGCAAACGTATTGGGTGCCATGGCAGTACAAGGAGCAGCTCCGATACAGATACTATGATCAACTTCTACGGTCCAACCGTTGGTGAGAGCGATCGGTCCACCGACTTTGGCTTCGTCTTTCCACTGTGACATAGTTCTTGGTGTCAATGATTATTTTTTTTACATTTCTTCTCTCCAAGCAACTCTCTGATGCCACCAAAACCCCAGCGAGGTTTTGGTTGAAGTTGTAGCCGAAACTTTTCATTTCATGAAAAGACCTGCTTTCGTCTACAAATTCGCCTCAGAGAATTCTTGGAGAAAAGAAATTCCCCATGAATTATAATTTAATCTGAGAATGCAGTGTTTTTTTTAATGTCTCGAGTGACAGGAGTCCACACTTGATGCGACTCGGTGAGAGAGTGACACCGAGGAGTGCGAGACTGTCCTTGGGCTCGAGGGCGAGTGCGCTCGCTACGGATTTCCCTATGACTGCTTCCGTCAGGAGTGAGGCTGATGCTTGTGAGATAGCACAACCGACTCCAGAAAAGCGTACTGCTTCAATAATATCATTTTTCACGATGATGTCCATTTGGAGCTTGTCTCCACAACTGGCATTAAGCGCTCTCGCCTGGTGCGTAGGGTGCTCGATGGTGCCATGATTACGTGGGTTGCGGTAGTGGTCAAGGATGATTTCTTGGTAGAGGTCGCTCATAGGATGGTCTGGACAGTTTTCAATCCGATGATGAGTTTTTCAATGTCTGACTCGGTAGTATACACAGAGAGACTGATGCGGGTTGAGGCTGAGAGATTGAGACTTTCATGAAGGGGTGCTGCACACTGCAGTCCGGCTCGGACACAAATGCCTTGTTCTCCAAGGAGCTGAGCCGTGTCGTGCGGGTGGATACCTTCAACAACAAAGGAGACGATGCCACTTTTTTTGTCGGGAGCGGTTTCGCCAACAATGTGGAGAGATCCACCGAACTCTTCTTTGAGTCGACGTATGGCGTAGAGAGCGAGCGCGTTTTCGTGAGCTTGGATAGTATCGAGGCCGAGAGTATTGATATATTCAATAGCAGCTCCGAGGCCGATGATACCGGCAATATTGGGAGTGCCAGCTTCGAAACAAGCAGGGGATTCTTTGTAGAGGGTTTCGGGAGCACAAGCATCGAGTACCATGCCACCACCAAAAGAAACGGGGCGCAGTGTTTGGAGGAGGGAGTGTTTGCCGAAGAGCACGCCGGTACCAGTCGGTCCGAAAAGTTTGTGTCCGGAGAAAGCAACAAAGTCAGCATCCCAGTCGACGACATCAACTGGCATGTGACCGATGGCTTGGGCGGCATCCACTACCACGATAACGCTTGGGTTGATTTTGCGAATTTTTTGAATAATGGCTTTGATCGGATTGATAATACCGAGCACATTGGAGACGGCTCCTAATGCAACGATTTTGGTTTCTTGCGTAATGAGAGTAGGAAGGGTGGTTTCATCAAACTCTCCATTTTTGGTGACGGGAATGATATGAAAAGATGCTCCGGTTCGGTGAGCTAATTCTTTCCAGGGCAAAAAGTTAGAGTGGTGCTCTAGAGCAGTAGTCACCAGGGCATCTTCTTTCGTTATGTGAGGAGTGAACAAATCAGCTACGAGATTGAGTGATGCGGTGGTACCGGCAGTGAAAACGATCTCTTCTGAACGAGCACCAATGAATGAGGCCACGGTGGTGCGTGCTTTTTCGAAGGCCTCGGTCGCTTCTTCGGCCATAGGGTAGATACCCCGAGCAATATTGGATGAGAAATGGGTGTAGTATGCTTGTTCGGCCGATATGACAGTGGCTGGTTTGAGGGCTGTTGCAGCCGAGTCGAGGTATACAAGATCTGGATGACTTGTGAATATTGGAAAAGCTCGTCTGACGTCTGTTTCGTTCATAGAAAATCTTTTAATCAGTGATTCGTCCCATCAAGGCTAGCACTTTTTCCTGTTCCTGAGAAGAAATGAGGGTACGCAGGGAATCGATAGAGGACTGAAGGAAGCCATTAATGAGGAGCTGTTCTGCCTGTTTTGGGGAAAGACCACGAGTCTTGAGAGTAAAGAGTTGTTCGGCATTAAGTGGACTGGTCGTAGCGGCATGATGACAGCGAACGTTACTAGTAAGGATCTCCAAGGCTGGTTCAGAAGAGGCCTTGGCTCGTGGGGAAAGAAGGAGATTGCGGTTTTCTTGAGAGGCGTCAGAGAGTGTTGCATCTTCTCTGATGTGGAGGGTGCCACGATAAGAGAATTGACTGTCATCATCGAGGATGCTTTTGACAAGGACACGGGATGTCGTGTGTGGAGCCAGATGTTGTTGTGAAATATTGAGATGACATTCTTTCTGTCCTTTGCCAACAAAAAAAGCAAAGACATGAGCTGTGGCGTGTGGTCCAGTTAGTTCAAAAGTGATATCACCGCTACGATTGAGCATGAAAAAAACAACCTGCTCGTTCTCTTTCAGGGGGTAGAGTGTTTTTTTATCGTTAGTGATATCTCGGAATTCCATACTTTTCATTTCTTAAAGCTACAAACTACCCAATACTGCCTTTCATTTCCATATTGATCAGTCGGTTGAGCTCAATTGAGTATTCGAGAGGTATTTCTTTTACTACTGGGTCGATGAAGCCGTTGACCAGGAGTCCTTCGGCGTCGCCTTTGCTGATACCGCGAGAAGTGAGGTAAAAAAGTTTGTCTTCGCCAATTCGTTCGACCGTAGCTTCGTGTTCGAGGGTAGCACTTTCCTCATGTACCCGCATGGTGGGGTAGGTATCAGAACGGGAGGCATCGTCGAGAAGGAGTGCATCACAGATGACAGACGCCTTGGCATTTTTGGCGCCGTTTGCAATATGGACCAGTCCGCGGTAGGACGTCTGCCCTCCATCTTTGGCAATGGATTTGGAAATGACGCGCGACGTTGTATCGCTTGCTAGATGAACCATCTTGGCACCGGCATCCTGGTGCTGACCCTTGCCAGCATAGGCAATCGAGAGGACTTCGCCTCGAGCGCCACGACCGGCGAGGTAGACCGCTGGGTATTTCATGGTTACCCCAGAACCAATGTTACAGTCTACCCATTCCATGAGAGCGTTTTCTTCAGCTCGGGCACGCTTGGTGACGAGGTTATAGATATTTTTGGACCAGTTTTGGACGGTCGTGTAGCGGACACGTGCGTTCTTCTTTACGAAGATTTCGACGACGGCTGAATGGAGCGATGATGTCGTATAGATAGGAGCCGTACAGCCTTCGATATAGTGCACAGAGCTCCCTTCTTCGGCGATGATGAGAGTGCGTTCAAATTGGCCAAAGGCCTCAGCGTTGATCCGGAAGTAGGCCTGGAGGGGTAATCCGACATGGACCCCTTTGGGGATGTAGACAAATGAACCACCCGACCAGACGGCCGAATTGAGAGCAGCGAATTTGTTGTCCTGTGGTGGAATGAGCGTGCCGAAATATTCTTTGACCAGTTCGGGATATTTTTTGACAGCAGTGTCCATGTCACAGAAAATGACACCGAGTTTGTCGAGTTCACGATTGACGCTTTCGTACACTACTTCCGATTCGTACTGCGCTGAGACGCCGGCTAAGAATTTCTTTTCTGCTTCTGGGACACCGATACGGTCGTACGTGTCTTTTATTTCCTGGGGGAGATCATCCCAGGAATTAGCCTGTTTGTCGGTGGCACGGAGGTAGTAGGTGATAGCATCAAAATCTATGGGCATAAGGTTGGCGCCCCAAGAAGGGAGCGGTTTTTTTTCAAACAGTTCAAAGGAGCGCAAGCGAAAATCACGCATCCAAGCCTGTTCTTTTTTGACTTTCGAAATTTCTCGAACGATGTCAGGGTTGATGCCGGTTTTGGTTCGATGAACCGAAACGTTTGGCATAGAAAAGCCATACTGGTAATCATCTAGCCCGAGGTCTTTGCTTTTAGATTTTTTTACACGCTTTTCTTTCATAGCGATTCGAAGCCAGTTTGTTCAATTTCTTTGGCCAAGGCGACACCACCTGTCTTCACTAGAGTGCCGTCTTTGATAACGAGTACGACATCGGGATTGACATACCTGAGGAGTCGGGTGGAGTGTGTGATGAAAACGAGTACCGTTTCTTTGGGGAGGTATTTTTTGAGAAACCGGGAAATAGTTTTGAGAGCATCAACATCAACACCAGTATCAATCTCGTCAAAGAGTGCAAATTGTGGTTGCAACATCACTGCTTGAAGGGCCTCGAGTTTCTTTTTTTCACCGCCGGAAAATCCGACATTGAGTGAGCGTTTGAGGAGTTCGTCTTTGATATGGAGTTCTTTGGCGTAGACTTTGACCTGCTTGTGGAGAGTAACGGGGTCAAATTTTTTTTCAAGGGCAATACGGAGGAGATCAAAAACAGTGACGCCGGGAATCTCAAGGGGCGACTGAAAGGAGAGAAAAATTCCTGATGTTGCTCGTTTGTCTGTTGAGAGGTTTTTGATATTTTTTTGGCCGAAGAGGATTTTTGATCCGCGGGAATAGGTGATACTGGGATGACCCATGATAGCTGAAGCCAGTGTTGATTTTCCAGAACCGTTTGGTCCCATGAGGGCATAGGTTGTTCCTTTTTTAAAATCAACCGAAACATGTTTGAGAATTTTTTTCTCACCAATGGAAACGGAGAGGTCAACAATTTGAAGCATAGAAAAGGAGGAT
>JAGOOJ010000026.1 GCA_017992575.1 Candidatus Moraniibacteriota bacterium | reverse complement strand
TTTGCCGTGGTCAACGTGGCCAATAGTACCGACGTTTACATGGGGCTTAGACCGGTTGAATTGCTCTGCTGCCATAACCTTGTATTCAAACGAATTATATATATTTACGGCTTTGTTTTTCGATCGAACTTTGCCGTACTAAAACGAAAAAAGCTCGAGAAAAAGCGTCACTCGTCATAATACCAACTGATTGAAATACTGTCAACCCCACACCTTTTCCGAGGAAAGTCTGCACCTAAAGGAAGGTGTCAGGCGTAGCCGCCTATCGGCTTATATTCGCAATTGTCACCATTTTTTATCGAAAAGGTGTGGGGTCAACCCTACACCGATTCAGACTTCGGCACTTCCAGTTTTTCTGCAAAAAAAAGACCCCGACGAATTGTCCGGGGCGAGTGGGCGCCGTTGGCGCCGAAAGCATCACCGGTGTTTGGCTGATGCTGGCTTTTTGGCCTCGTAAGCCTTGAGCTTGTCGGCGAGCGTCTTGTGGTCGGCGACCGCCTGCTTGCGCGCCGCTTCAGCCCGCTCGTAAAGGGTGGCCAGTTCCTTCTTCCTCGCGATCTCGGCGTTGAAGTCGGCGCGGAGGCGCTTAGTGTCAGCACGGAGCTGACTGAGTTCGGCCTGAGCCAACTGCTTGCCCTGGGCGATGCCCTGATCGATCAAGCCTTGGCGCATGTTGACCCAGCCAAGCATGATGACAGCGATGATTGCGACACCGACGAATGCCCGGGTCACCCACCAGAAGGGAGGCCTCTGCTCCACCACTTTGGCGCTGGAAACAGGTTGACCACCGAAGCGGTCGTAAGCCGTAGCGATTTCTGCCATGTTTTGCTCCTCGATAACCTAGAAAGGCAAGTGGCACGGTGTCACTTTTCTCCCTCCAGATTACCCATGACCATACTTGTATTTTCAAATAAAGTCAAGAGCGCCTATACAAAAACCAGCCATCACTGACCAACTTCCTGATCCCATAATTTTTACTGTACAAATCCACTCACGACCGTGATACAATTTGTACACTCTATCAATTCGGAAAGAAAAAAAACCGCGCTGCCAGTAAGCGGACTTCGCAGGAAATTACTCAGAGAAGAGCGTTGTTGACTAGCGGATTTCCTTCAACACCTCACCCCATGTTCCCTTGAGAAAGTAGTGTCTTTCGAGACTGTCCCGGATCTCCAAAAAAACCTCTCGGAGATGCTTCTTTTCACCAGTTCCAATAGAGCGGACCATTGAAAGCAGGGCATCGGCATTATTTCTGTCAATAAATAGCTTGGCTTTATTGGAGACATACTCTCCCCAAATCGTTCCCCTCATCAGTTCAACATCAAGAGGAATGCCCACAATTTGACACATACCCTCAATTTTATCGAGATACTGAAGTACATACGACGGATCTCTTTCCAGAAGAGACGGATGAATACCATCGCTTCTATCCAAAATATTATCTCTTATGGCTTTTTCAAACCGTTGCTTTTCCTCATCCGTCAGCTTCATCTCTGCAAGTTCATTGAGGGAAATACGGTCCATATTCTCCACACTGAAAGCATCCCCTGAAACTTCCAGTATGGCCGCCTGCACCATCGGGTTTTTATCAAAGACTTGTTTCTTCCGGACAACATCGATGAGCTTATCCTCAGGTTTGGTAAATTTTGATTTATGAGAAAATTGTGGCTGTGAGAAAAACGGGGAGTGAGCAATACGCCGTAGCCCTTGATACGTCTCGTAATTTTCTTTCCCTGCTTTCCATATCATGTACTGCTTAATTTTTTTGTAGTCCAATGGATCGAAAAGAAGCATGGCGGAATGGAGATCTTCCGAGAGACCCTCTTTCTCAGTGAAAAAAAAGAGGTCAGCGAGTTCAATATAAAACTTACGACTCTCTTCCTTGAGTCGCTCCCGCGCTTCCCCGAGCATCTTATTCACGAACTCATGCATCCGGTAATAATCTTCCCGGGCCTGCTCGTCTTCTCCGGCAAGCATTTTTGTAACCGATACATCATTCCGAGCATCTCCACCACTCCCCCACTGAAGTGACGAGAAAATGTCGATATAGGTAGAAAAATCTGATGAAAACACTCCCTTCGCCAACCCATCATAATTGGCCATAATCTCGTTTTTGATTCCAGAGAGGTAGGATTTCCAAATCAACTGTTGTATCCGACGGAACTCTTCTTCGATGAAATTTTCTGAGAGACCCTTTCCAATCATGCCGACGGCCCTGTCTATCATGCCCCGTACATCCTGTTTCCCAAAAATCCGTGCCTGCTCAAAGTCGAAGAATGTTGCAAAGAGAGCGTGCTTATTCTCGTGGCGTACTGTCATCTGCTCTTGCTCACTATCAGGGTTTCTTTGTACTACACTCACTATTCCACCACCATAGTGAATACCCCGTCCAGACCGTTTCACATACTCATCCCACGTTTGTGGACTCACGATATAGGTAGCATTGACATCGGAAAAAATAACCTCTTCGTAGGGCATTCCAGACAAATCCGACTTCTCGTCAACCAAATACTGGGCGGGATTTTCTCGGCACGCCTTGAGCTCTTTGGCGCGGTAGTATAGCACATCAACCCCTACTTGTATCCTTCGGAGAAACACGACATCAGGATCTTGTTTGATAGCATCAACCCTCTGGCGTAAGCCAGCCATCTCTTCCTCCGATGCTTCTAGCCTTAACTCAAGCTTTGCCCGTGTATCAGACGACTCCTCTGCTTTTTCAATCCACCTTGTCAGCTCACCTATCTCACGATGCACAACGTATATTTGTCCCTCCAGTCTATCCCACTCTGCCAACAATGCCCCGACATGGGGAGATTTTGCCAGTTCCCCATCATAATACTGGTGCATTTTTTCAGCGAGTAGTCCACTCTCACCATGTTCTTCAATAAGGTCTTCGACAGCCCGGATTCTTGACAGTTCACTCTCCAGTTTCAAGTACGGCTTATCCCGCCATTTTTCCGTCACTTCAGGAGACAGAGGAACTGAATCCTGTTGAGCAGGCGGAGCAGGAATAAGCATTTTTTCACTCATACGGTATTTTTCTAAAATACTTCTTTCTTCCTGTCTCGAATCAGGGCTTCAATTTCTTCAATATTCCTTGTTAAATTTTTATCTCCCCAACGACTATAAATAGTGATACTATTTTCCGCCATCACCCTCTTAAATTGGTTCGCTAGTTTGGCTAACGTAGTAATATCAGATGTTCCGTCAATTTCAATCAAGATTGGAATGATAAGGCTACTCTGTTCACCTGGTATCCGCCTTGCTCCCTCCAATAGCTCAGCACATATCTTCTTCTTCCTCGCATCCTGATCCACATCCAACTCACGTCCTTTTACTAGTTCTTTGTTTCCTTTCACTCCATCCTCTGCATACTTATCGGCAATCAAAACCTGGCCCAACCCATACCCTGTTTTTTCTATGGCCTCGTAGATTCCATCCAACTCAACCTTGTTCATATCCACCGATCTATACAACCTCTGGTATTCATTATCCCATTCCACAATGACTCTCAAATACTGCTTGAGCATATCATTCTGAAAACGCGCCTGCTCAAGCGTGTTTGCCTGCTCGAGTAGTGTGGTAGCTTCCTCCATTTTCTGAGAAAGTGTTTTCAAAACAAAAGCATGTTCCAGCTCACCCATTCTTTGTTTATTCAGCTTGGCCATGAATGTTGCTAACACCCCCTGTTCATTCCAGTAATCCCGAAAAAGCTTCCCAAGAACCAATGACAGAGGTCCTGTCGCACTCACCTCCACAGTTGAGCGCAATTGCTCCATGGTCGAATCAAATCGTTGTTTGAACCCTCTTTGGATTTTTTGTAGCTTCACATCCTCAATAAAAGGATCTACTACTCCCAAATGAGCGAGGAGTGCGTGAACAGCTTGTCGAAAAACTCGGCACGCCTCTGCTTTTTTCAACATAACCTCCTGAGACAATGCTTCACTACCCTGTTCATTGCCCTGTTTCAACACATTGGGAATTTTAATCTCAAAATCAGCCTCATCGATAACGCCTTTTCGTTCCAAGTCGCCATCCTGGACATTCATCTGCTCACTCCCATCTCTTGGTAAAGGAGAGGGTTCCCGCATTACCATAGGCAGGCTGTCCGAATTTGTTGCTTTTCTTCCCTTTTCACCTGTCACTGGAGCGACCGAGGGGAATTCTCCGAATTTCATACGATTACAATGAAAGTTATTACGCCTGAGAAGCTGTGCCATCTTTTTGCTTACTACGAACTATTACTCCCTAGGCACTCATGAGGCTCCATTCATTATTATTTTTCATCATTATGGCATCACGAGCAACCTGATCAGGAAAATCTTTTGTTCCGCTACTAATCCTAACTCTAATGAGATTCTGTTCGCCCTCAGACTTATCAACTTCCAAAACCCGAATTTGATTTCCAGGTCCGATTCCGGTTCCAAAGTATTTCTCACTATTATCGCCACCATTCAGTTTCTCTTGAATGAGTTTTCCGATTGCCATCGCATCCTCTCTGCTCAAGCCGACAGCTTCAAACTTGCTAACCGCGTACGAAACTTCAAGACTTGCAGATTCTCCTGTTGTCACTGATTCGGATGGGTTTTTCAGGCCCTCTGGAGCAGCTGAGGCAGAACTCGCGCCATAGTGAGCGTCTATATCAGCCCATTGTTTTTTCATGGCTTCCTGATCGGCATCCATGCCGTCGGCAAGACTCTTGCCGAGTGCCCGGTGAGCTTCATCAAGATCCTCCTGGAAAGTTACTGGTTTCTTCGGTACGTCAGTTGCTTTTGGCGTCTCAGCTGCGGGTTGCTCTCCAAAATTCGGCATAATAAAACTTCAGTAAATTATATACTTCTATTGTACCCCCCCCCGAACATCCCTGTCAAAAGCATAAAACATCAAAAAACCACCCTACTTCAGGGTGGTTTCAATATTCAACATTCTTGATTCACAATTCTCTATTCTTCTTCCCTAGGCTACGGCCTTCACATCACCAGAAGCCGTACGGGTGCCGATAATTTCGGTTGCCACATTACTTGGTACTTCGGCATAGTGACCGAATTCCATCGAGTAGCTAGCCCGACCCTGTGACATGGAACGCATCTGAGTGGCATAACCAAACATCGATGAGAGAGGCACTTCAGCATGAATTTCTTTGACGGAAGCAGCTCCTTCACCACGAGCGTTCATCTCTTTGATGACACCACGCTTCGAGGAGAGGTCACCAACGATATCACCCATGAAGTTTTCTGGAGTAATAACGACTACCTTCATGATAGGTTCGAGAATCATTGGCTTGGCTTTGCGACAAGCATCTTTGAACGCCATGGAACCAGCGATACGGAAAGCCGCTTCGGATGAGTCGACATCATGGTACGATCCATCGTACACGGTCGCCTTGACATCCACCATTGGGTAACCAGCGAGCACACCGGTCAACATCGCTTCCTGAATCCCCTTGTCAATTGGCTTGATAAATTCTTGAGGAATAGCACCACCCTTCACTTCGTTGCCAAATTCATAGCCCTTCCCAACTTCATTGGCTTCCACGCGAATCCAACAATGCCCGTACTGGCCACGACCACCCGACTGACGAATATACTTCCCTTCAGACTGGGCGGTACCACGAATCGTTTCACGATAGGCCACCTGTGGACGACCAACATTCACTTCTACTTTGAATTCACGACGCATACGATCAACCAAGATATCGAGGTGCAGTTCACCCATACCCGACATAATCGTCTGGCCGGTTTCTTCATCAGTGTGCACCCGGAAAGTTGGGTCTTCTTCGAGGAGCTTCTTCAAAGCCATACCCATTTTCTCCTGATCGGCTTTGGTCTTTGGTTCAACAGAAATATCAATAACCGGTTCTGGGAATGTGATGGATTCGAGAATCACAGGACTCTCCAAATCACAGAGCGTGTTACCCGTTGTCGTTACTTTCATACCAACGAGAGCTCCGATATCACCAGCGGACAGTTCTTCAATCTCTTCACGATGATTGGCATGCATGCGGAGGATGCGACCGATACGCTCCTTCTCATTTTTGGTAGAGTTGAGCACATAGGACCCGGCTTTCACCGTACCAGAATAGACACGGAAAAAAGTGAGCTGTCCCACGAACGGGTCAGTAGCAATCTTGAATGCTAGAGCAGAAAACTTTTCATCATCACGAGTTTCACGAACAAGTGGCGCATCCGTCTTCAGATCAGTACCGGTCACTGGAGGAATGTCTACTGGTGATGGGAGATAATCTACAACCGCGTCGAGGACCAACTGTACACCCTTGTTACGAAGAGCTGTCCCAGTCATGACCGGATGAAGTTTTACGGCAATAGTGGCTTTGCGAAGAGCAGCCTTCAGTTCAGGAACAGAAATTTCTTCTCCGTTTAAATACTTCTCAGTCAAAGCATCATCCGTTTCAGAAATCTTCTCTACCATTTTTTCACGCCATTCTTTGGCCTTGTCAGCATACTCGGCTGGGATTTCTCCTTCAATCACCTTCTCGCCCATTTCACCATCAAAGGTGTAAGCCTTCATGGTCATGAGGTCGATCAACCCATAGAAATCACCACGCAGTCCCATCGGATACTGGATAGCCACTGCATGTGGTGTCAAACGATTCCAAATAGAAGATAGGGCTTCTTCAAAAATAGCCCCCTCTTTGTCGATTTTATTAATAAAGCACATACGAGGTACTTCGTACTTCTCCGCTTGGCGCCACACCGTTTCTGACTGTGGCTCCACGCCCTCCTTGCCATCGAACACGACAACACCACCATCAAGCACACGGAGAGATCGCTCTACCTCGACGGTAAAGTCCACGTGACCCGGCGTATCGATGATGTTGATATGATACCCCTTCCAAAAGCACGTCGTGGCAGCGGAAGTAATAGTGATACCACGTTCCTGCTCCTGCTCCATCCAGTCCATGGTCGCTGTTCCCTCGTGCACTTCACCAATCTTGTGAGTGATACCGGTATAAAACAAAATACGCTCGGTCGTCGTGGTTTTGCCAGCGTCAATGTGAGCGATGATACCGATATTGCGATACTTATCGATGGGGGTCTTGCGCATATGTTTATATAATTTTAAATTTCGAAGTTCGAATTTCGATTGAATGTTTGAATTTTATAAATTCTGAAATTCGAATTTGGTTCAAAATTCAAAATTAAGGTTTTCAAAATTTCACTTACGCAAAGTGAGCAAAAGCCTTGTTGGCTTCGGCCATACGGTGAGTTTCGTCACGCTTCTTCATAGCGGAACCGATCTTGTTAGAAGCATCAAGCAATTCATCGGCCAGTTTTTCAGCCATAGCCTTGCCCTTTTTGTTGCGACAGGTGTCGCGAATCCAGCGCATAGCCAAAACCTGACGACGCTCACCAGATACCGGCACCGGCACCTGATAGTTAGCACCACCCACCCGGCGACTCTTCAGCTGAAGAAGCGGGGAAACGTTCTTGATAGCCTGTTCAAAAGTATTGAGACCACCCTTCTTGGTGCGCTCGTGGATAATATCAAAAGCATCGTACACGATTTTTTCCGCGACGCTCTTTTTTCCACACCACATAATCATTCCAACGAAATGACCAACCAGCGGATTATCATACATTGTATCCGGCTTCCACTCGCGGGCAAATTGTCGTTTTCTTCGTGGCATATCTTTGAGAGCTACTTAGCTTATGGCTTTTAGTTATTACGTTAAGAGAGTATTTCTTGTTTTCAGAGTTCTTATAAGCTATCAGCTAAAAGCTAACAGCTCCCCTACTAATCTTTCTTCTTGTCCTTCTTAGCACCGTACTTGCTTCGGCTCTGCTTACGGGCCACACCAGCGGCATCAAAAATACCACGGACAATGTGATACCGCACACCTGGCAAATCCTTCACACGACCACCACGAATCATGACGATGGAGTGTTCCTGTAAATTGTGTCCTTCACCAGGAATGTAGGCGGTGACTTCCATACCATTAGTCAAACGAACACGGGCAATTTTGCGGAGTGCTGAGTTTGGCTTCTTTGGAGTCGTAGTCGAAACTTTGATACACACACCACGCTTAAACGGACTGTCGTGGAACGTATTGCGGTTCTTGACGGTATTGATGGAATACGTCATCGCTGGAGACTTCGACTTTTTAGTAGCTGAAGTGCGAGGACGTTTGATGAGTTGGTTAATCGTTGCCACAGGAATAGAGTTTAGCCCGCCAGTAGGCGGATGAATTTAGTCAAAAGAATACAGTCTAGAAAAAACAGGAAAACTCAAAGCTTTCCGTAGTGCCTATAGTACCCTACGATTCAGGTTTATGTCAACCCCGT
>JAGOOJ010000025.1 GCA_017992575.1 Candidatus Moraniibacteriota bacterium | reverse complement strand
CGCCGAAAGAATTTTTGAAGTGGTGCGATATCTTCCTTAGTGAGTTCCCCGAAAAATTTGAGGAGAGCGAAGTGAAGGGTAAACAGAAGGGCGCCAGAGAAGAGGAAGCTTACGGCCCCCGATGGGAGGAATTTTGCCGTAAAGACGATGATGAGCGAGGAACACAATGAGAGGAAGAATGTCTTTTTAGGGAATGGAACTGAGAAGTGTCTCTCAGTGAAAAAGAGGATGCCTATCATGAGGAGCGTAGCGGAGAGCGTCGCAGAAAGAGCGGCACCGACGATACCAAAGGGCTTGATGAGCAGTATATTGAGAACGATCATGATGAGGAATCCGAAAAAGGAGAGTCTCATAGGGATGCGGACGAGACCAGCACCGTTTAAAGCAAAGGCCAGTACGTAGAATACAGTAAGAAAACCGACGCCAAGAGCAAAGATACTGAGGGCTGTTTCTGCTCCATCGTAGCGTGTGCCGTAAAAAAAGTGGAGAAGAGGCAGGGCGTAGATGATGAGGAGTGTGATCATCGGGAACAAGAGGAGCGTCATGAGGCGGAGGGATTTTGTGACGAGCGAAGTGGTTTCTGCTGTATTCCTTTCGGCGGTTGTTTTGGAAATGGCTGGGAGGAGTATCATAGCCAAGGCAGCAAAAAGATAGTAGGGGATACGTCCAACCGTGATAGCGGCGTTGTAGAGACCAGTAAGGTGGTCATCTTGAAGGATGGCTTTGACAAAATAGAGATCAATCGTGAGAAGGAGTTCGTAAAAAATCAAAAACAGTGTCAGTGGCCCGGCATAGGCGAGAATAGTTTTGGCAGGGAAACTGAAATCGTGCCCGGTATTTTTTCCTATACGGAGTTTCCGTTTGATGTAAAACTCATCGATGAGGAGGGCAGCACCGAAGGTAAAGAGAGGGGCTAGGACATAGCCAGATACGGCGCCATCAAGACCAAAAAAGAAAGCAGCCAGAGCAATGAATCCGATTCGAGCAAAAGACCGGATGATTTTAACGATGGCCTGCAGTTTGAAAAGATGGAGACCTGTGAAGTAATGATGGTAAAAAGAGGCGGCCGCAAAGGCGGGAATAATAAACGCTGAGAGTCGGAAGAGGCGGGTGAGTGAGGGGTCTCGCAGGAGCCAAGCGATGACGGGCGCTAACAGGAAGAAGACGATGGTTATGCCACCGATGAGCAGTACCTGGAGGAGCGCTGCCTTTCGTTTGATAGCGGGTATGTTCTCGGGGTTTTTTTCAAGGACTTCACTCAGGTATTTTGCCATCGTTGTGGGGATACCATTACCAATGAGGACAATAACCATAGTGGTGAGCGTGACTACGAGACCATAGCGACCGTAATCAGCCGGTCCAAGCATGCGACCGGCCACTGAGTGTACGACGTAGGCTGCGATATTGAAAATAATCTCAGAGGCTGTGAGCCAGATGAGTGCTTGAGAGAATTTTTTCATAGTCTATAAGATATTGGTGATGGCGATGAGTCTTCGATGTTTCTTTTCTGAACTCCGGGTTTCGGCGGTCACATTTGCGATGAGTGAGCCGGTAACAGTGAAGCGTGATTGACACCCTGGTACAAGACAGCTCACTGTTCGGTAGAACGAGTCGGAAATGTTCGCCGGAACGAAAGGGGAGGAAAAGGAATATCGAAGATGAGTCTATGTATCTATTTTATTGAGAATATCCTGAAACACGCTTTCTTGAGGTTTGCTCCCATCAATGAGTATCATATCCCATCGAGCGATTTTTGTCTTGAACAGTTTCATCTTGTCACGGAGGTAGTCGATTCCCTGTTCCGGGACACGGTCGCGGGACATGATGGTTTCGGGAGCGAGGTCGAAATAAAAGGCGAGATCCGGCTTGATGATAAACTGCGCTTCAATGACAGGGATATGACAAGTTTTTTTTGAGAGGTATTCAATATTAATGAGGGTGTCATAAAAGTAACGATCCGAAAGGAGGTAATCATAACCTTGCTTGTGTAGTGATGCGATGTATGGACGGAAGCGGAGAAGATCGATGAAGAGGAAGAGTTTACGTAGGAGTATGGTTAGCCATGAAGCTTGAGTGACTGCCTTCCCATCATGGTTTTCTACCAGTTTCTTTTTGAAGCGTGAGGCTAAAGAAAATTCTACAGCATGAAAATAGGCTACTTTTTTCCCTTCTCCCTCGAGCTTTTTTTTGAGGAGAGAAAGTTGAGTAGATTTTCCTGATCCGTCGACCCCTGAAAAGGTGATGAATTGCATAGAGTTTTTTTACCAGCCGTGTTCGCTGTAGAAAACACCCTTGAGGGAGTTTTCGATGGCTTGGCGGATATAGGGAATAGTATTGTTCGGGAGATTGTCTACCGGAAACCAAGCGAGGTCATCACATTTTTCGGGTTCCTTGTTCTCGGGGATTCCTGTCCAGTTTTTGACGCTGTAGAAAACATCAATATTTTCTCGACCGAACTTGCGATGCATGACATGAGTAACAGTAACATCTTTTGGGTTCAAAGTTATACCTATTTCTTCATCTATCTCGCGAATGAGGGCTTGGGTAAATGTTTCTCCGGGTTCGGTATGTCCGGCAGGAAGCGAATAGTTTCCGTCTTCAAATCCGGTTTGAAATCGGCGAGAAAGGAGTACGAGGCCATCTTTGATGAATATGACGTACGAAGCAGTGAATGCATGAGGAATTCTCGGCATGATGTTTGACTTATCGTTTATCTCTTATTCTGACTCCTCCTAGTACATGATCACAGATATCGGCTGGAGTTTGACGACGGGTTTGACGATGTTGTTTTCGACGACACTTTCGATGACGTCTTCAGCACGTTTGTAGTGGGATGAATCTTGCTCAATCACTTTGGATGATTGGCCATTGTAGAGTTTGACGCCCCGAGTAGCGAGTTTTTCATGGAGCGCCTCTTTGTTTTCTGGGACAACAGTTTCGGAGGTTTTGTTGGCTTTTCCGGCGCCATGGTTACAAGAATAGAAACTAGAATCATTACCGTCCTGGCCGACACAAAGGTAGGCTTCGGTGCTCATGGAGGTGGGGATAAAGGCTGGTTCGCCGGTATCTTTGAATGTCGGGTGATCAGACATCTTGCTTGGGCCATAGGCCCGACTGGTGCCGTTTCTATGCACCCAAACATCCTTGTCATAGTGTTTCTCCTGTGAAACGAGGATATGAGGCATATCGTAGAGGAGGTCAGCTTCTACGAAGCGTCCCAGGACCTTGGTAGCGGTCTGGACAAAGTTGTGTGTGATGGTGGCGCGATTGGCATGGGCAAAGTTAGAACAGGCATTACGGGCAGACATGTAGAGTACGCCGTCTTCACCGGCACCGTCGAAAGTAATAAGGGGCTCCTTTTTTCCGAAGTCAGAGGCGCGGATTTTTTCAGCAATACGTCCGATCGTTTGCTTGTAGGGGGTGAACCAGAGGAAACGGCCGATATTCATGAGAATAGCAGTGGAAAAGTGCTCTCGTTTTTTGGCAGTGAACATATACATCGTATACTGACCAAGGATGCCGGAACCACAGTGAACCATGAGAACATACTGTCCTTTGCGGAGGTTAAATTTTTCGGCCACAGCTGGATCGATGATGTCGGTCACCTTCATGAGGTCAAGAAAATGGTTGCCAGCAGCACCAATGATGCCTGCGCGAAACTGGGCGAAGAATAAAAAGAGGGGTGGAATAATATCTCGGATACCTTTACGAGTTGGGGCAACTTTAAAAAAATTACCTCGGTCGATACTATTTTCGGCTTCATTTTTGGTCTTAATGTCGAGGTAATCAATAAGTGGCTGGATACCGAGTCGACAGATGTCGGTAATAATCCGCAGTGGTAGGATGGTACCGACAAACTTTTTGGTCGGAACAGTTTTGGTGGCCTCCTTGAATATCTCATCAATTTGTTCGGGAGTGACGGTAGTGTCGTCGAGGTTGAGCCGTACGAGGCGCATACCGCAGGCTGGGTCACTGTCGTTCACCTGGGGGAGGATGAAATTTTCGGAAGTCACCGTCGTACCGGTGGCATTTTTTCGACCAGGTTTGCTGTGAACGTCGGCCATAGCAGCCACGTGGTGAAAAATACAGCCGTTACTGGCGACACTCTCTAATTGTTTCATAGTGTCTTCTCCCGGCATGAGTTTTTCTCCAACATGAAAAACAACCGGGACGGTCATCTTCTCAGTTTTGAATTCACTTTTATGATCGGAGAGCTTAGTAATATCCTGTTCGTACATAATTTTTTTTGGTAGAACCTTGTCAGTTGACACTTTATTCCGTTTAAAAATGTTTTTACTCCGTATAATTCCGTCGAACATTTCCGACTCGTCGAAGAGAAAATCGTCGAGCCTCATCGAGACTGCGCTCGCTACTCAACGACTTTTCTTGCTACGACTTCATCGCAAATGATGACCGCCGGAATTCTAATGGAGAAAAAACACTTTTTAACAAACAAGTTTCCTATAAATTTGAATAAATTTCCTCGTACTGTTTGGCGGTATTTTTGAGGTCAAAATGGTCTTTGACGAAACGGCGAGCATTCTCCCCGAGACGAGCTCGTTCTTCACTATTATCCTTTAAATAAGCCAAAGATTCGATGAGTTTTTCACCAGAATCTGTTGGAATAGTAACACAAATATCACTGTTTGCAAACTCAGAAAATTGAGGAAGATCAGAGAGAATAACCGGTTTTCCACAGGCGTAGGCTTCAATGATAATGAGAGGGACATCGAATTTCCCATTGAGGTTTCCAACCGGGAAAATAACGACGTCTGCGGTATTGTAGAGTCCAGCCATGTCAGTAATAGTGTCAGAAAAAGCGATGTAGTCGAGTAGTTTGGCTTCAGCAAATTTTCGATGGATCTCCCATTTCTTTTTTTCATCTGCTTCGTTCTTGATGCGACAGGCAAAAACAAAACGAAGGGTAGTTTCGGGGTGTTCCTGGAAATACTGGAAGAATGTTTCCGCCAGCATATCGGTAGCACCGAGACGAACGTATTCTCCCGGATAGATGACTACGAAGTGTTCCGGCTTGAGACCGAGGTTAGTAAGGATGGATTGGTTTTTTGGTTGGGGACTATAGCGTTCGAGATCAATACCCGGATAGACACGGGTGACATTATTGAAACCGAGTGCTTCAAGTTTCATTTTAGAGCGATCAGTATAGACGACCAGATGATCGGCAAAGAGTAACTTTTTTAGTTCTCGGTCTCCATAGAGATCATCACGGAGAGTAGCCACAGTCTGAATGGTTTTTCCTTGTGGTTTGGCGAAAAACCGGATGAGTCGGGTATTTTGTTTTGTTGGAGTAAAAAGATAATGAGTGATGTCAAAACTGGAGCGTGCATGACGCAGATAAGTAAACAATTTTCTCTTGGCGGTAAAGTCAAAATGACTGTCAGAAAAAATATTCTCCTGATGAGTACTTTCGGGAAGTCCTGGTAGTAATGTTGGGGTGGTGAGGAGCGTCAGTTCGTGCCCTCGCACTTCTTTGCCGAGAAAATAGGCGAAGTTTTTTGAGGCTTCATCCCAAGGAGGAACGAGCGGACGGGTGGCGAGAAGAACGGTTTTATGAGACATAAAATTTTGAATTCCAAAGCTCAAATTACAAATGACAAATCAAATCCGAACTATTAAAAATCAAAAATGAAAACCTTGGAGTATTTGGATTGAGGGTTTTATTTGATATTTGGTATTGGGATTTTGACATTAGCGGTATATTTCTTGTTTTTCAGTACCGGCAGTGACAGTGATAGTAGTACGAGAGTCGGGATTTCTGACAAAATCAGGGATGATAGTTTTCATTTCGCCTGGTGCGACGATGATGGTACTACGAGAAGTAGTGACGGTACCAGGCGTCACTGCATAACGGGTCTCATAAGTGAATTCGCTCCTATCAGTATGGTTGGTGATGGTAAAGGCGAGACTGTTCTCATTTTTCGCTTCTGCAAAGGAGAGCGTCCACCATGATTTTTCAAAATTTGGGTCCAGTTCACGCTTGTTTTGCCAAAACAGAAAGAGTGCACTCACGGCGAAGAGAATACAAAAAATACCGACGAGTTGTTTTTCTGAGAAGTGAGTGTTCATTTGATTCGGGAATAAATGTGGATATCCGGGGAAGTATAGACGCGGGAGAAGTGAGAAGATTTCTCAAACGGCGTGACATCAAATTTTGGGTTGACGACGACGTACTGTGTATCGGTTTCAGTGTAGCATTTTTGAGCTCGTTCGGTATTGGGGACAGAGATCATGAGGAGCGTACACTGTTCACGATTCGGATTGTCTTGGTAGCGTTTGAAGAATCCACGCGAGAGTGGATAGCCGTAGTCACGGAGGAAAAAGAGTTTCATCCAGGCATCTCCAACGATGTAGTTGTGGTCTTTGAGAACGATATCAGTGGGAGTGACCTGCTCTGCGAGATAGCGTGAAGCAGTGAAAGTCTGCAGGACAGGGAGTGATTTACTTTCAAGGAGGAGTGCTTGACTGTTATCGTACGATCCGCTCCCGCTGGTAAAAAGGAAGGACGAGAATAAAAAGAAAAAAATGAGAAGACTAGGTATAAAGAACTGTTTTTTGTGTTGATGAAAGAAAGCCATACTTCCAATAAGAGCGAATGAAGCGAGTATCCCAAGAGGGAAAGAGAGATAGGCGCCGATGCGATTGGAAGGAATATTGATAAACAGGAAGTGTGGGAACATCGTCATAACGAGGAGAACGCCACCCCAACCGAGAAGAAATGCGCTGGCGTAGCGAGTTCGGGTGCGCAGGAAGGTGATGAGGAGGAGTCCGGCAAGGCCCAGGGCGACGCGAGCTTCACCAGAAGAAAATGTAATTTGATAAAAGGAGAGTCCAGTCCGAGTGGTTTTGGTAGGTGTCCCGAGTGCTGTGCCGACTGCCTGTGTTTCGATGTATGTTGGCATGGCAATGAGGAAAAAGAAAAAACAGGCAAGGATTGCTATGAGGAGCGGTTTGGGTTGAAAGAGGAGCGTTCCCCAAGATCGTAGGGTAGTACTGAGGGTGTTCCAGTGAAAGGCGAGATAGACAAGGATGGAAGCGCCGAGAGTAAAGAGGAGTATAAGAGTGCTCAGGTGATGAATATAAGCGAGTGAGAAGGTAAGAAAAAATCCAAGAGCGAGAAAGTCGGAACGCTTTTCACGAAAAGCACGGAGGTAGCAAAGGAGAATGAGTGGGATGAAAAAATTACCCAGGGTATTACCAACAACTCCTCCAGAAACAAACTTGGCTTGGGGCGAGGCGAGGCTATAGAGTGGTCCAAAGATAAAGAGGGTGGCAAGGGCTATATTCTGCGGGGTGAAGATATGTTCTGAAAGAAGAGCGCTCCGAATATGTGTGGCCATGGTCCGGGCTAGTACTATGAGTGCCAAGAGCGACATGAGATTGATGAGCAGGAGAAAAAGAATAGGAAAGGCTGTGAAGAAATCGATACCAGAAAGGATATTGATGGCAGAAAATGGGAGATGCTCTCCGATAATAAAGTCAGCAATTGGCTGTGGTTGAGAAAGAGAATAGGTGCCATTTTCATCGGTAATAATATCTGTTTTGGCATAGAAGGGGAGAGTGCCTGTGACAGCAATCAGTTTGGACCAGTACATGTGGTGACCAAGGTCAGTAGAGGTGGGAAGGATGGCGTGTGAGAGGTAGACTGTTTTGATGAGAATGGTCAGGATGATAAGAATAATAAAGAGCCAGGACTGTTTTCGAGAAAAAGACCAGAGTGATTTTGTGGGGACGGCAGTATTCTCTGTAGTCCGTAACCATTTGCGTACTCCAATAGAAAGAAGAGTGAGAATGCAAACAGTACCGAGAATACTGCTGGCGAGGGAAATTTTCGTGAAAAGGATACCTGTCTTTCCGAGAAGGATCATGATGAAATTTAAAAATCCTAATCCAAGGGCAAATGTCAGGACAAAGCTTTCGAGTGGCATGAGAGAAGTCTTTCTTTGAAGGAACAAACGGAGAAAAAACAGCCCTGGTAGAAAGAAGAGGACACCGATGGTGATAAGAAAAATAGGAGTATCGAGAGAAAGAGGCATGGTGATTATTATTGCAGAAGACTTTCGAATATCTCTATGTATTTTTTGGAGATACTCTGCCAATGATAGTGAGCAAGTGTGTACTTTGATGCCTTAGCTCCGAGGTTACGACGAGCATCTTCATTATTGGAAAGTGTGGTGATGGCACCAGACCACGCGAGAGCATCGCCCGGCTCTACCAGGATACCGTTCTCTGTGTTAATAATAGCATCTTTCAAACCCTGGAGATTCGAAGTAATGACGGGGCGACTACAGGAGGCAGCTTCGATCACGGAAATACCAAATCCTTCCATGGTACCCGGGACCACGATGTTGGGTGAAACGACAATATCAGCGGTATGGTAGAGGAGTTTGATTTTTTCCCAGGGTTGATTGGTAAGAAGTGAGACACGGTTTTCTAGATGAAGTTCAGTTACAGCACGTTGGCAGGCAGGATAGATATCCGCATCGCCGGGAGTGCTTTTTTTTACTACCGCTCCAGCAGTGACGAGGATGATATTTTCTGGAAGCAGTGGCATGACGTTACGGATAAACCACTCATTCCCTTTGTGTTGTACATAGCGACCGACACGGAGGAGTACAATTTTGTCTTTCAGATTTTGACCAAGGA
>JAGOOJ010000063.1 GCA_017992575.1 Candidatus Moraniibacteriota bacterium | reverse complement strand
CGTTTTTGACGTATGCATCGATAACGACCTTTTCCATGTATCCGAAACGGTATGTCTCCACACCAAGCAGGGTGGAGAGGGTCACTTTTGAGGTGATGAAGTCGGGAAGGCTCGGGATTGGTGGGTCGGTTGCGCCCGTCCATGTCCCAGGACCGGGACCACCGATGCCATGGCCACCTTCAAGGTACGAAAAAACATTAGCCACCTGCCCAGAATCTTCAAAGCACTTTCGCCAAGTATCCGATTCGCTTTCACTGACGTTCGCACCTTCACTATCTTTGTGGTACCAAACATGATCCTGACCATCTTCACAGGTTGTTGGGTTATTCCTCCAGCAAAGAACCCCACCGCCAGTTAGCGATTTACAGGAGTAGTCACTGAAGATTTGCCCAATCGGACGGGATTCATACTTGTTGCCAGTTGTCCCAGCTCTGCAGACAAAGTCGCTTTGTCCATCCGTTGAAAACCAACCGAGATTGCTCGAATTTTGATTGAAAGCATACACCTCCATTGATCGCGAAGTACCCGTCCCGGAACCGTCATGAACACCGAAATGGATATGTTGCCCACCACTCGGTTTTTCTCTCGTTGGGATGGGGTAAACATTCCCGGTGTTACCGGAGTAGGCAATCGGCTGACCAGCGGAAACTATGTCGCCGTCATGAGCGATATATCCGCTCAAGTGACCATATATCGTCCAGTAACCGTTTCCATGATCGACTTTGGCATAGGTTCCGAAGCCATTGGGATTGCTCCCCCAGCGCATAACACCATCCGCTGCCGCAACCACGATACCCCCTACTTTCATGTCGAAATCGAGATCATATCTGGTCGAATCGAACTGATGAGTAGGCGTATCATTGCTGTTTTGTGTACAGTAATAGGCTTTCCCGTCATAGAACGGAAGTTGAACCTGCATCACCGGATCAGCGATAACGATACGAAAAAATATCGCGCCCACGATAAGCACAACCAAAGAAACAACTCTGTTCATGATGAATCTCCTTCTATTGTGAAAGAACCATTTACTCACGAAATGCTGCCAGCTCGTGAATTGCCATTGAACCCTTCCAGTCGTTGCAAGAATTCTTTAGAAAATCCACTTGGGGTTCAAAAGAAACGCAAGGATTCGTATACGGATCGATAGATAGTCCCGAGAGATTCTTTATGATCACACTGCAAATCGATTGAAATCCCATCGGTATATTTCTTTTGCCCAATGGTTCGTGATGCTAACTCAATAACAAGGGAGGCATCGATGCTGTTATCAGAACAAACTCCCTTACTACTGAAACTCTCATAGTTTCTTAGCGCCTCATCAAAGGCGGTCTTATTGCTACATAGTCGCCCTTTTTTGGCGCCAACCAGAACCTCAGCGCACTTCATATCGGCACGCATAGCCGCAGCATAATCATTCTCTGGCTCATTAAAAAAGATCGATAATACCGGTGTCTTAACGATGTTATTGTTTATATTGAAGAACAAATTGAGCGTGAGAAGGAATCTCTTCGTAGCGTCCAGATCAGAAACAGACTCATTCTCTCCAAGAAAAATCTCAAACATCTCCTCGGGGTATCTGAACTCAAACCCATGCTCATCATTACGATACGTTTTCCACTCTGATGTATCAAGATTACGAGCAATGATATCGGTCGACGTTTCCCGATTTTGCTCCAACTCGGATTGAATAGGTTTTTGAAAGCCTTGTTTCAACTCTTGATTATCTTTTTTCTGCCATACCAAAACAACAGTCGCGACGAGAACAAGAACAATGAGAACCCCGACAACTAATTTTTTCTGATTCATACATTTTCACTTCAAAACCAATTACGCTGTGTGGCACGGGCATCCTAGAGGAAGATGATTTTCATAAAATCGCTACTGGCAGTAGTCCGATGAAAATGATTTCCTTCCCGTTTGTTTTCATTCGTCGCCGACTTTTATTTTTGATAGGGTGTCCTAATTGATGGGCGAATTTGGGGAAATTGATTGCCAAAATTGTACTATGAAAAACCTAAATCGTCAACGTGTCGTCGTCCGGAGGACACGCTGCTCTGTGTGGCTTGTGAGCGCTGAGTGAAACAGGGGAATGCGATATATCCGAGCTGATTGGATCTCTTCTTCCGATTTCCCGTATTTCCCAGTCCTTCTCCTGCGGCTCCGCCCAGTGTTGAACGGTTCCGTAGCGGATCTGTTCGTCGGGATTCTGGAATATCGGTACGAGAAGGCTCAAAAAGACGCCTTTTACAAGGAAAACGGAAAAAATGAGGCCGGAAATGACTCTCAGAGTCGGAATTTGTCTTAGGTCCACGCTCAGAGTATACTATGAAAAGTGCTTTGGATAAAGGAAATTCAATGAATAGCAGGAGAAGGAACATCCTTATCGGTGGAAGTGGGTTCATCGGATCTGCCTTGGCGGAAATACTTTTGTCTCAGGGTGAGCGGGTGGTCGTCGTCGCTCGGGATATTCCGGTTGAGCGAATTGAGGGCGTCGAGTATCTGGAAATCGATCTCGGAGGTG
>JAGOOJ010000062.1 GCA_017992575.1 Candidatus Moraniibacteriota bacterium | reverse complement strand
GCAGGAACCCGTGTCGATGAACAGCTGGTAGGTTCCAATGTGTCGGGGAGCTTTGTGGAAGGAGCACCAGGCTGTAGCAATGATTGGTTCTATGCTCTGCAGGCAGTCGATGTGAATGGAAACGGATCAGCCTTCGTGGGTGATGTGAATGTCACGGTACGCAAGTATACAGTCACTCATCGCAAAACCAAGACGGTGACGTTGCCTGGTGGCACCAGCACCGCTTCGGCCATCGCTGTCGCTCCTGGAACCAGTGGAGTGGGAGAAGTGCAGGGGGTTGAGACCGTCAACGAGACTGAAGCTACGGTGTCTGGAGAAAAAGAAGAACGAGGAGCCGGTTCGGTGCTCGGTGAAATGAGTGAGGTTACCGGTGAAGATGCTGGGAGCTGGCTTGATTTATTCAAAAATCATCCTTGGCGCTCATTGTTCATTGCTTTCATCCTCTTGCTTCTCGGTTACTACGGTTATCAGTACTCTCAAAAGAAGAACTATGACCAGTCTGCCGAATAATAGGGTTGGGCGAATACTGCATATTACAGGCACTGCTCTCGTAGCAGTGTCTGTTTTGCTTCTGCTGGTAACTTTTTCCCCGGTGATCCGTGAAGAAATAAAGTATCAGCTCTGGCCGATCCACTCCGATGCGTTGGTTCTTTCTGATACGGAAGCGAAAAATCGTAAAGAGAGCGAGGGACCCGTGATGGTTCCGGTGGATGAGGATTTCGGTATTGTTATTCCCAAAATTGGTGCCAATGCTCGAGTCATTGCCGATGTCGATTGGCAGGATGCCCGGGTGTATCAGGAGGCCTTGGTCAAGGGAGTGGCTCAGGCCCGTGGGACAGCCCTACCCGGAGAAGCTGGAAATATCTTTCTTTTTTCCCATTCGGGCGTTGACTTTTTGGAAGCAAACCGCTATAATGCTCTGTTCTATCTGATTGATAAACTGGTCCTAGGTGATGAAATAACTCTCTTCTATCGGGGAGAAAAATTCGTATATCAAGTGAAGGAAAAGAAAAAAGTGGCCCCAGAAGATTTGTCTGCTTTGATAGGGAGTGGGGAAGGGTATGAGACACTCACCCTCATGACCTGCTGGCCAGCTGGAACAACCCTGAAACGTTTGGTTGTCATCGCTTCACGAATAACCACCCAATAACCACTCACTTTATGTCGTCATCAGTCCGAACGCTTCCCTACAATCTGATATTCATGGTATTGAGTATCCTTTTGGTTGTGGAGGTGTTCTCAGTTACGGTGACACCGATTTCTGATGAAAGCGAAGCGACATCTTCGGTGCTCCGAATTTCGGACATCGATGGTCCGCGGATTGATGAGCGAGCTGTCTCGGTAGTGGTGGATGCTCCGGTAGCACTTCCTGTGGAATTGTTTGGGTTTCTTTTTCTCGTTTATGTAGCACTCTTGGTGTTTAATTTTTCGTATACCTTTGAAACAGTGACGAGTCCACAGTGGCGTTTTGAAACACTGCTCACCCTTCTCGTATTGTTTGCTTGGCAGGGGCTTGACCCGGAGAGAGCACAGGTATGGTTTCCTTTTCTTGTTCTCAAATCGGGACTCATCATTTTTGTCATCTACTGTTATTTGTGGGAAAAAGGAGTAACTCCTTCACCAGAAAGTATTGCCGGAGATACAAAAAACCCCCACGCGTGAAGCGGGGGGTTTTGGGAGGCCGATTTACAAGAGGCCTACCTGTCCAAAGAAAGAGATGGTCAGCACGGGCATCAGGGCGAGGAGAAATGCAAATGACATCTCTTCGTTTTCCTGTGCGTGCTTGGCATGCTTGGCGCATGTCTCACAACCAGCTTGAGACTCAAGAGTCTCCATTTTTACTTCTTCCATACGACTTGTATGTTAGTTATTTATTACTTCCCTGAAGCGAGTGATACGAAACTTATTTTCGTATCCGAGCGAAGGGGAGTAAAAAAGGTTTTAACCTTTTATTTTTTGTCTGCCCTCTACAGACTTTGTTAAAAGAGGGTGTTGAAAAAGAAAAAACGGGCTCTAGACGTGGACGTCTTCACCCGTTTTTCATTTCTCAACATATTCATTATAGCGCAAAAAAAGAGAAAAGTCAACCCCGTTAGAGAAAAGTCGCTGCAAGCGACTGAAGTCGCGCCAAAGGCGCAGCGTTCTCTAACGGGGTCAACCTGAGCATTCGTTTGTAGCAACTCTCTAACGGGGTCAAGCCGTTGCACGTGATACAATAGAGGTACTGATATTTTTTTATTGTGATATGATCTTGTTGATTTTTTTCGCTTTTCTTTCTGGTATCGTGACGATTTTTTCACCATGCATCTGGCCGATACTGCCAATCGTTTTATCAGCTGGGGTGTCTGGTGGAAAACAGAAACCGCTTGGCATTGTTGTAGGACTGATGCTCTCGTTCACATTCTTCACGCTCATGATCACTTCTTTATTGAAAGTGATTCCTCTTCATTCGGATACGTTTCGTTTGATGGCTGTGGTAGTGATCAGTGTACTCGGCCTATCATTGGCTGTTCCGACGTTTGGTCGGTATATAGA
>JAGOOJ010000061.1 GCA_017992575.1 Candidatus Moraniibacteriota bacterium | reverse complement strand
GGAACAAAATCCAACAGACGCACCCGTTCGACGAGACCAAGACTCCGGACCAATGTTTTGACCGGTGTCGCAAGCGGATTACTCTCTGGAAAAATCTTTCCCGAAATAACAAGCGGTGGGAGCAGTGTATTGAGAGTACCATTTTTTTCATCCTCTACCAGTTGTGCATAGGCCCGAAGAAGGGCTTCCGTATTTTTACGAATCTCTAGTCCTCCTCCATGGTACAGATATCCCGGGACCAGTCCATAGGTTGCCATAACCCGATTCTCTTCCTCTAGAGTAATCGCCTCGCGAAAGCACGGGGCTGTGTCAGGATAGGCCACGCTAATTTTTTCTTGAGAAATCGAAAGAAGGGACAAATCCTTCTTGGTTGCCTGAGAGACCGCAACTATCCGCTGTGCCCGCTGTATACCCTTTTCCACCGCTTGCCAATACCATTTCTGGCGCATATTTCCTTGATACTCAGGAAAAAGCTTGGGGATAATGTCATGGATCACCATGATATGCTTCATACCCGGCGCCACAATTGTCGAACTCTGGTACAGACTAATGAAAGCATCACATCCATCTTTTCGGGCCTCTCGTGCCACCTGTTTTTCCCACAACATTTTCCGAATGAGATCATCACGCTTCCAAAATGGCAAAAAATGCTTATCATGAAAATTGGCCGGATATTGCTCCGAAAGAGCTTCTTCTGAATAGATATAGAATTCGACAGAACCGTCTTTTGAAAATTCTTTTAATTTTTCTAAAAAATTAAAAGTCACCTGGCCGATCCCTGTACCAGGCTTTCGCAAAAATGAGGCATTGATACCAATACGCATACTCTCATTGTAACAGATTCTCCTAAAGAAAAAAGGCTTCTCTCACAATCAAATTTTTCTTGCCAGAAGAGCGATTATTCCCTACAATACGACTATCACCATTAATGGAAAAGTATGGCTGTTTCGCCAAAAAAAACAGTGGCTGTTGTTGGTTTGGGTTATGTCGGACTTCCACTGGCTGTACGGGCGAGTGAACGAGGATATACCGTGATCGGCTTTGATACCAACCAAGAAAAAATCGCTCTTCTGAACCAGGGGAAAAGCCCGATTGAAGATTCATTCTTGGAACAAAATATCACCCGCTTTCGTTTCGATGCCACAAGCGACCCAAAAAAACTTAAGGTCGCTGATATTTTTTTGATTTGTGTCCCCACCCCGGTCGACGAATCTTTTTATCCTGATTTGAAACCCGTAATTACCGCTTCCGAACTTATTGCCGCTCATGCCAAAAAAGGCGCCTTGGTTGTCCTTGAGTCTACCGTCAATCCCGGTGTGAGTGAAGAAGTTGTCCGTCCTCTTTTTGAAAAAGCAGGCTATACAGTAGGAAAAGATATCTATCTCGCTCACTGCCCCGAACGTATCAATCCCGGCGATATCAAATGGAATGTCACAAACATCCCTCGAGTCGTCGGCTCATTTGACGCTACCGGTCTTAATCTGGCCTATGAGTTTTATACTTCTATCGTCGATGGCGAGATTCGCAAGATGAAATCCATCCGTGAAGCTGAAGCTGTCAAAATCGTCGAGAATTCTTTTCGCGATATCAATATCGCTTTTGTCAACGAACTAGCACGTTCTTTTGATGTTTTGAATATCGACGTCAAAGATGTCATCCTCGGTGCTGCCACCAAGCCCTTCGCTTTCATGGCTCATTATCCTTCTTGTGGGGTGGGTGGTCACTGTATCCCGGTAGACCCCTACTACCTCATTGAACGGGCCAAACAGTCCGGCTTCGATCATAAATTCTTAAAAATTGCTCGCGAAATTAACAATGGCATGCCGGCCTACACGGTCGAACTCCTCCAGGATGCTTTAAACCAGGTCAAACTCCCGTTAAACGGTACCTACGTTGGCGTTCTCGGGCTCTCCTACAAAGCCAATATTGATGATGTACGCGAATCCCCTGCTTTCAAAGTTATCAAGCACCTCACAAAACATGGAGCCAAAGTGGAAACTTTTGACCCGCACGTCAAAAAACGCTCCAGCATGAAAACACTCGAGGCGATTCTCAAAAAATCAGAAGCATTAGTACTCGTTACTGATCACAAAGAATTCAAAGAGACACTCACTCCAGCACTCCTCAAAAAACACGGTATCAAAGTCATTATTGATGGGAAAAATTGCCTCGATAAAGCGTCGTTCAACAAATCCAGAATCATTTACAAAGGTATCGGCCGCTAAAAATATGTTCTCTCTCCTCAAACTCATCGTTTGGATGGCTGGCGTGGTTACTGTCGCCTATTTTGTTTTGCCCTACTTTGGCTACGCTCTCAATCTCAATTACTGGAACGAACGCAAGACTGCCTGCCAAGAAAAATTACAGCAGTGTCAGAAAGATTTAATCAAGAATGGTTTAAATGGTGCCAAGGAAAATTGTAATGTACAGTGTGTTGACCCCAAGCTCCTCATCCATAAAACAAAAAACTAGATAAAAGATGTCAGATAAGTGATACCTGATACTCTCATCTCTCATCGTTTATCCTTTATTCATTATCCCTCATCATCAAACGTATGCGCCTTATCATCAACATCCCCGCCTACAACGAAGAATCCGTGATTGG
>JAGOOJ010000024.1 GCA_017992575.1 Candidatus Moraniibacteriota bacterium | reverse complement strand
GATACAGTCGGATTATGCCAAGTGCGATGCGTTTCCACATACCGTCATTGTCCATCTTTTCGTCGAAAAGTCAATATTCTATGGTATAATTTGGGTGACACAAAAAGAGAAAGCAAAAAAAATGAAATCCATAGAACACCAACACCTGACCTGGATTGATTTCGAAGATCCACAGGCCAAGGACATCACCTATTTGCAGGAACACTTCAATATCCACCCACTGGCTATCGAAGAACTGGTTACCCCGACCTATCAGCCCAAAGTCGTACAGTACGACGGGTGCTTGTTTTTTTCTATCCATATTCCCCTTTTTGATACCAAACTGCGTACCACCTATCCAGGCGAACTTGATATTATCATCACCAATCATCACCTCATCACCAGTCACAAACAAGATATTTACCAACTGGCTAATTTTTTTGACGCGCTCGAAAAAAGTGAAGGCAAGCGTCGTCTGTATCTGGAATCAACCCCCGCCAAACTCCTGCACCATATTTTGGAAATCCTCCTCAATTCCTGTTTTCCAAAACTTGACCATATTACCGAGAAACTCGATTTTATTGAGATGCAAGTTTTTTCGGAGAAAGAAAAGGAAATGGTGCTTGAAATATCGGTTTTGAAACGAGATATTCTCAATTTCCGTCGAACACTCAAGCCCCAGCGAGCTATCATCGAATCACTCATACAGAAGGATCACCCACATATCCCTGATGACCTCAAAGTGTATTATCAAGATTTGATCGGTACCAACATTCGTCTCTGGAACCTGCTCGAAAGCCAGAAAGAGACTATTGAAGCCCTGGAGGACACTAACAATTCGCTCCTTTCGAACAAGCTTGATCAGACCATGAAAATTTTGACGATTTTTTCGGCTATTCTTCTTCCGCTTACTGCTTATTCCAATATGCTTGCTATGAGTGCGCAGATTCCATTTGGCAATAGTCCTCATGCTTTCTGGATTCATTCGAGTTTTATGTTGGCACTGTCCGTAGCCACCGTCACTGTCTTTCGTTATAAAAAATGGCTGTAGGGGTATTTTGTATGTGGTATGCTGTATACTGTACTCTGTATATGGTTATTTGTAGTTTTTATACCCTATACTCAATACCTAATACCTAATACGCGCAGTCATGCAGGTTTATAACACTCTCACCAAACAGAAGGAAGAATTCATCCCAATCAATACCGGCAAAGTCGGCATGTATGTCTGTGGCCCGACCGTCTATGACTACATCCATATCGGCAACATCCGGGCCTACATCTTTGCTGATACCCTCCGACGTACCCTAGAAGACATCGGTTACGAAGTTCGTCTCATTAAAAATATTACCGATGTCGGTCATTTGACCGCTGATGATATTGCTCAGGGCGACAGTGGCGAAGACAAAGTGGCCAAGAAAGCACAGAAAGAACACAAGACTCCCGAGGAAATCGCTCGCTTCTATGAAGAATATGCGCTCGCTACGGAAAAAATGATGAATGTGGAACCGGCGCACTATTTCCCACGGGCCACGGCTCATATTCCTCAAATGATCAAGCTTATCGAAGAGTTGATCGCCAAAGGTCACGCCTACGAAAAAAATGGCAATGTGTTTCTTGATGTCACTACCTTTCCTGAGTACGGCAAACTCTCCGGTAATACCCTCGCTAACCTTGAGGTGGGTGCTCGCCTCGAAGAACACCCGGACAAGAAAAACCCCTGGGACTTCGCTTTGTGGCTCAAAGCACCAGCTGGACACCTGATGCATTGGTCCTCCCCCTGGAGCGAAGGTTACCCAGGTTGGCACATCGAGTGTAGTGCCATGAGTATGGAGTATTTGGGTGATACGTTTGATATCCATACCGGTGGTGAAGATAATATATTTCCCCATCACGAAGCCGAGATTGTGCAATCCGAAGGAGTGACTGGTAAACCATTTGTGAAGTACTGGCTCCACACCCGTCACATGATGGTGGATGGCACCAAGATGTCCAAGTCCAAAGGTAATTTTTATGTTTTGGAAGATGTGATTGCCAAAGGCTATACGTCAATGGATTTTCGTATGCTTCTTATTAGTGCTCACTACCGGAGCCAGATGAATTTCACCTGGGAAGCATTGGAACAGGCACGGAAGAACAAAGACACCTTGTTTGCAATTGTTGAACGTCTCGATACGTTTTCTTCTGAGACAGATCTCCCGAATGGATTTGATGGTGCTACTGAACTCGAGAGCATCCGCACTGCTCTGCAAGATGATTTGAACACTCCTCAGGCGCTGGCACTTACTCTCGAACTCTGTAAAAAAATAAATGGGCTGTTGGATAAAAAAGAGGCAGTACAAGTATCTGCCCTGCAATCAGTGTTTGAAAAAGTATTCTTTCTCTTTGGGTTGGTGCAAGAAAGTATTTCTGCTCCACAAGAGGTTGAGGAACTTGCCAAAGCCCGCGACCTCGCCCGAGAAAACAAAGACTGGGCCGAGTCCGACCGTCTCCGTGATCTCATCACTGCTTCCGGTTACAAAGTCGAAGATACCCCTTCTGGTTATCGTTTGAAAAAGCTCTAACTTTTTTGGAGGCCTCGCCTCCAAAAAAATGTTCATAGAAAGTTTGAAGGCCGGGTGTCACGTGGACGCCCGGCCTCTTGGTTGATGGAACCTACTTCTTGTGTAGGTATGACGGCAAAGTTGCTTCAGCCCCGAGCGATGGCAGGTCCTCAGTGGGCACGACCTTCGTCTGAGCATGAAACTTCTGGTCGCTCCGGCGGGCGCTGGCTTTTGCTTTCTTCAGTTCTTGCCAACCGAAGTAGGCAAGGAAAGCACAGATAACGAACCCAATGGCAACTCGGAACTCCCAGGCCTCTTTCAAGATCTGCATTTGTCCCTCCAGGACGGTTGTTGGATTGAATTCTCGGCCTTGTGGCACGATTGCAGTATTATACACTTTTTTATTACCGGAGTCAACCCTGTGTAATTCGCTGTGAGCGAGCCGGTAAACCGGATTACACAGAGTCAACCCCCTAAAAGTTGGAAGGCCGGGTGTCACGTGGACGCCCGGCCTCTTGGTTTCTGGACCCCTCTGCTAGGAGGGGATCTTCTGAAGGTTCGTCATCAACCGTTGGTCTTCTTCTTGAAGCCTGCGGTGGATTCCGATCATGTTCAGCCTATCTGGAGCTAAACGATACACGATGGTATCGAACAGCTCGATGGCCATAGTGATGAACAGTTCGATTTTGGTACCCATGAGGGTCTCCTGGTGATGAAACGGTTGTACCACTTCAGCGACTTATCTTATATTATACTCCTTTTTCATCGATTTGTCAATGATACATCCGGGGGCTGTGTTGTCCACATATCCCCCGATTTCTGCGAGACTGGCTCACTTGGCATGGGCACGCTATAATGCGGTATATTCATCTATCAATAGACCTTCATGGTTGCCAGCAAAACTGATCACTTACGTGTTCCCCCGCACAATCTCGAAGCTGAAGCATCGGTCCTTGGGTCGCTCATGCTCGACAAAGATGCCATCATCAAAGTGGCCGATCTTTTGAAAGTCGGTGATTTTTATAAGGATGATCACAACTTCATTTATGAAACGATGCTCGCTCTCTATGAGGAGCGCGAACCGATTGATGTTCTTTCCCTTTCGAATAGATTGGAGGAAAAAGGAAAACTGGAAAAAGTAGGCGGTTCGAGCTATCTGGCATCGCTCGTCAATACGGTTCCATCAGCGACTAACGTCGTTCACTATGCCAAAGTTGTCCAAAAGAAAACACTCCTTCGGCGTTTGATTACGGCTGCCAGTGACATCGTCGAAATGGGTTATGACGAATCGGAAGATGTCCAGAAACTGCTCGACGAAGCTGAACAAAAGGTGTTCGCTGTTTCCCAGAAATATATCAAACAGGATTTCATTCCGATTAAATCCATTTTGGAAGTAGCCTTTAATCGGATTGATGAACTTCATAAGAGTGACCACGCTTTCCGTGGTGTCCAAACACACTACCCTGACCTCGACAACCTTTTGGCTGGACTGCAGAATTCAGACCTGCTCATTTTGGCAGCTCGACCGTCGGTTGGTAAAACAACCTTTGCTCTCGATATTGCCCGTCAGGTAGGTGTGCACAGCAAAGTGCCCGTGGGTATCTTTTCTTTGGAAATGGGATCTGATCAATTGGTAGATCGCATGATTGCGGCTCAGGCGGGCGTTGACCTGTGGCGCCTGCGTACCGGCAAACTCTCGAGTGAGGGACCGGACAATGACTTTGAAAAGATTTCTGATGCCATGGGGGTACTCTCGGAAGCACCAATATTTATTGATGATTCTGGATCACTCAATATTATGGAAATGCGTACGATGGCCAGGCGCCTCCAGGCTGAACATAAACTGGGCTTGATTATTGTCGACTACCTCCAGCTTATGGAAGGACGCAGTTCCAAGGGTGATAACCGCGTACAGGAAATTTCCGAAATTTCTCGTGGTTTGAAACAGTTGGCTCGTGAACTCAATATCCCAGTCATCGCGCTCTCACAGTTGTCCCGTGCCGTAGAATCCCGTCCTGACCAGATACCAAAACTGTCCGACCTGCGCGAATCCGGTTCTATCGAACAGGACGCTGACGTGGTCATGTTCCTCTATCGTGAAGACCGCGTGAAGCCTGATACTCCGAATAAGAATATTGCCGATGTCATCGTCGCCAAGCACCGTAATGGTCCGGTTGGCAAGATTTCTCTCTATTTTGATGAAAATTCAACGACTTTCAAGTCACTTGAAAAAGCCCATTAGACAAATATCAATTAACAATAAACAGTCATCATTGAACTCGCTACAGTAGACAGAATTTATTTTTCTTCACTGATTGGTGTTTGTTGACTGCTTTCTGATTCTTATGCAGTATCCCAAAGTTTTTCAAACGCTCATTGCTCATTTTTCTGCCCTGCCATCAGTCGGTCCTAAAATGGCTGAGCGTATCGTGCTCTATCTCTTCAAGCAAGATCCCGAAAAATTGCAAAGTTTTGCTGAAAGTCTGGAAGAACTTCCACGTCTCAAGAGCTGTGCCCGCTGTTTCCATATTGCCGAAAGTGACCTGTGTTCCATTTGTGCTGATACTAGGCGTGATACCACGGCCCTCTGTGTGGTAGAGGAACCACTTGATGTCATCGCGCTCGAACGGATTGGCATTTACTCTGGTTTGTACCACGTACTCGGTGGACTGCTTGAAAGTGGCAAAAATGATAATAGTGGCAACCTCAGGATTCGGGAACTTTTGGAACGGGTCCAAAACGACGGTATCAAAGAAGTTATTTTGGCTACCAATCCGACGACTGAGGGTGACTTGACCGCTTTATACCTCAAAAAGAAATTGGAACCGTTATCGGTCAAAATAACACGTATTGGGAGGGGTCTCAGTACTGGTGGTGATATCGAATACGCCGACGAACTGACGCTCAGTGCTGCCTTGACAAACCGCAAGGAACTGGCATAATTTCAGCATCCCACAATGAAGGAGTATTGTCTTGATAGTAGAATTCTTCTATCTTCCAGAACCTCTGCCTCCTGTTGGTCAAGTTCCTTCTGATGTAGAGAAAACCAGGGAGCTCTCCCGCACATGCCAGCTCAACCTCATGGCAGAGCAGATTCATGTCCTCCACGGGGCACCCCTGCCACACATCGCTCCGCCCCCGGTGGACCCAAACTGGAAACCACCCTATTTCGTCATCGACTGAAAGAAGGAGACACCATGCCCAAAGAAGTACAGCTTGTTCCCTACGAGCCACATATGGGAGCAGATTTCGTTCCCTATGAGGCCGTGGAGGACCAGCTCTACGGAGCAGATACAACCAGCTCCCCCGAGCAGAGCAAGGACGCGGAAGCTCCCGTCCCAACTCAGCCGAAGTAGCAGTAGGCACCCCAAGGCACCGCATCGCTCGGCGCCTTTTTTCTTTTTTGTTTTTTTGTAAAACAAAACCCGCTCGGAGGAGCGGGATTGAAGACTAAGCGGAGATTTTGGTAATCTGGACTTCGGTATATGGCTGACGGTGTCCGAAGCGAACCAAGTAGCGTTTCTTTGGCTTGTGCTTGATACCCTTGACCTTGTCATGACGATCCTGATCAATGACTTTTCCTTCTACAACAGCCTTTTCAAGGACCGGTGTTCCGACGTGAGCGACTTTGTCATCACCGACAAAGAGCACTTCAAACTTCACTACTGAGTCAATTTCAGCTTCCAATTTTTCAATTTTAACCTTATCTCCTTCGGAGACCTTGTACTGCTTTCCACCGGTTCTGATAATTGCGAGCATATACCTTTACGTAAGCCTTTTAGTAACCTTGGTACTGTACAGGATTTGCCAGGAATTGTCAAACCGAACCCAGTATCCCATTCACAAAATTCTTGTTTTAACCTTCCTTTTTCATTTCCGCTGTTTCCGTCGAACATCCCTGACTCATTCTGCTGAACAGGGAGCTGTCCTGTCGAGACCATCCGTCACGCTCGACTGTTACCAGCTCACTCATCACGGATGTGACCGACGGTAAACCGAAGGAAAGAAAAAGAAAAGTCAAAACAGGACCGAACGCTACTCCAGCACCGCTTTGATGCGCCTGACACCAGCAGAGCTGGCTTCTTCTTTGATAATTTTGAATTTCCCAAAACTGGCGATGTCGGCAGTGGTCACGACATGGGGACCTCCACAAAGCTCCTGGGAATAGATGGTTCCGTCCAATCCCTTCACCTGATACACTGTGACTTTCTCTGGATACTTCTCCCAAAAGCTTCCCTCGACACCGGTTTCTTTGGCTACACCTTTGTCCATAATCGTCGTACTCACGGTTGCTCCAGAAGCAATAGCGTTATTCACATAAGCCTCTACTCGATCAAGAATTTCTCGGGATACTTTTTCCGGGTGAGTAAAATCAAAACGGGTACGCTCCTCGGTGATGTTTGAGCCAGCCTGATGGACACCATCTCCCAATTCTTTACGTAGTCCAGCGAGCATGAGGTGAGTAGCGGTATGAAACGCTGTTACTTTGGCACTGTGATCGGCCAGTCCACCCTTGAATTTACCGACACTGGCTGTGCGAGACAAGTCCTGGTGCTTCTTAAATTCTTCACGAAAGGCTACCTCATCAATAGTGATCCCCTGTTCTTTAGCGAGTTCCTGGGTCATTTCCAAAGGGAATCCATAGGTAGCAAACAGATCAAAAGCGTCTTTCCCGGAAAGTGCGCCTGCTTTGGTACGATGCTCTAGCTCCTTAAGACCTTTGGAAAGAGTCGTTCGAAATTTGGTCTCTTCTTTTGCGAGCTCAGCTAATATCACCGCCTCGTGGGTACGAACGGATTCGTATACTCCTGAAAATTTTTCAATAAATACTTTGGCAATTTCAGTGAGAATAGGCTGTTCATAGCCCATAGTATGAAAAGCCCGGATAGCCCGACGGATAAGACGGCGGAGAATATACCCTTGGTCAACATTTTTCGGAATTGTCCCATCAGCAATCATATGGACCGCTGCTCGAACATGGTCGGCAATAATACGGGCTGAACGTTCCTGATACCGCTCCGCACCGACGATCCCTCGAATCATTTGAAGAACATCTGCAAAGGCGTCTGTCTCATATACGTTCTTAAGACCGTTGAGCGTCACAATAGTCCGCTCGAGTCCCATCCCTGTATCGACGCAGGGCGCTGGTAATTTTTCAAGCGTCGTCTCATTTGTGCGGTTATACTGCATGAATACATTATTCCAAATTTCCATCCATTGTTTGGGATGTGTCCCTTTGTTCCCCTGAGGATCGCCCTCGCCAACCCAGTAGAAAATTTCCGTATCGGGACCACAGGGGCCGGTCGGACCAGCAGCCCACCAATTGTCTTCGGCCGGCAAATAGGCGATGCGCTCTTCTGGTATGCCGAGTGACTTCCAGATTTCCGCCGATTCTTCATCACGAGGAGCGTTGTTGTCTCCTTCAAACATCGTGACAGAAAGCATCTTCGGATCGAGAGCAAGCCACTTTTGATCGGTCAAGAATTCCCATGACCATGTAATGGATTCTTTTTTGAAATAATCTCCGAGCGACCAATTGCCAAGCATTTCAAAAAAAGTCAGGTGCGTATCATCGCCCACGTCATCAATATCACCGGTGCGAACGCACTTTTGGACATCGACAATACGCTTCCCCATCGGGTGAGGCTTACCCAGGAGATACGGGACAAGCGGTTGCATCCCGGCGGTATTGAAAAGCACGGATGGATCATTCTCTGGGATGAGTGGAGCAGAAGGAATCACAGCATGTCCCTTTGTTTGAAAAAATTCCGAGTATTTTTGACGGAGATCGTTAGTCAGCATACCTAAAACTATGTCAGGAGATTAATCTTTCGTTTCATGCGGGCAATCTCATCATCAACGGTCAAAATCCGGTGCTCGAGACTCCTACTTGATGCCTGTAATTCTTCTATTTCCGATTCATGCCGAGATATCTCCTTCTTCACACGAGCAATTTCTCCTAGAACGACAGCCTTCTTTTTTTCTAAATCACGTTTTTCTCCTTCGAAAGAAAATTTTTCGTTCTCAAGTTTTCTTCGTTCTCCAATAATTTGTGGGGTAGCTCCATTATCCATACGCCAGTGTTCCAAAACTTAGGAAGTATACTCTACCACATAAAATAACCTTCATCAAACACCTTTGGTCCGGGATAGAACCTCTGTGAAAATACCTCTCTCCACTACTCTCCACTCCCCGGTTCAACAATAATCGTTACCCGACTTTTAGCAGAAGGGACAACAGAAGTAAACCAGGGTGGCTTGAAGGTAATTTGGATTTTCTTGATTTCCGGGAATGAAGCGAGAGCCGTATTGATTCCATCGCTATTCTTGCCCAAGAGTTCTTCTATGAGTGCATCTTCACGAATCACTGATTCTGAATCGACCAGAGCGTGTACTTTGAGTCGAAGTTTTTTTGCTTCATAATCCGGAAGCGTTTCACCGTATGAAAGGGTTATAGTGACGGGACGGAAGATTACGCCATTAATATCCTCTTCTCCTTTGGCCATGATTCTTTCTTTAATGCCCGATTCAGAAAAAATGAATCCCCGAACTGTAAAGGAATGTTTATATTCAAACGAGTCAGCAACAGTTCCAGAAAGAGGGAGTGTTGTAGGAGACAGTGCTGTGATTTCGATATTTTCTTCCAAAACTTTTTCGCCCGCACCGAGATCTTTTGTGATAGCTTCGAGATAGGCCTGTTTGGCTTTTTCGCGAGCTTCATTCTCAGCCTTATCAATGTCCTCTTTGGAGATAACCCGTAAACCACTCCCTGAAGCATCACTTCCTCCGGTCATCGCTTTGCTTGATTGAGCAGAGAATTTTTCAAACTTCGGACTTCCCTGAAACCCTGGGACAGTAAAGGTACTCCCAGTAATATTGTAAGCCACTCCCGGTTGATCAGCTATTACCGAAGCTTCTATGGCCCCTGCTTGTCCACCAGTCATTCCGGGAACGGTCACCCCGGTAACGAGTCGGAACACC
>JAGOOJ010000023.1:2945-9608 GCA_017992575.1 Candidatus Moraniibacteriota bacterium | reverse complement strand
GTGGTGATCTACTGGACCCTCTCCGAACGAGATCATCACCATGGCTCAATCTGAAACTTCGGGCATTAGCGAGGGGCTGAGGATCGCCATCCCGGCAATCATCATCACGATTGTCCTCTACGGCATAACGGTGGCCTCATACGCAGGCCTCGTCCTAACGGACAGTCTTGGCGTCTTGCTGGCCATTTCGGCGTTGTGGACAGCGTTCCTCATCATCGTGATGTTTCTGGCCCTTGCCGACATCGTCGAAGGGCCAAGCATCTCCCCCTAAAAACACCGTGTCGGATATTTCCGCCACGGTTTTTCATTTCCTTTCACCTTCCTATCACTTCAAACGATTGTTAATGAAGAGAAGTGATACGAGCGGTAGAACCATCCACACAATGAAAGCCCATGGAGAAGCAAAGTAGTTATAGACGGTAAGAGAGATAAAGGAAAGGGCTATCGCTTTTGGGAGAAAAGTCAAAGTAACGCTTACCAACATGCCAGTCACGAGAATACTCATAACAAAAAGGCGCCAAAAAAAGTCCGTTCCAGCGCTTGTAATATGAACGTCAAAAAGACGGCTATCTACCATGCTCAAAAGAAAGAGGAAAGCAAGAAATAGCCCAACTTTGGCATACGGGGAAAAAAGTAATACCTCTTTGGGTAGAACGCTCAAAAGGGCAACGACAATATAGACATTGATGAGAATATTAACGAGCTTCCAGCGACCAAAAATAAATCCGAAGGCCAAACTGAGACCAAAAAAGAGAAGTAACAGCGAGAGGTCTCCGGCAAGATTCTTGGGAATAGCCAGCGTAGAGAAGAACGTATTCATCAGTGTCATAACAGGAAAATCATTCAATAACCAGCACTACACCTATAGTATACTGCCCAGAGAACACCCCTGTCAAAAGGAATTATCCCTTCATTTCGGTCTTTTTCCCGGCTTTCTCATAATGCGGTATAATACCAGGTATCCGTCCAGGAAGCGTTGTCTGGGCGGGTAAAAATATGTAAAAATCCTTTTCTATGCTTCTCCGCTCCCGTCGCATCCTCTTTCTCCTTTTTTCGATGTCGTTTTTTATTGTTGCTAGTTCAGTTCTTTTTTATGCCTACGGCTATCGTTTCAGTATAGAGCGTGGTGTCTTCATCTATACTGGGTCGCTCTCACTCAAAACCAATGTCGAAACTGTTACCATAAAAATTGATGGCGGAGCTATTCCTGAAAAACGCCTAGGCCTTCTCAATAATTCCATTCATATTGCCGGGCTCAATCCTGGCGAACACATGATCGAAGTCGAAGCTCCTGGGTATAAATCCTGGAGTAAGAAAGTGGTCATTCAGAGCGGGCTTACGGTTGAGTTTTGGAATATTTTTTTGACAGAAGAAAACTACATACGAGAACCCGTTCTGTCTACCGAACGCACCCTCAAAATATTCCCAGCGCCCAATGGTCTCTTTGCAACCGTAAAACAAAATGGCAACCGCTATTCTGTTGACGTCCTCGATATCACGAACGAGAAAAATGAAGAGGTTTTTGCTACCACTGAAGCTCTCTTTACTGCCACTCTGGAAACCAACATAGAATGGGCTCCAGAAAGCCACAAAATCATCATCCCTCTCGTCAAAGATGCTACACCACTCTACGCGGTCGTCGATATTAAGACAAAAAAAACTTTCTTTCTCAATGAAGCCACTGCCATTTCGACCCCAATTCACTCTCCCCGCTGGGATGCCATCACCAAAGACCTCGTTTTCTTTTTGAACCAAGGATCGCTCTACCGCTTCGATACCAGTGATGTTAATAATCAAGGAGTGTTTGCCCCTGCTAAACTTGTCGCTGAACACGTTGCTGCTTATGATCTTTCAGGAAACAAACTCTACCTCTTAAACAATGAGACTGGGATTGTCTATCGCCAGAACGGATCAAATGCCGATACTTCTCCCGAACAGATTACACCCAGTCCAGTAGTACTACAAGACAACCGTACCTACTCCCTCATTGCCTACGATGACACACGCTTATCCGTACGTGAAAAAGAAACCGGGACTCTTTCCGTCTACAATAAACGAGCTGAGAATTCGCCACTCAAAAAACTTGGGGGGAATATTGTTGGTCTCCAATATTCCGATGATGGCAAAAAACTTCTGTTCTACAGTGAAAATGAAATCAGTGTCTATTTCAATCAAAACTGGGAAGCCCAGCCTTTCCGAGCGCTTGATAGCGTTTCCCAAATCGCCCGCTTCTCCACTCCCATAAAAAACGTTCAGTGGGCGGAAGATTACGAACACGTCATTTTTTCACTCGGCAGAAATGTAAAGATGATTGAAATTGATAACCGTGACCAGCGAGGGCTCTCTGATCTCCTCACCCTCAATACCCCCCCTCTCGAACTGCTTCCTCGCTTTCCCCAAGACGCCCTGTATATCGTCGAATCACAGGCTAACCAAGATAACAACACCGTCTTCCGTATTACTCTGCCCCAATACGCTACCAACATCTTTGGGCTCTAACATATACTGTTATGCCTCATGAATTCCCGCCGTTACCAGAAAGAAAAATCCTCCCTGAAGCCCTTCCTGAAACAACAGCTGAACATCTCTCTCAAGCCAGGCTCATTTGCCAGGCCGGTGATTATGCGACTATCCTTCAGGAATTCTCTCTCCCCGAAAACACAGCCCTCTGGGAAGAACAGCGTACCCGAGTCAAGAAAGAAGGAGAGGCTCACACTCTTCGTGACGCAACTCTGTCTTTACGCGAACATGATTGGGAGATGCTTACTATCCTCGAACTCTTCGATAGGTCCACCTATGAACACTGTCTTCGCACCTATGCCATCGCCAAGCAAAAGATTGAGAGTCGTGGTGAAGTGGGCGCGTATTTACGCCAGAAAATTGCCAAGGAAGGACTGACCCCATGGGACATCGAGCATGCCTGTCTCCTCCATGATATAGGGAAAATTGCTCTGACTCCCAAAGACCTGATTCTCAACAATACCCTCACGAATGAGGAGTGGCACGAGCTCTTCGCAGAACTGTGCCATAGCGCCCAAGGTGGTCACGAAACGCTCGCTACTTATGAAGAAACACTCGCTACTCGCCCTGAACTCCGAGAAAAAGACCTGACCCCACTCCGGGTTGCCCTTACAGAGGAACAGGCTACCGCACTGCAAAAAAACGGGATTAATGTTTCACTTCCCCTCGGGGATATCATTGCCAAACACCAAGATATTTCCGTGGCTATCGTTGGTCGTTATTATAAAAATACTACTCTCCTGGAACTCATCGGAAATCATCACGAAAAACCCCTTTCTTTTCGTGAAACTCGTCCTATTGCACAGTCTGCCGTGCGAGTCGCCTCACTCATCGATACCCTAAGACTGGCGGATGTGTTTGATGCCTTCCACTCGGCCCGCCCCTACAAAAAAGGTGAAGGTATTTTTTCTACGCTTGCCCTGTTAAGTGACAGGGCTCAGACCGGGTTTGTCGATGAATACCTGGTCTTTCTCTGGATTAAAGATGAACTGACTCACTTTGACAGTCATAGTTATCTCCATACACTCAAAGCTCGTCGCTCAGACTCTTTCGAAAATGAACAGGCGAGCCACAAAAAAATAACTCGTTTCCTCGCTTCTTTTTACCAGGAAGCTGCCTAAGAGCCATCTCATGGCTCTAAAAAAGCAAAAACTCCGGTTTCCCGGAGTTTTCATACTTGATACAGTATACAAGATACCTGATACGAAACGATTAGCCACCGTCGCCCGCGAGCGACGTGGTTAACGCTTACTCCATTGTGGAGCGCGACGGGCTTTCTTGAGACCCGGTTTCTTACGCTCTACCGCACGAGAATCACGAGTAAGCAACCCTTGGGCTTTCAGTGTCGGACGAAGCAAGATATCGTGTTTGATGAGTGAACGAGCAATGCCCAACTTGATGGCATCAGCCTGGCCATGCAGTCCTCCTCCACGTACCACAACCGTAATAGTGAACACTTCTTCCAATCCAGCCGTTTTGAGTGGCAACAGTGCCTGAGCAACCAAAGCTGGGGTACCAAAATAGGCAAGGGCGGTCTTTTTGTTCACAGTCATTCCTTCGGTCTTATCGACCGGATAGAGACGCACCTGTGCCACAGCCGTCTTGCGACGACCGACGGCATACAAATAGCGTTCTGCTGTCTTGGAAGCTTTAGCAACTTTCGGCTCGGCTTTGGCTTTTGACTCAGTCTTAGCTTCAGCTTTAACAGCCACCTTTTTCTTGGCGACTTTCTTGGCAGGAACTTTTACCTCGGCCTTTTCTTCCACTGCTGTTGTTGCTTTGGTTGCCATACTACTCGTGAGTTACGTGAATGATCTTTTCGGTGTGCTCCGCTCCCTTATAGAGATGGAGACGAGTCAGCATACGATCGCGAAGTTTATTCTTTGGAAGCATTCCGTACAAAGCAGCATGAATTACCTTGCGTGAATCCTTCTTCAACTGGTCTTCAAAAGAAATAGAACGGATGCCTCCAGGATACCCACTGAAATGATGGTACATCTTGTCCTCAGCTTTGTTCCCAGTTACTTCAATAAGGTCAGTATTGATGAGCACGATGAAGTCACCACCGTCGATGTGCGGGGCATAATTAACCTTATTCTTCCCCATCAGGATACGAGCAATCTCGGTAGCGAGACGACCAAGTACCTTCCCTTTGGCATCAAAAAGATGGTATTTTCTGTCAATCATTGTTTTCTTAGTTGCCATAGGACTTCGATTAGACGAATTCGATAATAGCCATTTTTGCCCCATCACTCTTGCGTTGTTCCAATTTAACGACACGGGTATACCCACTGGTGCGACCTTCAAAACGAGCACTGAAGTCACCGAGGAGCTTCTTGGTCGCTACGGCTGGGATATACTTCTGAATCTCACGGATCATAGCGATGCGACGGACAGCATCATTACGAGCCGTCTTGGCTTTATTTACCACCTGATCAATGTAATTTTTAATTTCCTTGGCCTTGGCCTCGGTCGTCATAATGTGCTCATGCAACACCAAACTACCCAAGAGAGTCTTGATAAGAGCGTTTCGTTGATTACGTTCACGTCCGAGAACGCGACCTTGGTGTCTGTGCTTCATAGAGGAATACTACAATTCGTAAACTTAGGCTTCTTCTTCAGTCTTTTTCTTCTTAGCAACCTTCTTCACTTTCTTTTCTGGCACTTCAGCCACTGCTTCGGCTTCTTCTACTACTCCTTCGGCCTCCTTCACTTCTCCACCCTCTTTCGTGACTTCCGTAAGAGAAGTAAATTGACCAACAAGGATACTCACACTCTTTTCAAAGGCTTCTGTTGGAGTCACGCTTCCATCCGTTACAATCTCGAGCGTGATTTTGTCATAATCTGTACGCTTTCCGACACGCATGTTCTCAACTTCATAGTTGACACGCTTGACCGGGGTATAGATAGCATCGATAGTGATAACGCCTATTTCACGGTCATCGTTGCGCTCGCGACTCTCAACCGGCACATAGCCGAGGCCTCGATCCACTTCGATTTCCATTTCAAATTCGGTTTTCTTATCAGTCAGAGTCGCGATCACCTGGTCGGGATTGACTACTTCAACGCTTGAAGGAGTTTTGATACTAGCAGCCGTTACGACACCTTCCCCTTTGCTCTTCAGTGTCACTTTGACCGATTCATCACCCTCACCATGCATCTTGAAACGAACCTGCTTCAGATTCAAAATAATCTGAACCACATCTTCCATGACACCCTCAATGGTTGAGAACTCATGAGAAACACCCTTAATTTTGACTGAACGAGCTGCTGCTCCAGCAAGCGATGAGAGAACAACACGACGCAGGGCATTCCCCAGTGTTGTCCCATATCCAGGGTGGCATCCCAAAATCTCGAACTTGCCGTGGTTTTTGGCAACTTCTGTGTACTTCGGCTGCTGTGGTGAAGTTATTGTCTGCATACCATGTGTGTGGTTTCGGATGGGCTGTCGGACCAGTCGTTCATTGACCGTCCACCGGAAACAATTATGAGGGTATTATGGATTGAAATTATTTGGAGTAGTATTCGACAACCATCTGGGCATCCACTTGAACACCGACGTCTTGTCGATTCGGGAGGGCGACCACCTTCCCTGAAAGCTTTTCGACATCCAGTTCCAACCAGTGTGGTACGTCCTTCTTGTTTTTCAGCGTTTCAACAATGTTTTTGAAATAGGTCTTGTCTTTTTTGGTTGTTTTGAGAGTAATGATATCACCCACTTTGACCTCCATAGAAGGAATGTTCATGCGCTTCCCGTTCAGTTCAAACATCTTGTGTGAAACGAGTTGTTTTCCGAGAACTCGAGAGGAAGAAAATCCCAAACGATAGACGACGTTATCGAGGCGACGCTCGAGACGACCAAGCAACTGATCACCGGTCACACCGGGAACGTTACGAACTTCATCAAAGTGATGACGAAACTGTCGTTCCATAACTCCATACAGACGCTTGATTTTCTGTTTCATCGCCAACTGCTTACCGTACTCACTCCCACCTCGCGATGGATTGTGGCCATGGATACCAGGGGCGTAGGGACGACGAACCATCGCACACTTAGGCGACACACAACGATCACCCTTCAAGAAGAGCTTTTCGCCGGCACGACGGCACAGTTTACATTTAGAATCGAGATTTTTTGCCATA
>JAGOOJ010000023.1:0-2845 GCA_017992575.1 Candidatus Moraniibacteriota bacterium | reverse complement strand
ATGCGACGTGGACGACGAGGGCGACAACCATTGTGCGGAATCGGAGTAATATCTTTGATGGTTACCAGATTGAAACCATTATTGGCCAGAGCACGGATAGAGGCCTCGCGACCACTTCCGACACCCTTCACAAACACTTCCAACTCTTGAACACCATATTTCTTCACTTTTTCAGTCACATCGGCGACAACCTGAGTAGCAGCATAAGGAGTAGACTTCTTGGCACCCTTAAAAGACAGGTGACCTGAGCTTGACCAGCCAAGCACTGCCCCATTCAAATCAGCAATGGTTACCAACGTATTATTGTAGGTACACTGAATACTGACCCGACCCTTCAGAATCTGACGCTTACTTTTTTTAACTTTTTTCACAGCCACTTCCTCAGCTTTCGTTTCCGAAGCCGATTCTGTGATTACACCTTCCTCTTTAATCAGTTCTTCGCTCATAATTTCTCTTAAAATCGATTGGGGTCAACTTCGTTTCTTTTAGGTCTTGGCATCAGACTTCTTGCGACCGCTACCCATTGTCTTTCGGGTATTACCACGCACCGTACGAGTATTGGTCTTGGTCCGCTGACCACGTACCGGGAGACCCTTCTGATGACGAGTCCCTCGATAACAACCAATTTCCTTGAGACGCTTGATGTTTTGTTTGACAACGTGACGCAGTTCTCCTTCCACACGATACTTCTTTTCAATCATGTCACGGAGACGATTGGCATCTTCGTTTACCAAATCCTTAGTACGAGTATCCGGATCGATGCTCAATTCTTTCAAAATCTTCTGACTCGTAGAAAGTCCAATACCATACACGTAGGTCAGTGCAACTTCGATTCGTTTGTTGTCTGGAATGTTGATTCCCGCGATACGTACCATATCTTGAGTTGTTAGCTTATAGCCATTAGTCTTTAGCCTGAGAAAATCTGTCTTTCTAAAAGCTAGGGACTAACAGCTAAAAACTTCTTAATTAGCCTTGTCGTTGCTTATGCTTGGGGTTTGTACAAATGACAAACAAAACGCTCTTTCGTTTCACGATCTTGCACTGAGCACAAATTTTTTTGACGGAAGCTCTCACTTTCATAGGACGACTATTTATTGCGATGAACGATTCTTCCCTTCGACAAATCGTAGGGGCTCATTTCGAGAGTAACACGATCTCCAGGTAGCAAACGAATATAATGGACACGCATACGACCCGAAATATGTGCCAGAACTTCATGACCGTTGTCGAGACGGACGCGGAAGGTGGTGCTTGGAAGTGTTTCCAAAACCTCTCCTTCAACACGAATCAGTTCTTTATTGTTGGCCATATATTGCAGAATCATTGCACCGACACAGAGAAATGAGCCGAGGGGCTCTTAAGAACACAAAAACAGAGAAGTTTTTGTCCGGTAAGCAATTCCATCCTCATTCATGAGATGCATCTCTTGCAAACCCTCTCTTTTTCCTGTATCTATGCAATTTTTCAAAACGTGGTTGTATTGTAGCAGATAAAAAAAATCTGTCAATCCCGCCTCAAGCAAGCTCTTATTTCCCAAAACGACGCTCACGATTACTATAGTCCAAAAGTGCTTCTCTCAGAGCAGTCTCATCGAAATCCGGATAGAGCTTATCCGAAAAATGAAGCTGGGTATCGGCCAAATCCCACATCATAAAACCGGCCGATAAATGCGGATCACCTCCTGTACGAATAAGTAAGTCTACTGGAGGCATATCGCGGGTCATGAGATTCTCTTTAATCATCTCATCGGTTACTTTCTCGCCGGGCGCCAACCGTTCCGCTACTTTTTGAATAGCTATACGCATTTCATCATCTCCGCTGTACGCCAAGAAAAAATTCAAAAAACGCTTTCGATAGTTTTTAGTGGCATCAAGACATTCATGAAGGACCGCTTTCAATGATTCAGGGAATTGTTCTTGCCAATGACCAATGAATCGAATCCTTGCCTCATCTCTATGGATATCTTCGCTCTTCAGTAATTTTTTAAAATACGTCTCATAAATACGCAAGAGTGCCTTACTCTCAGCAAGTGGTCGCTTGGCCAGGTTTTCCAACGACGACCCCCAAAAAGAAATTTCTTCCACACCCAAACGATGTGCTTCACGCACAAGCTTCTCAGTCATTTTAGCACCAGCTTCGTGCCCCTCCCATGGAGCCAACCCTCGTTCTGTCGCCCAACGACGATTCCCATCCGGAATAATCACTACGTGGCGAGGAAGGTGTTTCAGTTGTTGCGTTGCTTCGGCCATACCGATGGAATTATTAGTATTCACGTTTAGTCATATACTCAGCTACCCCCTCTAAGAAATCGTAGGCTTCTCTGGTCACTTCCGAACGAAGCGACAAAAGTGCCTGTTTCCCAGAAAGAATATATGTTTGAGCGAGAGCCTGCACCTGCTCGCGTGATTTTGTCTCTTCAATTATCGCACAGAATTCCTTTCTCTCACTTTCTGTCAGTGAAGCACCCCGAGCCAAAATCTCTCGCAAACGATTCTTCTGTTTCGGTGTACCATTTTTCTGTGCTCGAGCTACCAAGAGAGTAAGTTTCCCCTCTTCAATATCTGATCCAACTGGCTTGCCAATACGCTCTGCAGAACCAAAGACCCCTAATATATCATCTTGTATCTGAAAAGCAATCCCCAAGGGAAGGGCATACGCTGAGAGCTTGGAGAGTAACGCTTCATCAGCCCCCGCCAAAATAGCCCCCAAATGAAGAGGGCCCTCAACAGTGTACTTTGCTGTTTTGTTACGGTACATATGAAGAATCTCCTCTTCCGTAGCATCACGCTTATACTCCATATAGATATCTCGCGCCTGGCCAACAACCGTAAAAGACACAATATTT
>JAGOOJ010000060.1 GCA_017992575.1 Candidatus Moraniibacteriota bacterium | reverse complement strand
CAGCAAAAATAATGGAGGAAGTCATGAGAGAGGAGTTCGGCAATTTCAAGAGAAAGGACGTCCTCATCCCTAGCTACAGCGAGAAGAACGCCTTTATCTACGCCCAAAAGAAAGCCTAGTTGACGTTTAAGCCTTAAAATAAGGCCTAGCCCATGCCTTGACAAAAGGCTTTTTCTTGTGCTATAATACAAGAGGAGGTTGGACATCCCGTCTGACCAATTGAACCTTAACAAGGGGGTTTGCGATGCGAAGCTGGAACCTTAGGGTGCCGGCATTTACTCGCCGGACCCTCGCTTCAAAGAAAACGCGCTTCGGCCAGATTCTGGTCGGACACACGTTCCTCACAGCGTTAGACCTAGCCTTTGACCATGGAGTCTACCCCTTCGCGCTGTACAAGCTCGGATCGGTAAATGGCTTCGTGGCCATGACGCTCGCCTCGGGACTCCTCTGCTTTCTACTCGTCGTTCTCTACGAACGGATGGGTGTGGACTGGCTAGGGGTGGATGTACTCGAGGAGGTGAAGGAACACGGACAGCCGTGGGTTGAAAGACTCATGTCGAAGAATGGCTTCTGGTGGTTTCTCGTGCGAGTAGTTGCATGGATCCCATCCAGAATCTTTTTCTTGGTCCTATGGCTCCTCAAAAAAAATGACCTCTGTGCTTTTCTTGCACTGAGCATCTATGAGGACGCATTTAGAACCGTCGTGTTCCTCCGGCATGGCAAATTCAGCGGGCTTGGAAAAAGAGACTGGGGCATATTCACGGCATCCCTGATCATTTCCAACCTCTACTGGACAATCCGCTGGTCAATTCTTATCGAAGCAATCAAATACGTCTGGCGCCTGTTCTAAACAGAGCTAGACTGCCGAAACAAGCACGCTCATGGAGGAGGGCGTGCTTTTTGCTATACTTTGACACAAATGGAGGAATTTTATACGCCCATCAATCAAGTCAAATCTGAGCTGGAAGCACGCTGGAAAAATATTCCTCTCCGAAATAAAATCGAAGCTTTTCTTGGAGATAAACTCCCCGCTCCTCTGAAGACTTCAAATCGAGCTGTTTTAGTCAGATGCATCGCAAGTCCAGATAATGAATTCTTCAACTTTTGTAAACAAGCAGAAGTGGCAAGCTTGAGTCCACTACTCATTGAATATCCGGAGGATAAATTCGTAGCCAAGAACTCAGATAAGTATGCCCTGTGCATGCCTCATTTTTTTGATGAAAAAGCAAAAGACTACAAACAAACTCCGAAAATAAAATTAATAGATTTCAACACCTACGAGGGTAGAAAATTTAAAGACGTAAAAACCCTTTGGGGGAACGGCTTGGTTTCCTTTCACCATGAAATCTTAAAAAGAGGCAGCCGCCCACAAGTCGAGATTTTTGATTTCTCTGATTACTTTTTTTCTACGAGGCATACGAGCGATTTTTATTACCTTTACTACTTAGGACTTTTCCTCTGTCACGGGGTATTATTTGAGAACATGCTAATGAGCGAGGAAGAAAAAGAGTTCACACTTACAAAAGTGCTCCCAAGCTTTAAAGAACTTCAGAAAATGTTTGGAGTGAAGCCACTAATCGTGCCCGTGACTCCTCCAGAATCTGAGGATGACTTTTTTTGGTGGACCTACCCAAAAGAATTGAAAAATGTGACGGAAAATTATATCAAGGAGCTCGAAAGTGATAATCCTAAGATTTAACGATATGCCCTTCAACTTTATATCCAACATCGAACAGTGCGCCAACCTAATTCGGGATTGGGTTCCTGTCCATCTTATTTACTACTCACATTTTCCTGCTGCGATTATCGCTGTTTTGCTGGGAATTTTTGTTATTTACAAAAGTCGTACCCTTACGGCAAAAATCCTTTTTGCTCTTACGGTCACCTTCTCTGCGTGGTCTTTGGTAGATATTGTGCTCTGGACTAGCACCGACGCTCGAGCATATATGTTTTTTTGGTCTTCCGCATACATACTTGAAATTATGCTGTTCTTCCTTGGTTTTTATTTCTTCTACACCTTCGTAACAAAAACTGACCTTTCACTTAAAGCGAAAGCTTTTGCACTAGTTCTTTTTTCACCCGTATTGCTAATGGCTGGTAGTAAATTGAGTCTGCCCTATTTTGATATTCCAACCTGTATTCCGATTGAGGGGTTGTTCTGGCAAAACTATATTTTTCCACTCGAAGTTCTTTTGTTTGTATCCATAATATTCTTTATTTTTTACAAATATCGCACAGCTCGATCAACCGTTGGTAATGAGCCGATGATATTAGGCGTTGGTATCGTTTTATTTCTTGTTTTATTTTCTGGTGCAGGTTTCCTTGTTGATTTAACTGGTGGCAATTACCTCTACGAGATAATTGGATTGGTGGGAATGATATTTTTCTTGGGAGTTCTCGCCTACATTATTGTCCAGTACAAAACCTTCAATATTAAACTCCTAGCAGCCCAGGCCTTGGTTTTTTCCCTGGTGGCGCTAATAGGATCCCAGTTCTTCTTCATACAAAATAGTACGAACAAGATTCTAAACGGGATTGCTTTAACACTGTCTCTTGGATTTGGATTTTTGCTTGTTCGAAGCGTCAAACGCGAAGTACAATTTCGTGAAGAGCTCCAACTCGCCAACACCCGCCAACAAGAGACCATGCGCTTCATCACACATGAAGTTAAGGGTTACCTCACCGACGGTGCCGCTGCGCTCGACGCACTCAGAACGGGTGCATTTGG
>JAGOOJ010000059.1 GCA_017992575.1 Candidatus Moraniibacteriota bacterium | reverse complement strand
GCGCTACGTGCTCAATAGAAAAAAGCAACCCTTCGATTTTACTCAGGGTAAATGAAAAAGCGCGCCGGAATGGTTCTCCGTGCGCGCTGTGGCGGATTGACAGGTCAGTTCGCTGTCGGGTTCATCTCTGGCTTCTCGAATCGCCGTTCGATGGTCCAGATGTTTCGGCAGGAACACTGGTAGTGGAACCTGGTGTATTCGTCTTCTCCGTGTTCCTCGAGAAAGACTCTGCCTTCACCGGTGCAAGACGGACAGCGAATCAATTCTTGTTTGCTGGGCCGAAAGCTGAGCCAAAACAGGATGGCCAGGCCTCCAATGAAGGTCAAAATGGCCATGGCGCGCCAGAAAACATACGCTTCCAAAACAATCCTCCGGAGGGGGTATTCCCCAGTTGTGATAAAAGGACCAAGAAAATTCAATAAACAGGCTTGAACAAAGCGGTCTTTGCCTGTAGACTGAACATGAAAGTAACCCTAATAATATACGGGAAATAAGTAGTTTTGTCAATCCTGTTAGAAGTCGCCCCGCCAAAGGCGTGGTTACGACCGCCTCGGGCGATCTACTTCTAACGGGATCAATATCCTAAAAACATATGTCAGAAGAAAAAAACGATCTCATGGAAAAAATAGTCTCGCTTTGTAAACGTCGAGGATTTGTCTTTCCATCGTCAGAAATTTATGGTGGGTTTGCTGCCGTCTACGACTTTGGTCCGTACGGGGTAGAGCTCGCCAAGAATATTCGTGAAGCCTGGTGGCAGGCGATGGTGCGGGATCATGAGAACATCGTTGGGCTCGACAGTGCGATTTTCATGCATCCGAAAGTGTGGGAGGCATCGGGGCACGTCGGAGGATTTTCTGACCCGCTGGCTGAATGCAAGGAATGTCATTCACGGGTACGTGTTGATCATCTCCTCGAGGAGATCGGCGTATTTGCTGATGAAAAAATGAGTGAAGCGGAGATTAATGAACTTTTCTCAGCTAATAAAGAGAAAATGAAGTGTCCGAAGTGTGGCAAACAGAACTTTTCAGAGGCCAAGAGTTTCAACTTGCTCGTACAGTCAAATCTCGGTAATTTTACGGGTGACTGGACCAAGGAGCCGACCTACCTCCGGGGTGAGACCTGCCAGGGGATCTATGTGAATTTCAAAAACGTACTTGATTCTTCCCGGGTAAAAGTGCCGTTTGGCATCGCTCAGATTGGCAAGGCCTTCCGCAATGAAATTACGGCCCGTCAGTTTATTTTCCGTAAGCGGGAGTTCGAACAGATGGAGATGCAGTATTTCGTTCGACCAGAAGAGGCAGGGACAGTCTATGAGGAGTGGCGGGCCAAGCGTTTCCAGTACTATCTTGATCTCGGTATTAAGCCCGAGAATTTACGCTGGCACCAGCATGAAAACCTGGTGTTTTATGCCAAAGCGGCCTGGGATATCGAGTACCATTTCCCGTTTGGTTTCAAGGAGTTGGAAGGAGTCCATAACCGGAGCGATTATGATCTCACTCAGCATTCCAAGTTTTCCGGTGTTGATTTGTCCTACCGTGATCCACAGACCAATGAAAAATATACGCCGTGGATCGTTGAGACGTCAGTGGGAGTTGATCGCACTTTTCTTGCGGTGATGACTGATGCCTATACCGAAGAGCAGGTAGGCGAAGGAGATACTCGTATCGTCTTGAAGTTTCCTAAGAAATTGGCGCCAGTACAGGTAGCGGTGTTTCCGCTCATGAAGAACAAACCGGAGTTGGTTGCTAAAGCGAGAGAGGTCTTCGACATGCTCAGACCGCATCTGCGATGCGAGTTTGATGACAACGGCAATGTCGGCAAGCGCTATCGCCGTCAGGACGAAATCGGGACGCCATACTGCGTGACGGTTGACTTCGATACGCTCACCGATGGCGCCGTCACTGTCCGTGACCGCGACACCATGAAGCAAGAACGAGTGAAGATTGAAGAGCTCCAGAGTTATCTAAAAAAGAATGCCTCCTAATTCCTACAAGCTAATAGCTATAAGCTGTTTGATATGAAATACCAGAAACACACACTCAAGAATGGACTCAGGATACTTTTGGCCCCGATGCAAGAGACTCAGACGGCGACGGTGATTGTCATGACGGGCGTGGGGTCACGTTATGAATCGCGGGCTGAGAACGGTTTGGCCCATTTTCTCGAGCACATGTTTTTCAAAGGGACCGAGAAGCGTCCGACAGCCATGGATATTAGCAAAGAACTCGACACTATTGGCGCTGAGTATAATGCCTATACTGGTAAAGACCGTACCGCTTACTATGCCAAAGTCGAGGCCCATCATTGGGAGACGGCACTCGACGTTGTCTCAGATTTGTTTTTGAACGCCAAGATTGAGCAGGAAGAAATTGATCGGGAGCGTGGACCAGTGATGCAGGAGCTCAATATGTATGAAGATATGCCGATGCGTCACATTGGGGATTTGTGGGAACTCCACCTCTATGGGGATCATCCACTAGGCTGGGAAATCATTGGACCGAAAGAGAATTTGAAACGCTTTATGCGTCGTGATTTCATCAAGTACCTGAACCGTGGCTATGTCGCGGAAAATGTGGTCATTGGCGTAGCGGGTAAGATTGACCCGAAAGTAGTGAAGAAAGAAATTGAAAAACACTTCGCGCTGATCCGTACCGGCAAGAAGCCGACGTTCAAAAAAACAACCAAGAAACAATCAGTACCAGAGGTCTACGTGCAGAACAAAAAAACCGATCAGACTCAGCTCATCGTCGGAGTGCGAGCCTACGACATGTACCATGCTGACCGCTATGCATT
>JAGOOJ010000022.1 GCA_017992575.1 Candidatus Moraniibacteriota bacterium | reverse complement strand
ACCGTGTCCGCCAAGGACAAGGCCACCGGCAAGAGTCAGAACATCCGCATTGAATCATCGACTGGTTTGTCCAAGGACGAAATCGAGCGCATGAAGAAGGATGCCGAGATGCATGCCGAAGAAGACAAGAACAAGAAAAACTTGATCGAAGCCCGCAACATGGCTGATACTCTGTCCTACACGACTGAGAAAGCCATGAAGGACGCTGGTGACAAGATTACCGCTGAAGAAAAGAAGCCAGTAGAGGACGCTATCACTGAGCTCAACAAAGTAAAGAACGGTGACGACCTCGATGCCATCAAAAAGGCGACCGAGACCCTCTCCCAGGCCGCTCAGAAGATTGGCGAGAAGCTCTATAAAGCAGCTGAGGCCGCTCCACAGCAGAATCAGGAATCAGGAAGCAAGAATCAAGAAGGAAATGCTTCCGGAACTGAACAGCCAAAAGATGCTGAAACTGAGGCTCCTGAGAGCAAAGTTGAAGAAGAAAAGAAATAAGAGTAGCATAAAAGCGGGGCATTTCGCCCCGCTTTTATAGTATTTTTTGTAGTATGAGTTTTGAAACACTCTTAACATTTTTAGGGATATTAATTGCGTGGATTGCTTTTCGGTATGGAACGTATCAGGAAAGAAAAAGACTGCTTATTACTGTTCAATCAACTCTAACGTATTCTAGCCAGTGGTTTGATACGCAGTATCCAGAAAAATACAACAACAAAGATTGGTTAAACCCTGATTTTAGGGTAAATGAGGTTAATGTTGACCTACTTTCTTCTGTCGCATCAAGTGGTCATACAATAAGTGAAGACTTTTCAAAATATCTTGCTCTTTATATTCAACTTATTGCAGTCTTTAATCAAAGAATCAGGGAGTGTTCCGCATTAATATTCTCAGATTCGAAGGCATACTATGAACAGATTCAAAACATCGATGATAAGAATATGCGGCCAAGTATCATTGACAATCAATTCACACAAATTATTTTAGATGACAACGGTAAGTCTAGTTTTTTTAGTAGACTGTATCATTATCAAAAATCTATTCATAATGCTATCGGTATCGACGCAGATTACACCAACAACATCCCGCAACTTTATAAATGTCATCAAAAATTAAAAAGGATAGTTGCTTGCGAGACTAACAAATCTTACATAGAAAGTAGCCCGGCAATATTGTTTTATTTTGATAGTGCAGTTTGTGGTATTTTTATTGGTGTTATATTATTTTTTTTAATTTAATCCGTATTTAAGAGTTGAAATAAGTTTTAAATGATTGATTATATGGATACTGTCACAATGATTTTAGCATTAGTGTTATCACCACTGTTTGTTTATGCTAATTTTTGGTGGTTCCCCATTATATTTGTAGGAGGAATACTTTCAGGAGTATTTTTTAAGAAGGATAATTTAAACATGTTGTCACCTTTTATTATGTTGGAGATCATTTCTGGTAATCAGAACCGGAATAGGTTAATAGGGGTAGTATTTTCTCTTACTTCATTCGCGTTGTCTTTCTATGTATTTTTTCCAGAAACTGGTTATGGAATATGGTTTTATTATTTTATTTTTTTAGGAATGTCCATGTTTGTTGGTGTAATCGCTTCTTATTTTCGAAAATAAGAAAATAATGATAGATATATTTCCTAAGAAGAAAAGGAGTTAAGTACATTTTTTATATACAAATCTATGCAAATACTGAAAGAAATTAGAGATAAAGGACCCGAGGCGGATGGGCTATGTACTGAGAAGCGCGAAGCAGCGCGGGCGGTGGCTTTTGATGATGAGGGTCGCATACCAATATTGTTTGTCGGCAAACATGGTTACCACAAACTTCCTGGTGGCGGTATCGAATCCGGTGAAGACGTGATGCAGGCACTGGCGCGAGAAATGAAGGAAGAAACAGGATGTGGTATCGAAGTGACTGGAGAGATTGGGACGATTGTTGAGTATCGTACTGAATGGCATATCAAACAGACTTCATATTGTTACCTGGCAAAGATTACCTCCAAGGGTGAGACGGCATTTGATGATGGTGAAGTGAAGGATGATTTCAAACTCGTCTGGATGACACTTGATGAAGCCATAGCAACACTAGAAAAAGATACACCTGACGATCACTACCACGATTTATTTTTCCGCAAACGCGACCTCACCTTCCTTAAAGAAGCAAAAGTCCTCACCAAATGAAAAACGGCAGGGCGGTTGAGCTCTACCGTTTCTTTGTCCGGTTGTTGCCGGTGCTTGTGGTGGCGACTACTGTGACCGGAGTCGCAGGTATTCCGCCTTGTTCACGAAGATGGGGATGAGGCCGGGCAAATGACGACCTTGTTGATCGTAGGCCTTCTCTCCTTTGCGTTTGCTCTGGTACGACAGCTGGGCGAACCCGGCGTCGTTACCGTTACTGAGAAAGATCTCGCCCGATTTCATTTCGGGGTGTTCACCACCCGCCGCTTCGAGGGTGGTGATGAGAGGAAGAACCATGGAACGCTCCTGTTCGAGTGTGTGCTACGTCAACTTAACGCAACATAAAATTATACACCAAAAATACAATTTCGTCAATAAAAAGGCCTGCTCTCACATAATTCGCTTCTTCAAAGGGTGAATATTTTTAAGACGGATATATTGACAGGATTGAGTTCTCTGTCATAATGTTTACACGCTAAATTTAGCGTTGGATCATTCCAGGAGAACACCTTTGAAGAACCTTTTGCTTGCCATCATCGGTGGCACGGTCGTCCTGATGTGCACGGGCGTCCATGCGCAGTACGCCCTCGATCACCCCATGGCGGATGTGCACACCAAGGCCGGGCTTGGCATCATCGTTGCCCAATGCCGCCCCGATCTGCCGGTCATTCACTTCGTTACTTCAGAACGGCGTGGTGACAAGAAGTACGCAGTCACCTCGAGCACACAATGCGTTCCGAAGTCCGGCACCAACGTCCTGGCGCTTCTGTGCGATTTCGCCACCAATACCTGTAAGGCAGGGTCTACGCCTCAGCGGGCCAGTGAGCTGGAGGCCGCTTTCCGCCAGGGAACGTTCAAGGAAGGCCAGCGGCTGTAACCAGGACTGCCTAGGATGTATCACCTTTGACTAGTTGCTAATAGTAACTAGTCTTTTTTGTATGAAAAAAGCCGGCCCTCACGTGGAAAGTCGGCTTTGGGTTTGGTGTCCTAGAACGGGATGTCGTCGTCGGTGATGTTGTTACTCCCTGCTCGCGAGAGGGGAGTAACGGTTGATGTGACCGGCCATGATGGACCATGATTCACCATGATTTCCTGGTGCGGATTTTGATTGGCCTGGCGGAGCGTCACCCAGTACATGGCGTACATATAGGCGACGGCAGGGTAGGCCTTTTGTTGTTCACGGGTAAGGCCGGGCTTGCCGAACTTGGCCACGAACTCTTCCCAGACGACGTCATCATCAGGATAGAGAGCGTACTTGAGGAGCGGATGATCCTGTCTGGTTTGGTGTAGTTTTTTGGCTTCTTGATAGGCCAAAAATTGACCGTCGGCTGCTTCGTCACTATCAGACATGGCGTTGTTTCCCCCGAAAGAGCTATTGCTTCGACAGAGCCCTCTGTCGATTGGTGGTATAATGCCAGTAACATGGAGTAATTGTCAATAATACCTTATGAAATTCATCATCATCTACATCACTCACAAGAATAAAGCAAAGGCCAAGAAAGTAGCGGAGGCACTTCTGCATGACCGGCTTATTGCCTGTGTGAACTATCTTCCTATAGAAAGTACATACGAATGGAAGGGGAAAATGGTAACAACCAAAGAAATTGTGACATTAGTCAAAACCAAGAAAGAAAACTGGGCTAAGGTGAAAAAAGCAGTCGAAGCCATCCATCCCTACGAAACCCCATGTATCATGAAGCTCGATGTCGAATCCAACACTTCCTACGCCCAGTGGATTCACGACGAAACGAAATAGCAAATTTAAACGCATATCATTTCCTATTGCAAAAAGGGTTGAGCTGTGATAGTTTCGATGCGTGTTCAATAGTCCTTTTGTGAAGGAGTGAAGCCATGGGCTGGGTTTCCAAAGAACAGTGGCGGTGGCTCGAAAGTCACGGCCGGCGAGATGGGGCCGGATGGGTTTGCCAGAAGACCGGTGCTGACATCAACGCCCTCGAAGTCGGCCGTTCGATCCATATGTTCGGCATGTCGGCTGGCTTCGGCGAGGTGCGGCCCGTGCTCCATCTCTATTGCACAGGCTGTAACCCTGACTACCTACCTCCACCTAACGGCACGCCGATTCAGGAAAACGAACTGATCCCGGTCAGTTGAGGTGACCTGACAACCAGATAGTGGAGAAATCCCATGAGTGACCGACCATCGTGTATAGTCGGTCCTTTTTTATTTGTCCCCATCACCCAGTGGATCAAAGACGAAACGAAATAAATCAAAAATGGTATACTAGTGGTGTCAAAAGTGTTTTATCATTAACCAAAGTCCTATGGACAAGGTAAAGATTGAGAATCATAGTTTTACAGGGTTCTCGTGGTTTGCGGGGTGGCTTTTTACTATCGGGTTTCTCGGCCTCTCGTTTGGCAAGGGACTACTCGCTCTCGTTCTCTGGCCATACTATATCGGACAGTACGTGAGCGCTTTCGTCGGAAATTAGTCAGCACTTAAAAGGATAAAAGAAAAAAGCCGGCCCTCACGTGGAGAGTCGGTGCTATCTGCTATACTACTGACATAACTCATCATATTTCCACTATGAGTGTCGGGATACAGAAAAATCATATTATCATCGCTCTTGTTCTTACGATTGGGGGAACGATCGCTTGGTATGCACTCTCGCCACTCCTTCGGACAACGGTGGTGGATGATGCCTTGCCTGTATCGGCTCCGGAAATGCCTCAGGCGCCGGAATCATCACCGAAAGCTACGGGAGAACCTGATTCCAATCAGTCCGCCGCACCCGTTCTTTCTACTGCTTTCCCGGTGGTCGATACGCCGTCGCATCCTGCCTCCGGAACAGTCCGCATCGTACAAGGTGCCGACGAAACAATCGTGCGCTACGAAAACTACAAGACCATCAACGGACCTGATCTCAAGATATATCTTGCGAAAGATCTAGAAGCGAAAGAGTATATTGATCTCGGTCCGCTCAAGGGGACGGAAGGAAATATCAACTATTCGGTTCCAAAAAATGTCGATGTTTCGGAGTATCGATACGTACTGACGTGGTGTGAAGATTTTTCCGTACTCTTTAACTCCGCCGAAATTTCAGTATCGAAATAATTAGGAAAATGAAAAAGCCGGCCCTCACGTGGAGAGTCGGCTGTTAGTTTTGACAGGAGGCTGGTATCAGCTGCGAATACGATTGCCGAGAGAAGCCAGGAAAGTCGCTTGCTCAAGACCGGGAAGGTAGCCGCCATGCTCGTCGAGGATCCGCTGGAGCGTTTTGGCACGCTTCCAGGGCCATATCCGGCGGGCGAGACAGAGATTGATGTATTCCCGCCGACTATGGCCGAGGGGGTACACCTGGATCGCTGCAAAACCACCATCCCAGGAAAAATCGCGGGGATCAGGTATTCCGAACACCTTGAGGAAGAATTCCAGGAAGGTTCGGCCAATTCTCTGTCTGAGGGCCAAGCGAATGCCATGCTGCCGGCAGAAGGAAATCACGGCCACCCGGCCAGAGACGTGCCTGGCGATTTCGTTTCTGACATTTATGGGACGGACGGTTACCTGGCCCCGTTGCCAGTAGTACTCGAGTACCGGTGGGACATGGAGCCAGCCGATCAGGAATAACGCTGTTCCGGAGAGCGCCAAGCCCGCAAGGTCAGGATGTGCCCAGCTCCACCAGAGCAAGCTGAAGAGCGTATCCAGGAAGCCGGAGAGCAGAATTTCAAACATGAGTCACCTCTTTCAAAGGTACAGGCTTTCGACAGAGCCCTCTGTCGATTGGTGGTATCATGCCAGGAATTTCAGGGGATTGTCAATGAGTGAGTTTTGACACTGATGGGTCAGGTTGCTATCCTGTCGCTAGCACTTTTTGGAGGCATCTCATGCCAAGTTTCAAATGTGATGCGTGCGGGACTCCGTATTCGAGTGCCCACAATTTCACGGCCTGTCCGGTCTGTGGTGGATTGGGTCTTCCCAAGAAAGGTTGCACGTGCACGAACTGGTCCGGTCTCGGTGTGCCGATATCACTGGTGCACACGTACAACCCGGACTGCCCAGTGTCAGGGCACAGTGAAAGAGCTATGGCGCAAGTGGGTTCTTCGCGTCCTGAATCCAACGTGGGTAGCCCTTGAAGTCCTCGGTGAAAGCGTTCAAGCCGCTGGTAGAAATCAGCGGCTTTTTCTTATCTATTCAAAAAAGAATGACTCTCCTCAATACAAAGAAAAAAGCCGGCCCTCACGTGGAGAGTCGGCTATGGATTTGTGCGTATTGAAGCGCTGGATCAGTAGCGCCTGTAGTAGCGCTCACGTTCCATTGAATCTGCTTCTGCACGACGCTGGACCTTGGCCGCCTTCTTGGCCAGACTGACCGCCGTAGCGTTGTCTTGTTGTTTCTTCTTTTTGCCGTCAGTGATTTCTTTGGCCTTCTTGGCCCGTGCCCGTACTTGAGCAGGACTGACTTGACGGCCTTCAAACAGACGTAACCAGGCGCATGTTTCGCCTTGCCTCCGCGACGCTTCGCCATTTTCCCGTCTCCTGGGTTGGTTGAAGAATAGTGGTATCATGCCAGGAATAATGGGGGACTGTCAACCACAATGAGCTTTGACATCAATAAGCCGGATTATTATAATGGTGTTTAAATGTATCTAATCTCCAAAAATCATGCAAAAATATCTTCATCAATTTCTCCTGCGATTGAGGAAGACTTCTTCTCTCTTACGTTTGAAACTCTCCCAAACCAGTCATTGGGTGCGAAAACACCGAAAGAGAATTGCACTCGTCGGAATTGTTTTCATCATAGCCACTACGAGTATCGCTTTCAGTATTTGGCGGTTCATCCAAGTGAAGCAACAGTCAATTGCGGGGACTGAATCAGTCTTTCGTTTTGGGGCGATTGGCGATTTCGAATATGGTACACGGGTAAATGTCGGAAACAAGCTGACACGTCAGAGTCGCCAAGAATTAGAAAAGGTAATCTCGTTTTATAATAACGAATATCGTCCAACATTCGTCATAGAACTTGGCGACATGGTCGAGAGCTCGGGAATGAAACCAGAGAAAACAAAAAAACAATTCCGTGATATCAATACTGTATTCCAAACTGTCAATGCAAGAACGGAATATGTGCTCGGCAATCATGATTTGCGTGCGCTCTCCAAGGAAGAAGTCCGCTCTGTTCTTGGTCTCGCCGATAACCATCGGGTTTTTGATGAGGGTGACTGGCGATTTGTGATCATGGATACCAATTTCAACAAAGAAAATGGTGGGGGTGATATGGGACCAGATCACTACAGTGCTGGATATGTCTCGGAAAAAGAATTTCAGTGGCTAGAGGAAGCAATTACGACTGATCGACCGACTATTGTTTTCAGTCATCATCCGATATCTCCTGGCCTGAAAAATACTCGAAACTACGAAGAGATTCGAGCGCTCTTCAATCGACATCAGAATGTCGTTCTCTCGATATCCGGACATGAACCATCATTCCGATTTTCGGAGGAAAACGGAATTCACTATCTCGTTGTCGACAATCTCGCCAACATGGATTCTCTTGGAAGCTTCGCCACATTGGATGCTTATTATAATCCACTTACCAAGGAAACGCGCGTTCTCATAGAACACTACGGACCAACCCGTCGTACCATAGAGGTAAAAAAGCATATTCCCACCGATCGAAAATGGTGGGTTAATGCACTAGATCGATTCAAGCTCTTACCATAACCTATTCAGACATTAAGAAGAAAAGAGTCTAGGTACATTTCTATACTTAGAAAATATGTTGTAAAAAAAGCCGGCCAGCGATGTGGTCGGCGGTGAGCCTTGGAAATCACCTACTGCGCGAGTGGTACGACCTTCTCGCCATGAAACTTCCTGCTGAGACGCAGGTTGTCAAACCACGCCTCGTAGGTTTCAGCGACCGGTTCCTGACGGGGACAGGTGATCCAGTAGATGCGTATCACCGGATCCACATCATCCTCGTTGTAGAGGTGAGGGTAGCATTGACCCTCAGCAATCACCTGATCCAGCCGTTTGACCCAGAATTTGAGACTCCGACCGTCGACGTCGACGATCGGGAGGACCTCGATGCGGTCGTACTCTGGGGCGACGCAGATGGCTGAGAGAACCTGCTCGACCAGCTGACGGACCACTGATTCGTCTATCACGGTAGTAGCTCCTGAAAGATGCTTTTGCTTCGACAGAACCCTCTGCCGATTGCTCGTACCTTGGCATAAAAATCGCATTTCGTCAATCAAATGAAAAGGCCGACTCTCGCATGGGAGTCGGCTTTGATTGGGTCGCTTGCGGACGATGATGACCTGCTCTTTTCCCTTCAGGCCAAACGAACGCTCTGTTCTGTCAAACGGGCTGACACGCGCATCAGGCGTCGAATCGCCCGACGATCGCTCCGTGTCGGAGCCCTGCGAAGCAGCGCCCGGTACAGATCCGATTGTTCTTCAGACAGACACCGCAGGCACTTCTGGTGGTGTGGCGACTCATTGGCCGTCAGAGTGAACTCACCGCGCCGGCACCGGCATAGATATACGCGGTTACTGGCAGAAACGCTCCTTCTAGACATCCTTGCCTCCATTCCGACTGGTTACAAAGTCATGCTATAATGCCAGTAATAAAGGGGATTTGTCAAGAGCTCACTGTACATACAATCATCTTCCTACCATCAAAATTTTTGCTGTGTTGTGGTACGCTAAAAACACAGGCTTGAAATATGAAAACAAATACTCATAGTAAAGGAACCTCTGGCGAGCGCATCATACACAGCATCCAAAAAACCGAACGGGGAGTCTATACTTTTGGCAAAGCCATCCTCAATCGGAAACGCTACGGACGATTTTTACGCATACTAGGTCCTGGTGTCGTGACAGGAGCAGCCGACGATGATCCATCGGGTATCGCTACCTACTCACAGGCTGGTGCTTCTTTCGGCTTCGGTTTACTGTGGGCTTTTCCGCTCATGTTTCCACTCTTACTGGCTGTACAGGAGAGCTGTGCCCGTATTGGTGCTATCACTGGCAAGGGATTAGCAGCGGTCATCAAAGAGCACTACAGCAAAAAACTCCTCTTCATGTCGGTCATGCTCGTTGTGATCGCCAACACACTCAACATCGGGGCTGACCTCGGTGCTATGGCCGTCACCACACAACTCTTTCTCCCACTCCCGTTCGCCCTGTTGGCTATTTTTTATGCGGTTACTATTGTTCTTTTGGTTATTTTTATTCCGTATCGACGTTATGCCCAAATACTCAAATGGCTAGCACTGACACTCATTGCCTACCCAATCACTACCTTTCTCGTCGGTCAGGATTGGGGGATGGTATTCTGGAACACCTTCACTTTTCAGTCAGACATCACATTTGAAACCATGATAATCCTCGTTGGCATGCTCGGAACTACCGTTTCGCCCTATCTTTTTTTCTGGGATACGTCAGAAGTCGTAGAGGAGGAAATCGCTAAACATAATCGATCAAAAATTGGTGAAGATCCTCAGGCTACCAAACGTTTCCTCCGCAGTCTCCGCATCGATAACTTTGTCGGAATGACTCTGGCCAGTGTCACGGCTTGGTTTATCGTCATTGCTTGTGCCTCGACTCTTTTCAAAAGTGGCATCACCGAAATCAATACCGCTGCCGATGCTGCTCGGGCCCTGGAGCCACTAGTTCAAAATTTCCCCAATGCTGGTCTCATCGCTAAGCTCATTTTTTCGGTCGGGATCATCGGACTCGGGCTCTTGGCCGTACCAGTATTGGCCGGCTCATCATCCTATGCGGTAAGTGAAGCATTGGGATGGAAAGAAGGACTGTATCGAAAATTCGGACAAGCTCGAGGATTCTACATCATAATCACGCTGGCAACATTTGCAGGACTCGCCATGAATTTTATCGGTATTGATCCCATCAAAGCGCTTATTTATACAGCAGTCTTCAATGGCATCGCTGCCGTGCCACTCCTCTATATGATTGCTCGAGTCGGCAATAACAAGACTATTATGGGGGAATATACTAACGGGCCACTCTCCAATATTTTTGTCCGACTCGCCTTTGTCGTTATGGCATTTGCCGTATTGACACTGTTCTACTCCCTTCTCAAATAA
>JAGOOJ010000058.1 GCA_017992575.1 Candidatus Moraniibacteriota bacterium | reverse complement strand
CCATCATACCAATCATTGGCGACCACGGAAGCGAGCCAGGCACATTCGACAGCGATGAGAAGCACTGTCATCCCAAGAACATGAAAAAAATTGAGTGTAAACGGGTCGTGTGAAAAGGCGATAGCGAGTATCATGCCGAGGAACAAAAGACCAGCATGATAGATGAGTTGTGGGAAACGAGCATTGCGCACGAGAGCGAGAAAGTAGGAAGGATACTGACGAAAGAGAAGCAAGAGAGAGAGAAAGCTCGCGAAGAGAGCATAGACGAGACTCATTTTGAAGTTGAGGACACTGCGAAAATCGGTGAGGTCACGACCAAGGATGGATTCGGGGGAGAGGAAGAGAGCAGCAATATCATTGCTTCCAATAGCGAGGAGAGATTTTTGGAAAAGGAGCACTAAAAAGGTTATCCAGGAGGGAAAGGTTCCAAGCACAAAGAGTATCGTATAGGATAACAATGCTACTCCAAGTGCCCGACGGATACGGTCGGTTTTGAGGTAGGTATAACAGCCAAGAAGAAGGGTGACGAGTACGACTTCAACGCGGACACCGTAGGTGATGCCAATATTAGGGGTATCTCCGAAGAGTGTCAAAAATCGTCCAGCGAGGCCGAAAAGTCCATCAAATTCATAAAAACTCCAGAAGTGTTCTTCTTGGAAAATAATTTTGTCTATAATAGGCGGAGTCAGGATAATCAGGAATCCGAAGAGGAGCACATTAGTTGCTTCTTTGAGTGCCACTGTGCCAGCAAAGCGTACGACGGGGAGGAGGAGGAGGAAAGAACACAGAAAAAAGAGAAATGTATGGGTGAACTCAAAAAAAAGAAAGAAAAGGGAGTGTTCCTGGAAGAGTCCAAGAGCGCTCTCTACCGTCAGTCGACCGATGATAAGAGCGAAAAAAGTAAGAACGAATAGTGAGGGGGTAAGTGGTGACTGTTCAATACCCCGGATGAATTTTTGAAAAAATTTCTTCATATGGGGTTATTTTAGCATATAAGAATGAGGGATAGAGTGAAGCAGGGTACTATGGTAAAATAGGTAGGTTCTTCAAGCAGTAAAAGAGATCTATGAAATTTTGGGAAATAGGGCTCAATCCAGAGCAATTACGAGCCGTACTGACTACCGAAGGGGCAGTGCTTATTTTGGCTGGAGCTGGTTCGGGCAAGACTAAGACCCTTACTCATAGAATAGCGTACTTGATAGATGAGCAAAAGGTTCATCCTGAGCACTTGCTCGCAGTAACCTTCACCAACAAAGCAGCCGGGGAGATGCGCGAGCGTATCGAAAAACTCCTCTCTCACAGCGAAGCATCTGAATATGGCGCCCTCGTTCTGCCACCACATATCGGAACATTTCACAATATCTGTGCCAAAATCCTTCGTAAGGAGATTGAGGTACTCGGCTATGGGCGTAATTTCAATATTATTGATGCTGACGATCAACAGTCGATCGTCAAGAAAGCGATGAAGGAGCTCGAAATGGATCCGGATCAAATTCGCCCTCGGTCGCTTCTTGAAGCTATCTCAAAAGCCAAGAACGCCCAAATGGATCCTGAAAAGTATCTGATGCAGACTGGGAGCTACTACGAGGAACTGGCAGCGAAGGTGTATACCCGATATCAGAAAGAACTGCAAACGACCAACTCACTTGACTTTGATGACCTGATTTCACTCACCGTGAAGTTGTTTCAGGAACATCCAGACGTCTTGGTCCGATATCAGGATCAGTTTCGCTATGTTATGGTCGACGAATATCAGGATACGAACTCTCTTCAGTACACTCTTGTCCATCTCCTTTCCAAAAAGCATGGCAATATCTTTGTGATTGGGGACGACTATCAGTCAATCTACGGATGGCGTCAGGCGGATATCCGAAATATTCTGAATTTTGAAAAAGACTATCCAGAGGCAGTAGTTATTACGCTTGATCGTAACTATCGATCGACACAGATTATCCTTGATGCTGCTGATGGAGTGATTCGCAAAAACGTAAATCAACGCCACAAGAAACTGTGGACCGAAACCGTGACCGGAGAACTTATTACCCTGTGTCCGGCTGAGGATGAAGAAGCAGAGGCACGCTTTGTGGCTGAAACCGTGCAGGAAGAAATGAAAAAAGGACGCAAGGCGAGCGAGTTTGCCGTGCTGTATCGAACCAATGCCCAGTCACGTATTGTAGAAGAGATGTTTCTTCGGCACTCGATTAACTATCGAATTGTCGGTGGGTTGAAATTTTATCAGCGGAAAGAAATCAAAGACGTTATCTCCTATGTGAAGCTTTTGCAAAATCCAAAGGATATTTTGGCCCTGGAGCGCATCGTCAATGAACCGAAGCGCGGGATTGGTAGGGCAACACTTGATCGGTGGACGAATTTTTCTCGTACCCATCAGATGAGTGTTATGGAGGCTGCTTATCAAATGTCTCCGGAAACGAGCGAACTGCGCGATGGTAAGTTGAAGGCCATCAAGCTGTTTGCTGATGTGTTTTTGAAGATTCGTTCGACCGTAGAAACTAGGGACCTGAAATTACCAGAATTGTTGGATCTTTTGACACGGGAGAGTGGCTATTTTGATAGTTTGGCTGATGGAACCAGCGAGGGTGAAGTGCGACAGGAAAACGTGCGGGAACTTCTCTCGGTAGCACAAAAGTTCAATGATCTCAGTTTGGATGAGGCCCTGGAGCGTTTCCTCGAAGAGGTGGCGTTGGCCTCTGATACCGATGATATCAACCGTGAAAGTGAAGCGGTCCACGTGATGACGGTGCATAGCGCCAAAGGATTGGAATTTCCCGTAGTCTTTATTTTGGGACTGGAAGAGGGGGTATTTCCGCATTCGCGGAGCGCTCTGTCACCGACGGAAATGGAAGAGGAGCGACGACTCATGTATGTCGGTCTGACCCGTGC
>JAGOOJ010000057.1 GCA_017992575.1 Candidatus Moraniibacteriota bacterium | reverse complement strand
AAAAGAAATAGTGAATGGTTGGCCAGTATGAATTTGGGAGACGTGATTAATCTCGCTCAAAATTTTACGGTGCAACAGATGCTCGAGCGGGATATGTTTGAAAAGCGCATTGCTGGTGGTGTACCGGTGTATCTGAATGAATTTCTCTACCCTTTGCTACAGGGGTATGATAGTGTCGCGATGGATGTGGATATTGAAATCGGTGGTACCGATCAGACGTTTAATATGTTAGCCGGGAGGACACTGCAAAAACATTTCCATCATAAGGAAAAGTTTGTGATAGCGACGACGCTTCTTGAACATCCGGTGACGAAGAAGAAAATCATGAGTAAGAGCGAGGGGAATTACATCGCTTTGAATGATTCGTCACAAGAGATGTTTGGAAAGACGATGGCTCTTCCAGATGAAATGATTACACAGATGTTTGTCGATTGTACGTACGTACCGATGGTTGAAATCGGGAAGATGGCCGAGGATATAGTGACCGGTGGTAATCCGCGCGATGCGAAAGTTCGTTTGGCCAAAGAAATCGTCCGGCTCTATCATGGCGATGCAGAGGCCGACAAAGCCGAACAGTATTTTATTGATACGTTTTCAAAGGGGCATGTGCCGGAAGAGGTACGGGAGGTAGCACCACAACACGAACCAGCTCTTGATGGTTTTGAAAACGTTGAGTCGTTTATTGCTCGAATCGGTTTGGCAACAAGCAAATCTGACGCTCGTCGGAAGATTGAACAGGGCGGTGTAACTCTTGGTGAGGAAAAAATAGTAGTTGGATCTCGAATGTTTACAAAAGAGGACAATGGTAAAGTAATGAAAGTAGGGAAGAAAGATTTTGTAAAAATTGTATTTTAGGGTAAAAACGTTCTTATCAAACTTTCATCGCCACAAAAAGTCCCCGCGAGACTTTTTGTTGAAAAAAGAGTCTCGCTCTTCCGCCACAGGCGGAAACCCTGCCCGCTCAACTCTTGATTCGCGCTGTAAAGTTTATAAGAACATTTTTCCTTGCGATAGAAACGTTTTTCGCCAAAAATAGAAAAATCCGATAGAATGAAACTATGAAAGAACAGATTGAAAAAATTGGGCAGGCGGGTGAGGCATCGATTGCGACGCTCAAAACGATGAGCGAGCTTGATGCTTGGGAAATTACCTATTTGGGACGCAAGAGCGAGCTGAACACCTTGCTGAAAGGTTTGCGTGATTTGTCAGGAGAAGACAAGAAGATAGTCGGACCACTGGGAAATAGTACCAAACAGAAACTCATTGCTTTATTTGATGCCAAAAAGAAAGAACTTTTAGAAAGCAGTATTGATTGGCAGGCACTTTCAGTAGATATTACCGCCCCTGGGACGCCGGTTCATGCGGGACATTTACACCCCATTACTATTTTGGAACATGAAATTGAAGATATTTTTTCTTCAATGGGGTTTGCTATTGCTTCTGGCCCGGAAGTAGAAACAGAACATTACAACTTCGATGCGCTCAATTTTCCCAAGGATCACCCATCGCGTGATATGCAGGACACCTTTTGGGTCAAGGGAGAAAAGAAAGTGAAAGATCGTTATTTACCCCGTACTCATACATCTGGTGTCCAAGTGCGATACATGGAAGCTCATAAACCACCACTGCGGGTGATTGTTCCAGGGAAAGTGTTTCGCAATGAAGCGACTGATGCCTCACATGAGCACACGTTTCATCAGTTCGAATGTCTCATGGTAGATGTAGAGGGACAGGTAACCGTTGCGACTTTTAAATATGTGGCTGAAAAATTCTTTAGTACTTTTTTTGGTGAAAAAGTGACTGTTCGTTTGCGACCAAGCTTTTTCCCGTTTACCGAACCATCATTTGAATTTGATATCAGCTGTATCCTCTGTGAAGGCAAGGGCTGTGCCACCTGCAAGCAGAGCGGTTGGCTCGAGATTGGCGGAGCAGGTATGGTTAATCAGCGGGTGTTTGAGGCAGCTGGCTACAAGCGAGGGATGTATCAGGGGTTTGCCTGGGGCTTTGGTATTACCCGTCTTGCCATGATGAAATACAAGATTACTGATATTCGACTGCTTATGAGTGGTGATCTGCGCTTTATTCGACAATTCTAGTCTATGAAATATAGTTATCGCATTCTCAAGGAATTGACCGGCACCAAAAAGACCCCAGCACAACTGGCCAAATTACTCATGTCTCATGCCTTTGAGGTGGAGGGAATCGAAAAGTTTTCCCTTGGCATCGACGATGTCGTTATTGGGAGAGTGGTCACGCTGATACAGCATCCTGATGCTGATAAATTGCGTGTGGCCGAAGTAGAAGTAGGGAAAAAGGATATCCGCACCATCGTCTGTGGCGCCCCAAATATAGCTCCTGGGCAGAAAGTCGTCGTTGCCCTTCCGGGGGTGAAACTTCCTGGTGGAATCGAAATTAAGGTCGCTAAACTTCGTGGCGTTGAATCCAATGGTATGATTTGTTCAGCCAAAGAACTTGGCTTGGGCGATGATCATACCGGAATACTGGTACTAGCAGAGGATGCTCCTGTGGGCGTTTCGTTTGTGAAGTTTGTTGGCTTGGATGACAGCATCATCGAAGTCAAAATTCTACCCGATCGAGGATCAGATGCCCTGGCTTATCAGGGATTAGCCCGTGAGATTGCTGCTCTTGATGGGTATGCTCCACATTTTGGAGAAAAGGCATTGAAAAAAGTAAAAATCCCGTCATACAACCGGGCCCCTAAAGTAGTAATTGCTGACAAAGTTGGTTGTCCACGTTATGGTGGTCTGTTTCTTCGTAATGTGACGGTTGGAGAGTCTCCGCTGTGGCTCAAGATTCGATTGATTGTTTCAGGTCTACGTCCTATCAACAACATTGTTGATGTGACCAACTACCTCATGCTTCTGACAGGTCAACCGATGCATGCTTTTGATGCTGACAAAATTTCAGGTGCGATAACTATTCGACGGGCCAAGAAAAATGAAAAGTTGGTGCTTTTGAATAGTGATACCAAAAAGCTTTCTTCGGATGATCTAGTGATTGCCGATACGAAGCGAGCGCT
>JAGOOJ010000056.1 GCA_017992575.1 Candidatus Moraniibacteriota bacterium | reverse complement strand
GCTGGGGAGGAAGGGATCGAACCTTCGCATGGTGGGACCAGAACCCACTGCCTTACCGCTTGGCTACTCCCCATTGGACAGCTGATAGCTTTTAGCTGTTAGCTTGTTAGCAAGAAAAAACAAAACTCGTTACCAAAACAAGCCCTTGTATCCTACTGAAAAACAGGCTTTCGGTCAAGAATGAACCTGTTTTTTGAAGTTATATCTTGAGATAACGACGAATAGCGATGCTACTGGAAATAACTCCGAGGAGGATACCAAGAAAGAGGATACCGACAAAAATCGGGATGAAGAAGGTAGTATAGAGTCCCATAAAATTTCCTTGTGGGAGAGCATCCTGTGTCATCGGAGAAATGAAGTAGGCAACGATAGAGAGGGAAACCGTAGTGACGAGAGCAGCTGCCACGCCGTAGAATATTCCCTCAAAGAGATAGGGCATGCGCACATAGATATTGGAGGCACCGACGAGACGCATGATTTCAAATTCCTGACGATGGGAATAGATAGTGATACGAATGGTGTTGAAGGTGATCAAGATAGCAATAAAAACGAAAGCTGCTCCAAGGATGAGACCAAATTTCTGAGTGACGCTGTTGATACGGTCCAGACGCGTAAAAATCTTTTTGTTTTTGACGTAGTTGATGCGACTGATATCACTCTGAAAGGTTGAGTTCTGAATCTGACTCACAATCACTTCGTAGAGTTCGGGCGATACGGCTTTGATAGTGAGAGAGGCCAGGAGCGGGTTCTCCCCTATTTCGGAGAGTGCTTGGGTAATGATAGGATCATTACCACTTTCGGCCAAAAATCCGGACAAGGCGACATCACGTGATACGTATTCGACAGACGCAATCTCTTTTTTGTATTTAGTCAGTTCGTCTCGAATTTCGAGAATGCGCTGTTCAGGGATATCTGGATTGAATGACACGCTGACGGTGACCTTATCTCGCATCCCCTGGAGGACATAGTGAGTGGTCAGTCCGAGCAAGAGGGACAGTGTGACGATAAAGAGTGACAGGGTCAAAATACTGACGGTAGCAAAAGAGAGCCAGCCATTGCGTTTGAAATTGCTCCATCCTTCTTTGAAGGTGCGCCAGAGTTTGAGTGTCTTCATGCCTATAATGATAATTGATGATCGATTTTTGAAGAGAGCGAAAGTATTTTCTATCTTGCATCTCTCATCATGTATCCTCTTGTTATTGTAACATATATTTTCCCTTGCTCTGATCGTGAGCGATGTGTCCTCCCTCTACCATGATGACACGTTTCCCAAGTTTATCGACGATACCTTTGTTGTGGGTGGCGAGTATGATCGTTGTTCCGAAAGAATTTATTTCGAGAAGGAGGCGGATAATTTCATTACTCGATACGGGGTCCAGGTTACCAGTAGGTTCATCGGCGATGATAACTTTGGGACGATGAATGAGTGCCCGGGCGAGTGAAACTCGTTGCTGTTCACCTCCTGATAATTGGTGTGGGAATTTGTCCATTTTGGTACCGAGCCCAACGATGTCGAGGATCTCTGGTACTTCCGCATTGATTTCTTCTTCACTGCGACCATCGACTTCGAGGGCATAGGCGACATTTTCGAAAGCGGTTTTTTGTGGCAAAAGTTTGAAGTCTTGGAAAACTGTACCAATATTGCGTCGGTAAAAAGGCAAGTGCTTGCGATTGATCTGAGAAACGGGACGTTCGTTGAAGTAAATCTCCCCTTCCGTGGGAATCTCTTCAGCATAGATCAATTTAAGGAGAGTTGATTTGCCTACACCGCTCGCCCCGACAAGCGAAAGAAACTCGCCCGGGTAGATAACGAGGTTTACTCCTTCCAAAACTGGGACATCACCCAGGTAGGTTTTGGTGACATTTTCGAAACGAATAATCGGGTGTTGTTCGGCCATAGTGTTTTATTTTCTTGTCACGTCGCTTGTAAGCGACGGTGATTAACTTAGTGAGATTGCATGTAGCGGAGCGCACTTTCAATAAATGTCTCGATGGAGCCATCAAGGACTCGTTCAGTATCACTGGTTTCGGTGTTGGTTCGATGATCTTTGACGAGCGTATACGGATGGAGGACATAGGAACGAATCTGATTGCCCCATTCGGCGCTTTTATATTCCCCTCGCAGTTTCCGTTTAGCTTCGGCTTCTTCTTCAATTCTTTGCTGAAGGAGCTTTGATTTGAGGAGCTTCATGGCCTGTTCACGGTTTTGTAGCTGTGAACGTTCCGTTTGACAGGTCACGACGGTGTTGGTCGCCAGATGAGTGATACGGATAGCACTTTCGGTTTTGTTGACATTTTGCCCTCCCGCTCCGGATGAGCGGTAGGTATCAATGCGCAACTCTTCAGGTTTGAGGATGATAGCCGTATCGTCGTTTTCTATGACAGGCATGATTTCGACAGAAGCAAATGATGTTTGGCGCAGAGAATTGGCATTGAACGGAGAAAGTCGTACCAAACGATGAATGCCGGCTTCGCCCCGGAGATATCCATAGGCGTAGGCCCCTTCGATTTCAATGGTAGCACTTTTGATACCGGCTTCGCCCCCGCGTGTTTCATCGAGCATGCTCGTACGGAATCCCTGTTTTTCGGCATAGCGCAGATACATACGGAGTAACATTTCCGCCCAGTCTTGGGCATCGACACCACCGGCACCGCTTCGGATAGTCATGAGGGCTGGTCCTCTGTCATAGGGGCCTCCGAGCAATGTTTGGAATTCCAGGGCGTGAATTGCCTGTTCGGCTTTGGTATATTCTTCCAAAAGATACTTTTCCGTAGCCGGATCTGTCTCCTCTGTTGAGAAAGCCGTCAAATCAGCAAGGGTAGCATGCAGAGCTTCGAAAGAAGCTCTCTCTCGGTCAATGATTTCTATCTCTTGCATGATGCGCCCTGCCTTTTTGGGATCATCCCAAAAACGAGGTTCTTCACTGGCGCGCTTGAGTTCTGCCCGTCTTGTATCTTTTTGCGCGAAGTCAAAGATAGTCCTGCAGTGGCAGGAGTTTTTGTCGAAGAACCTCTATCTTTTCAGTCATTTCAATCATACGCCTAGTAGTATATCATAATTTCA
>JAGOOJ010000001.1 GCA_017992575.1 Candidatus Moraniibacteriota bacterium | reverse complement strand
AAAAGGAACTCCTCGTATACTACGGAGCTGCCGATCGCACTTCGGCCGTTGCCAGCGCGAACTTGGAAACTTTTTTACAAGATCTCCTTAAAAACAAAGCCCCTACGTTGGAAAAAATGAACGTCACCCGAAAATCCTAATACCCTGAAACTATGTCCTTTTTTAAACGCTCCTTCGAAAATCCTATTCTTGTTCCAGAAAGCAACCTTCCCTGGGAACTTGAAGGCGCTTTCAATGGTTCTGCTATACGAGAAAAAGGGAAAACTCGGCTTTTTTATCGTGCTCAATCGCTCCCTCTCCTTCATGAAGATGGTCCTTGGCTCTCAATCTCCACGATTGGTCAAACCGAAAGTACCGATGGTATCCATTTCAAACAACACCGCTTATTTATCGAGCCAGAATTTTCCTGGGAGCGTTTTGGCTGTGAGGATCCGCGTATTACTAAATGTGACGGGAAATACTATCTCTTCTATACTGCTCTTTCAGAATTTCCTTTTCGCGCTGAAGGCATTTCAGTTGGTCTCGCCATCACCAAAAATTTTAAACACGTCGAGAAGCATCATATCACACCATTCAATGCCAAGGCCATGACACTCTTTCCAGAACGAATCAATGGAAAACTTTGGGCTATCCTTTCTGCCAATACCGACCGCCCACCATCCACTATTGCTCTCGCCTCATTTGAAACCGAGTCTGACCTATGGGATACCAAGCGCTGGAACACCTGGTATCAGAACCTCGATAAACATGGGCTTGAACTCTCTCGCAGTGAAGATGATCACGTAGAAATCGGGACTCAGCCTATCAAAACCAAAGATGGTTGGCTTCTCCTGTATTCTTATATCCAAAAGTATCATTCACCTAATCCTATCTTTACCGTGGAAGCTGTCCTGCTCGATTTGAATAATCCTCGAAAAATTGTTGCCCGAACAGATAGACCTCTTCTAGTACCTGAGGAAGAGTATGAATACTACGGAAAAGTAAAAGATATCGTTTTCCCTAGTGGTGCGGTGGTGCGTGGTGATACTATTTATCTCTACTACGGCGCTGCTGATACGACTACCTGTGTAGCTACAGGAAGTCTCAAGGATCTGCTCAAATCAATGCAAGAGAAAAAGGATAAACGCCCTACCTTTACCCGTTACCGAAAAAATCCAATTCTAGAACCCAAGCCCGAGCATCCATGGGAATCAAAAGGCGTGTTTAATCCTGCCTCTGTTGACGTCAATGGCACAGTCCATATCCTCTATCGCGCCGTATCCGATGATGACACCTCTGTTTTTGGCTATGCTGAGAGTAAAAATGGCTTCAAAATTACCAAACGACTGAGAGATCCAGTCTACGTTCCGCGCGCTCCTTTTGAACAAAAACAAGCACCTGGCAACTCTGGTGTCGAGGATCCACGCCTGACGCGATTTGATGATACCTACTACATGCTCTACACCGCCGTCGATGCCGTCACACCACCACGAGTAGCGCTCACTACTATTTCGTCTGATGATTTTCTTTCCGGAAAATTTGATAAATTCAGCCCTCCAACCCTTATTTCTCAACCAAACATCGACGATAAGGATGCTTGCCTGTTTCCAGAAAAAATTGGCGGAAAATATGTTATTCTTCACCGTATTCAGCCCGCTATCGACATCAACTTCTTAGATAGCCTCGACCACTTCGATGGCCAAACGAATTTTCTCACTCACCAGCCGTTTATTTTCCCACGGCGGGGTATGTGGGATAGTCGCAAAATCGGCATCAATACCATCCCACTCCGTACCAACAAAGGCTGGCTCATTCTCTACCATGGCGTTTCAGAATATGACGGCCACTACCGCGTCGGAGCACTTCTTCTTGATCTCGAACACCCAGAAAAAGTTATCGGGCGGAGTCGCTATCCACTCTTTAGTCCAGAAACGGAGTATGAGCGCGTAGGCGTTGTTCCTAACGTCGTCTTCCCCTGCGGAGCCATTGTTCGCAAGAATAAGCTCATCACCTACTATGGTGGAGCCGACAAAGTGATTGGCGTAGCGAGTATCGACCTGCCCAAACTTCTCAAGACCCTTCTTGCTGATGGAGTATAAGCTTACACCACAGCAACAAAAAATCCCGGCTTGTAACCGGGATTTCTTTTATTCTTTTTTCGTTAAATAAAACGTAGGAACTGCGGTGCAAAAATGAGAAGTGCTCCCAGAATGAGCATGAGTACGCCACCTAACAAATTGGACCACTTCGCATAACGTTCTGTCAGATAGAGCTTTTCAAAGCCCCAGAGGGCGATACCGAACACTAAGAAATCATCAATCATGTAGAAAAATATATAGTTAAGCATCAATCCTTGTGTCTGCCAAAATCCCAAATTATTCAGTTCTATAATTTTCGTGAAAGCCTGAGGGATACCAATAGAACAGGCGAACTCGATGATATTCACAGAGAATGCTAGTCCTATAACCCCAAGAGCGGTCACCCAAGTAAATGGCTCCGTCGCCAGCTTTCGAATTCTCCCTGAGATTTTGGAACGCTGTTCAAGATTAACAACCTTGCAGGTACCATCTGAGGCGTACCACTCATAGAGAAAAAACACACCGCCCCCGAGGGCTAGCACTCCAACAATAGGAGTCACAATACGATCTAGGCCGACAAAGTCCCAGGTAGTAAACCAAACGTTCAAAATAAGATAGTACATCACAGTCTCAGCAGCTATAAACAATCCAGCCACTACCCACATACGACGTTTGGTCCCCATTTGAAGGAGTACTAAGAGAAACGTCACTAGTACCCACATAGCGCAGGGATTAAACCCATCGATCAATCCAAGTACTCCTGCCAATACCGGCAACGAATACTCACTTGTTTGAATGACTTTTCCAATAAAAGGGACACTCACTGTAATGTTTTCATCCAGAACCGTACATTCTTCACCAAGGGTGGAGCCACATAGGGCACCTTTTAATTCATCAAGCTCGCTCTGTGTCCCACCAAGAATCCCAGCTATACCGATAGCCGATTGTCCCTGATAGGCGGTAATGAGTGATTCAATACGTTTACCTGTTGTTTCCGCTGAATCAAATCCTTGGAGTATCGAGGCACCAATCACCGTGATCGGCGTCGCCTGTGAAAGGTTTTGGTGTTCAGTAAATTGTATAAACAGATTCTTTCCTTCCTCAGTATCGATATCAACAAAACGCACTGATACATCCGTCCCAAAAACAGTCAACTGGTTCAAAAACCGTTTTTCTGCCTGACAGTGAGCGCAATCCTGTCGTTCAAAGACTTCAACCAACACCGTGCTAGCTGGAGTATTCTCAGCCTTCGCTATTGGCACCCAAAAAGTCATAGCAAAAAAAGCCACTGCGATAACGTACCTGAAAAAATATTTATGCATACGCTTTTTTTACGAACGCTTTAAAAATACAAACAGCATAAACCAGGCCATTACCACTAGCAAAGCCCCGGCAATAAACGGAGCCCGAATACCAAGCAGGCCCGAAAAAGCTCCAGCCGTAATAGGAATAATACCCTGGGAGAGGGCCATAAGCGATCCATTAATACCGAGTGCTGCCCCCTGTCTCTGTGGCGAAACACTCTTACTCACCAAAGCGCTCATGTTGGCCATAGAAAGACCGTTGGGGATAGAAAGGAGTGGTACCAAGGCATAGAGGAGAAAAACTGAAGGGATAAAGGGATACACAAGCAACGTTCCTGCTAACACAAGCAACGACACTCTAAGGATTGTCTTCTCATTATACTTTTTGGTCAAAACACGCAATATAAAAAGTTGCGTCACGACAATCCACACTCCGACGACACCAAAGAAGGTACCGATGGCTTTTTCATCCAATCCAAAGCGGGCAACTAGCATAATACCAATAAATGAGGTAAAAAAAGTGAAGCCAGACGTATAGAGGAAGCTTGATAGATATACCGGCCGAGCATCATGATCTCGCCAGGCGGTCACAATATTGTGAATACCTTTCAAAAAATGGAAATTATGTTCCACTTTCCGGTGCTGATGTGTTTCAGGGAGAAAGAGTGATACTGAAATAACATTAATGACCCCGAGTGCCGAAGCTACCCAGAACGGTACGGCAGCATTGTTAAACACATGAGCGATAGAACCACCCAATGTTGGCCCCAGGATAAACCCGATACCAAAAGCAGCTCCAATCAAACCAAAATTCTTGGCCCGATCCTGAGGGTCAGTAATATCAGCGATACTAGCCTGAGCGATACTAAAGTTTCCACCAGCTATTCCCGCTATGATACGGCTGAAAAAAAGGAGCCAGAGTGACCCAATTTCAATACTGAATCCAAATAACAGTTGTGAAAAAGCTAAAATTCCCACACCAAGGGTGAGAAGCTTCTTTCTTCCATACACATCCGAAAGTTCGCCAAGGAGCGGAGCGCTGAAAAATTGCATCAAACCAAAAAAAGCAGTCAAGAGACCGGCAAAAAAGTATTGCTCCTGTTGCGAGTACCCTGACAACAAAAATGAAGGCGATGTTGGATCAGTAAAGATAATAGGGATGATAGGAATAATCATCCCTATTCCAATCATATCAATCAGAAGCGTCACAAACAGAATCCCCAGGGTCTTTTTTTGCATGTATTTATTTTTTAGTTCAGTTTTTCACAGTAAGACTCGATTCTTTTCTGGCTATCAAGAATCGGTTTAAGCGACACTTCCTCCACTAAACTATCCGTTTCGTTGTATCCAAACGGATTATCAAGATCTTTGATAAAATAGATCATATAAATTAAAATAAAGCTCACAAAAGAAACAAAGAAGATACCCTCATAGAACGGGTCCATCTTTATAAAAATCAATCCGAATACAAGGATAAATGTGATAATTTCTGCAATAGCATAGCCGGTTCCCAAAAATGACGTTTCTCTAATGGTATGAATTCTATTGATCATCTTCCTCATCAAGTTTTGTTCTTGTTTTAGGCGAACGATAAAGTTCGGCTGTGTCTCTTTTTCAAAAGCCAAGAAGTCATCGTTGAACGAGAGAATTTTTTCCATAAGCGCGTTGGTGCGCTCTCTTTTGTAAAACCAATCAATAAGCGAAGCATTAAACTGTGACAGCTTTAAGAGAAAGTTCTTTGCCACCTGGCTCTTTTTACTGGCGTAGAGGATTAATCCCTCGTCGACCATGGTTTCGAGACTCGCTGATAAATCACCCGGTAATTTTTCACTTTCCTTGTAGTCAACGAGGGTTCCTGATATCAAGAATCCAATCAAAAAAATATTGGCCGATATAATGGCCGTAAACAAGGAGTTTAGGGTTAAAAATTCATACCCGAGGGAATGAACAACAAACTTAATCACCACTATCGCCACCACAAAAGGAACAGTATTCAGGGCAACCCGCCACCGAGAATGAAGAACCATACTTAACAATTTCTGAAAGAGATTCATAGTTTTTTTCTGTTACTCCTTCAATCAAATCATCCCCCATCATCTTTCGAGTAAAAAACCATCACGCCCGAAAGTGACCGAAAAAAAACCCGGATCACTACTTCTCACTTTTTCTAAGACGAATTTCTTTACCGCAGATTTGACCAGTCGAATCAAACTGATAACAATACACTTCACCCGTGGCTATTTCCAGAGAAGCCACGGCTTCTTCAGACATAACATCAAGATATTTTATTAATGCCCGGAGTGTATTCCCATGGGACACAACAATGACATTTTTCTCGGCCAGCAAGTCCGCTTTAATAACAGATTCATAGTAGGGCACCACCCGATCATGTACATCCTTCAACGTCTCCCCTTCGGGAATCGGATGATTCCAGTGCCGTCTTATTTTCATGAATTCTTCTTCCCCTACCAAAGCTTGGATTTCCCACTTATTTTTTCCGGTATGAACTCCGTAATGACGTTCCTTCAAGGCGACGTGCTTGATTGGTACCAATTCATTTTCTGGCAAGCCTCGGCCACGCTTTATCCCCGAAAGTGTCTGGTGAGTCCGTTTCAGATCAGAAACATAGGCTCGATGAATATCGATATCATGAAGCAATTCTCCGGCCTGTTCAGCCTCGCGCTCTCCATCTTCATCCAAATCAATATCAGTGTGGCCAGTCCATAATCCCTGTTTATTCCACACTGATTTCCCATGTCGCACCAAAATGAGTTGTGCCATATACATATTTATAATAAATAACCCTGCCAAAATCGGCATCGGCTAAGAAAATACTGGTGGACTTGGCGAGAATCGGACTCGCGTCTCTGCAATGCGAATGCAGCGTATTACCACTATACTACAAGCCCAAAAAAAGAAGTTTTGGTACGGGGTAAAAATGCACTGTTCTACCACTAGACCATAGACCCATATTGTCTAACGGGGCGCGTGCAGCGCTGTACCTCCGCCAGCCGGCGGATAACTACAGGCTCTTTATCGCGTACTACTCTCCGCTTTGATATACTGTCTTCAACTGTTGCTCTCGTTCATGGCGCTCAAGCGCCAAGTCAATGAGACGTGTGACAAGGGCAGTATACGATACCCCGCTTGCTTCCCATAGTTTAGGATACATACTGATAGCAGTAAACCCCGGGAGTGTATTGATCTCATTGACCAGGATATCACCATTTTCGCGAAGAAAGAAGTCTACCCGACCAATTCCCTCACAAGAAAGCACCTGAAATACTTGCTTTGCTTGTTCCTGTATTTTCTTGGAAGTTTCAGCGTCTAATTGAGCAGGTACCCTCAATTTTGCACCATCAGAATCAAGATATTTGGCTTCATACGAATAAAATCCGTTTTTGGGAATAATTTCTCCCGGCACCGAGGCTTGTGGGTTCTCATTGCCAAGTACTGCTACTTCTATTTCACGTCCCACGATAGTCTCTTCTATCAATACCTTGGTATCATAGAGAAACGCATCTCTAAGAGCTGTAGTATATCCCGTGGCACTCTCTACTTTGTGCACCCCTACCGATGAACCCGCATTGGCTGGCTTTACAAAAAACGGTATCCCCAGTACTTTGACCACTTCCTCATACAAAGGAGCCGTCTTTTCCTGTATAGTCAAAAACTGAGCTATCGGAATTCCAGCATCACGAAGCAGGCGCTTCATCACGTCTTTATCCATCCCGATAGCCGATCCAAGCACTCCCGCTCCCACAAAAGGAATACCCGACAGCTTCAACAGACCCTGCACAGTACCATCCTCACCAGAGCCCCCATGAAGTACAGGGAATATCACGTCCACTATCTGGCGCAATTCTACAATACTCTTTTCAGTCGCAACACCTTCTCCCTCTTTATTAAGAAGAAGCGGTACCGATTCAAACTTTTCCGGGTCCAGATGAGCAATGACGTTTTTGGCTGATTGAAGTGACACCTCATGCTCGGTTGATTTACCGCCGAACAAAATACCAACGCGTAGTTTTTTCATATGGAATACGCCTTAAAGCTCGGACACTTCTTCGACATGATTTTCTAATACGCTATCACCCTGACCAAACAAAAACTTGGTACGGAATTTCTTGCCGGTCAAAAACACGGGGATCCAATGAATATCGTCTGGCCACATTTCATCGTAGGGTATGGCATCAGTGGTAAACCACTGCGGTCGCATCTCTTCAGTTTCAATAAGCTCACCTGTCCACTCACTAACGCGAAATACGTGCACTTCAAGGATGTTGCCACGATCATGAGCAAACTCAAATTCGTGAATGCCTACTTTCTCCATTTCAGTGATAACCACTCCACATTCTTCAAACGTCTCTCGCTTAGTTGCCTCCTCAATCGATTCCCCTCCCTCAACTTTCCCTCCAAAACCATTCCACCGACCCGCGCCAAATCCCCGTTTCTTCATACCGAGAAGAATCTTCTCCCCCTCGATGACTAAACAGAGTGTGAGTATTTTTTTCATACGAATATATTGACACCTGGATGTTTCTATGATTATTTTAGCATACCCCAAAAAGAGGTGACCGATAATGATCCACGTCGTCCTTTTACAACCGGGCCCCGGCCATAACTGCCCTCCAGATGCCATCGTCCTAGAGCTCGCCCCAGCTGAGGTTTACTCCCTCGAATCCGCCAGAGAATACTGGGCGCCAGTAGATGAATCCACAAGCATCGTTGTCGCGTTTGTCCCGCTTGAAGTTTCTAGTGAGACAGCAGAACACTTTGAGCAATTGCGATCCGTGGATGGGCCAGAAAAACTCGAGGAAGTGCTCAATGCTGTCTTCAACCTGGGAAGGGCCTTTCAACAAGAATAGCCTTGCCAGCATGTGCCAGTAATGCTATATTCGAGGCACGGGGCTGGGGGATGTGAGAGGAAGCTGGTGTTCGCTTGAACACCACAAAATACATGATAACACTCTGTACCACCTTTCTCCTCCCGCCCCTTCTCCCTTCAGATCGCCACCCAGCCGCCCATCCGCAACTGCGGAACCTCCCAGCCTTGGACTTACCCTCCTCGGCTTTTTACTTTTCTGGAAACAGTGTCCGCTCTTCTTTGCGAAGCAGTACCATCATTTCATCGAAATACGCTTTGATTTCCGGTGACAGCGCCACTTTGTCTTTTTTGCTCTCATAGGCCATATCGAGTGTCACGTGCATTTCCTTCCACGTTCGGCCACCATCAAGATAAAGCTTGATAATCGGTTCAATCTTATCCAAAGCATACACAAAGCGACTTTCGGGGTCATCTTTTCTGACATAACGAAAAATGGCGTCGTGCATCTCTGGTACCTCTGGAAATTCTTTCGCCAGACGCTCGGCTGCCAGACGTTCCCGCTCTGGTTTCGAATCCAAAAGTTCCTTATCTTTGCTAAAGAGATAGGTGTCTCCGGCATATACTTCTACCAAATCATGAGCCAGAGCATAACGCAAAACTTTTTCCCTATCCAGAGCGAGTTGTTGTGAGTCAATAATATACCAAGCAAGCATGGCCAAATGGTAAGAATGTTCCATATCATTCTCCCACCGGTCGGCATTCTTCACCCGGATAACCCGCTCTACCGCCTGCAGTTCATTGAGCATCCGAGCAAAGCCAAGCAACTTCTGAAGCATAACTATTCCATAGAAATAATCTGAATCCCCTTTTCTTCTATTTCTTCTTTGGACCAAAAGGCATACAGGTCATCCATTTTGAATCGATTCACTCGGGTCACTGTTTTTTCAAGCACTCTCCCTGTATATTCCTTGGTTTCTTTGTTCCATTCTCGCAGTACCAATATATCCCCTTCTGCCACATCAAAGTCATTCAAACGAAGCTCGTACTTCTTTTTGCCCGATGCCACTTGATCGAAGTACTCTGACCACAATTTTTTCTCAATCCGTGCCATACTATTCTTTAATAAGTTTTTTATTATACCCAAGAGCCACAAGTTTCTCGTAGGCCATCCAAACATCATCAGGAATTTCTTGAAAAATTTGGAATCCTTTATTAGGGGTATTCTTTTATTCTTTGTAAATCACCTACCATGGCGTTTATCATCCGTTCTTCGGAAATATCTTCGTTAGGATAAGATTCCAGAGGTATCTTCGGTGAAGTCACAGAAAAAGAGATCCCCTCCCACCGCTTACAGAATGTGGCATACGTACGACGTTCCATATAGGGCTTCTGGACTAGAATCATGCTTTTGGGAAAAATCCCCTTGTCATTCAACAGTTTCTGCGTAAAAGAGATGTTCTCCCCCGTATTGGTAGACTGATCCTCGATGATAATAGCCTTCTCCGGGACACCCATACTTTTTGCTCTTTCCGAAAATTCCACCGCCTCAGGACGGGTAAACTGGTGTACACCCGATGCCCGAGTTCCGAATCCACCGGAAAATATCAAGAGTGGTGCCAAACCAGCCAGGTACAGCTCCGCTCCTCTTTCGGCAACCCGAATATCATTACTACCAAGAACAAAAATGGCATCAGCTTTCTCTATTTTCTGATGCATCAGATGATAATCCCAAATCTTTTGAGTATACTCTCTGACTTCTTTTTTCATAAAAAACTATATTTTTACCCCGAACTTTCGAATCATCTTGAGTTGAGCACCAAAAGCTGAATGGAGTGGTTTCGGAAGCTTTGACAGAGGAAACCAAGAAAGCTCCTCCATTTTTTCCGGTTCACCAATCTTCACTTTTTTTGGGTTGACCTGTGCCACAAACACAAAGGCGACCCAATGCGTCTGCACAGCACCATTCATACGGAGGACATTGCGCACGCCACAGAACTGTAAATTTTTCGGCTGTACACTGTACTCCTCCTGAATTTCCCGCACCACTGCCCCTTCAGGCGTTTCGCCGAACTCCATTGATCCCGATCCGGTATCCCAACGCCCAATTTCATCACGACAGTTCTTGCTCCGCTTGTGCATGAGGAGATTCCCTCGCCCATCGTGACAGAAAAACACGCAGGTCACCCCGATAAAGTCGACTCCTTTTTTGAGATCAAACGATTTTTTCATATTGGTTCTCCAAAAACTTCCTCCTTCACCTTTCTAATATCTTCTTCACTCTCAAGTACCACGCCCTTGTGAAGCTTGTAGAGAGATGGTATCACCCCACACGTAGCACACTTCCCCCAATGACAACCTTTCTTTTCATGGTGAAGCTTGCGACACATACCAAGCTCTTTTTCAAAAATTTCCTGATCCATACACATCAAACTAGGCACCGTGACATTTTTTGAATTTTTTTCCGCTCCCGCAATGACAAGGGTCATTCCGACCAACTACCGCATCATTGACAATCGGCTTCTGCTTGGGCGCCTCGCCCTCCGCACTGCCACCACCTGCCCGCGCCTCACCCTTGAGCGTCGCAAACGACTCGATATTTTCACTGGCTCCCCGAAACTGCATTTCGCGAGGCTTTTCTTCGGTTAAGGCTTCAATTTTTTGTTCTACCTTCAAAATGGTCATGAGATACGTCTTACGCACCGTATCCATCAGCCCAAGAAACAGATCAAAAGCTTCCCGTTTATATTCGATAAGCGGATCACGCTGACCATACCCACGCAGTCCAATCCCCTGACGCAGATAGTCGATTTCGTCGAGATGATTCATCCAAAGGGTATCAAGTGAACGAAGATAGAGCGATTTCTGAATCATGTTCCAGACATCCTTACCTATGACAACCTCCTTCTGATTATATACTTTTTTTGCTTCACCAATAAGGTATTCCAGTATCAGCCCACGCTTTTCAATCTCATCTTTGGAACGATCATCCCGCATAGTCTCTAGTTTCTTGAGAGCTTCTTTCTCGTTCAGGCTCGAAAACATGGCATTGGCTTCGTTGACAATTTCCACCATATTCCACTCACTCTCTTCTACCGCAGTATGAAACCCAATGACATGATCAAGCTCTTCAGAGATGAGACGCAACGTCTCATTTTCAAAATCACTCGTTTCGAGTACTGTCCGACGTTTCCGATACACCACTTCACGCTGTTTGTTCATGACGTCATCGTAGTCAAGAACGTGTTTGCGGATATCAAAGTTAAACCCTTCAATCTTCGATTGAGCACTCTCAATGGTTTTCGAAATGATTGTGTTTTGAATCGGTTCATTATCAGGAAGCCCTAGCGTCGTCATCATACTTTTCATCTTTTCACCCCCGAAACGACGCATCAGTTCATCCTCGAGTGACACGAAAAACTGGGACATTCCAGGATCACCCTGCCGTCCAGCACGACCACGAAGCTGATTATCAATCCGCCGGGCTTCGTGACGCTCCGTACCAACAATAAGTAGCCCTCCAACCTCACGCACTCCGTCACCGAGTTTGATGTCAGTCCCACGACCAGCCATGTTGGTAGCGATAGTAATCGATCCTTTTTGACCGGCATTGGCGATAATATGCGCTTCCCGTTCATGATTCTTGGCATTCAACACCTCATGAACGATACCCTCCTGTCCGAGAAGAGCGCTCAAGTATTCTGATTTTTCAATTGCCACCGTACCAATGAGAATAGGCTGTCCGCTCTCATGAACTTCTTTGACATGCTCGACAATAGCACGAAACTTGGCTTCTTCCGTCTTGTAGATAATGTCCGGGAGATCCTTGCGAGTCATCGGCCGATTAGTCGGAATTTCCAAAACATCCAGTTTATATACCTTAGCCAATTCCTCAGCAGAAGTAGTGGCTGTTCCAGTCATACCAGCTAATTTTTCGTACAAGCGAAAATAATTCTGGAACGTAATGGTTGCCAAGGTCCGCGATTCTCGTTGCACGGTTACGCCTTCTTTGGCTTCAATAGCCTGGTGGAGACCCTCACTATAGCGTCGTCCCGGCATGATACGCCCGGTAAAATCATCAACGATAATAACCTGATCATCCTTCACTACGTAGTCACGATCGATTTTAAAAATGATGTTGGCTTTGAGTGACTGCTCCAAATGATGAACGTACTGAACATTACCTGAAGCGTAAATATTTTCCATACCCAACAACCGTTCGACAGAATTCATGCCCTCATCGGTCAGTGTCACCGCTTTCATTTTTTCATCAACCGCATAATCCACTTCTGGTTTGAGCATGGGAACAATCTTGGCAAAACGCTCATAGAGCTTGGTCGACTCACTATCTGGAGCCGAAATGATAAGTGGCGTACGGGCTTCATCAATGAGAATCGAATCCACTTCATCAACGATGGCAAAATGGAGTTTCCGCTGAGTCATATCTTCAAGCGTCGGCACCATATTGTCACGCAGATAGTCAAAACCAAATTCATTGTTCGTCCCATAGGTAATGTCGCTTCTATAGGCTTCATGACGGGTAATCGTCACGAGATTCTCCATCTCAACCGTGGTCTCATCGTGATCCTCTACATTGGACGTATAGCGATACGACACACCCTGACCAACAATACAGGCGGTCGAGAGCCCAAGGGCTTCATAGACCTTGCCCATCCAATTACAGTCACGCTTGGCCAAATAATCATTGACCGTCACCACATGAACTCCCTTCCCCGAAAGAGCATTCAAGTATATCGGCAGTGTCGACGTCAGTGTTTTCCCTTCGCCTGTCTTCATTTCTGCAATCTTGCCACGATGAAGCGCGATACCGCCGAGTAGCTGAACATCATAGTGACGTTCACCAATGACTCGTTTGGCTACTTCCCGCACCACTGCGTAGGCCTCCGGCAACAACTCATCCAATGTTTCACCCGAAGCAAGACGCTCACGGAAACTCACCGTCTTGCTCTTCAATTCATCGAGTGATAACGCCTGCATGGCACTATCAAAAGTATTGATTTTTTCAACCAAAGGACGAAGTCGATTGACCTCACGTTCGTTCGAACCAAACAATTTTTCCAAAAAAGACATAGTCAGGGTAGCTTTTAGCTATCAGCTTATAGCTTTTAACTAGGAGCAGAAGTTAAAAATCAAACAAGTGTCCTTTTATTTAAGCCAAGAACTATTCCAGTGTAACAAAAAGACTGCTCGCCGTCAAAAGAAAAATCCCACTCATGGAGTAGGATTATTCCTTATTCTAAGCCTAAAATCGAGCCGATTCGTCAACCACCAATTTCTTTTTGATGGAACGGTTACCACGCAGTTTTAGATCGCGATTCTTATTTTTCTTTTTGTCGACTTGAATTTCTAATTCGTCGATGACGATATCAGTAGAACCTTCAATACTTTCCGATACTTCTTCTGCCCGATACAGATTATGCGGGGTCTTGACCATGATTTCCACCCGAAATTTCCCTTTTTTGTCTTGATCGATTTCAATAGAAAATTCACTCACCGGGTCTACTAGTTTCTCTACTCGCCCGAGGCGCTTTACTATATAGGCATTCGTCCGTTCATCGATCTCTACTCCTTTGAACAAGAATCGTGTATTCATATTCGTTTCAATTAAGAAATTAGAGTCCGTAAGCTGTCGACAAAGTACTCAGAAAAAAAGGCACCGCAAAAACTAGTCCGATAAGAGGTAAAACAAACATAACAACCGAACCAATCAGAGTCCACAGAAAATACTGACGTGTTTTCTCAACAGACCGGTAAATCTGTTCCAATTTTTCATCCTGTGCCTGCAATTTTTGCAAGAGTTCTATATCCATGGCTTTAGTATAGCACATCTGTTTGCTATGGGAACAAAGAAAAAAGCGTGTCTCTTATCCAAGAAACCCGCTTACAAAAAGCCTCAATCGACCAACTGGCGTTCTTGCGGATCGCCAGCGTCAAGCTGAAGTTGTCCACGACGAAAAGCATTCATGCCAGCATCGTCTGAGGATTGTGTATCAGCACCAGCCGCTAAGACCTCCTGTCTGCCCTTAGGCTGACTACTACACCACTCGGAGCAATAGGAGCCATACTCCCAGGCAGAACAAATGACCGAAAGTTGTACTCCGCACCGAAAGCATTGTAGCAATGCTCTCATATCTACCTCGCTTTCCGATCCAACATCCTAAAGAACCTAAAATCCAACGAACTGTACTTCTTCCTTGAGCCGTACATGAAGTTCGTCTCGGACCCGCGTTTTGATCAAACTCGCCAACATCACGATATCACGTGCTGTAGCTGTCCCAGTATTCAAAAGATAATTCGGATGAATTGGACTGACCTGTGCCCCTCCGATCTTTTTCCCTCGCAATCCGACATGATCGATGAGCCAACCGGCCGGCAGTTTACCATCCTTCGAGGTGTTCCCCGTATCCTTTTCAAATTCCTTCAGTAACTGTTCATCTTTTACGAGAGGATTCATAAAGAATGATCCAGCACACTTGGCATCTTGAGGATGTTTCGACTCACGAATAGCCATAGTCTCATCCATAACACGCTTCAGGGCTACTGTATCACCGGGCTCCAACTGGAGCTCAGCCGAAAGAACTACCAGCTTCGGATTCCGTTTAAAAAGACTGTTTCGATACTGAAAGTTACACCCTTCCTGTCGATGCTCCTGCACCATACCAGAATAGCGATCCAATGTTTTCACTGAAAGTACCAGGGTGCCAATCTCTACCCCAAAGGCTCCAGCATTGCCTCGAATAGCGCCACCAAATGAACCTGGGATACCAGCCAATTTTTCTATGCCTGCCAACCCAGCTTCCTGAGCTCTCTGAACTACCCGAGCAAGAGGGACACCAGCGCTAGCGACCACTTTCTCACCCGTTGTATTCACACTTCCGCCCACCATATGAATAATGAGACCTTCAAATCTTTGATCGGCAAACAAAATATTGCTCCCTCCTCCTAAAACAAAATATGGGAGTTTGTGCTTTTCTGCATATTCGAACGCTTCTGCTAGTTCCAGAGCACCCGACACTTCCGTATAGTACCGAGTCGTGCCACCAACCTGAAATGTCGATAGTGGCGCGAGTGGAATATTTTCTCGAAGAAACATATGATGAAAAATCCAATTATTTTGCCCGAGCCAATGTATGGGATATTTCCCATACATTCCCAGCTCCAAGCGTAATAATAACATCTTGTCGACCCATTGTCTTCTCTAATTCAGTAGTCAGAATACTCGTGTCATGTGCCACTTCAGCTTTACCGAGAAAATAACGCTGAATTTGGTCCACCAGGTCTTGTGAAGTAACCCCGCCTTGTTCTTCTCGAGCACTGCCATAGATATCAAGGATAATCACCCGATCAGCCTCATCGAAACTCTGTGCAAAATCAGAAAGAAGTGCCTTAGTACGGGTATACGTATGAGGATGAAACAAAGCGGTTAATCTCTTGTTCGGATATAAATCTCGAAACGCTCGCAGAGTCGCTTTAATTTCTTCTGGGTGATGAGCATAATCATCGTAGAGGAGCGCTCCGTACCGTTCACCAATATATTCAAAGCGACGTTCTGTTCCGGTAAACCGTTCTACGCCAGCCTTCAAGCGAGTCGCTTCTACCCCGAGCGTTGAGAGGAGTGCCAAAACAGCAGTGGCATTGAGAGCATTATGAACACCCGCTAATTTGAGTCGAAACGGCCCTCTCTTTTCGTTTTGATGAATGACAGAGAAAGACTGGCAGATCATTTCCTTTTCGGAAAGAAATCCTATTTTCTCCGGAGTGTATTCAATAACTTGAAAATCCGCCGGCGCCAACGTGCCATAAGACACCGTACGACAGCGAGCCCGTGTTGCCACACGAGCTACAGCTGCAGAGTCAGCACAATACACAAGTATCCCATGCGCTGGAATTTTGGCAACAAAATCTGAAAACACCTGTTCATAACTTTCTCTATCAACAAAGTAATCCGGATGATCAAAATCAATACTCGTAAGAATGACCGCAAATGGTTGATACTGAGCAAGTTTATTCTGATATTCATCGGCCTCGATTACCAAATACTCTCCCGTACCGAAAAGGGAATTTCCTCCCCAACTCATTATCCGACTCCCCACAATAGCAGAAGGGTTCTTGCCACAGTATTCAAGCGTATCTGCCAAAAGAGCGCTGGTGGTTGTTTTACCATGAGTACCACACACCGCCAACGTTAACTTTTCCTCTGTCAAAGCACCAAGTGCCTCAGGATAGCTCAAAACCGGAACCCCGACAACGAACGCCCCCGCCAATTCTTGATTCTGCTCTTTGGTGTAAGCAGTAGAATAAATGATTATATCAGCTTTTTTAGGAATATTTTCTACAGCAAAAGGGTGTTTTACGGGTATCTCCAAACGTTGCAAAATAGCATCGGTAAAAAAGATCTCGTCCGTATCAGACCCAGTCACTTGTGCACCCTGCCGTAACAAAAACTCTGCTAAAGCGGTCATACCGGCACCTTTGATACCGATCATATGAACGTGTTTGAAGCGCGATAGATGAAGCGAAGGCATAGAACTAACGATTCATAAGTGTCCGAATACCCGTAGCGATAGCTGCCGAAGCATCCGGGTGGTAAAACTGATACATATGCTCCCCTAACTGGGAACGTAAATTACCATCTCGCATCAACTCAATAATTTTTTGAAGCAGAATATGCTCCCCTAAATTAGCTTCCTCCAACACTTCTGCTCCACCAATCTTGGCAATATCATACGCATTCATACGCTGTTCATCATTCGCAGCACTCGCCAGAGGAACCAGAATAGAAGCCTTTTTTGTTGCTGCTAATTCAGAAATAGATGAAGCTCCTGCTCGTGAAAGCACCACTAATGCCAATGCTAACACGTCTGCCAACTCTGTAACTGGAAAAAAATCACGAATCACATACCCGCTCCCTGGTTGATCCAATCCGTGTTCTGTTCGAATTCGATTCAGCGCATCATAATTTTCCCGTCCTGTTTGATGAACAATCTGAATGCCGGCTTTCAAAAGTTCTGGCAAAATATGAAGCAGGGATTCGTTCAAAAGTGTCGCCCCCTGACTCCCGCCCAACACCAACAGCACCGGCTTTTCAAGAGAAAGACCGAGCTGTGTTGCTCCTCGTGTAGCGTCTCCCCTCAAAATCTCTTCCCGCACGGGATTTCCGGTGAGCGCTGTTTTTTCCTCCGGAAAATAATTTCGTGCACTCGAATAGGCAATCGCGATACGAGTAGCAAAACGAGCCAAAAAACGATTCGCCCGACCAGCTACAGCATCAGAATCATGAATAACCACAGGAATCCGATATACCCAAGCAGCCAATACTACGGGAACCGAAGCGGATCCACCCTTCGCAAAGACGACATCTGGCATGAACACAAATAATTTCCAGAGAGACTGGATAAAACCAATCGGAACCTTGAAGGGGTCAATAAAATTAAGAAGTGAAAAATACCGTCGCATTTTTCCGGTTAATACATACTGAGCTGGAATACCTTCGGCTGCCATGGATTCACTTTCAAAGTGTCCTTTGGAACCAATGAAAAGAAATTCGATACCTTGAGGAAACTGTGTCCGCAATGCTCGCGCTACCGCAATAAGCGGAAACGTATGACCACCCGAAACACCGCCCGACAATACCACACGAGGAAGAGACATAGGTGCAGATATTTTCCCTTATTTACCCCTTCAGTGTAGAATGTTTGGATATATTTAGCAATATCCCCATCGCTGCCAATAACACCGCCAGTGACGTTCCTCCATAGCTAATAAAAGGAAGCGGAATACCGGTCAGTGGAATAAGTCCAGTAATAGCTCCAATATTAATAAACGCCTGAAAAACAATCCAAGAAGTTATCCCGACAGCTAACAAACGACCAAATTCGTCCGGCGCTCGAAGAGCGATTCGTGCCCCGCGCCAAGCAAGAAACAAAAAAAGTCCAACGACTACTACCGTTCCCAACAGGCCCAATTCCTCTCCAAGGACAGCAAAAATAGAATCAGTGACTGGTTCAGGCAGATAATTGAACTTCTGACGACTCTGTCCCAAACCGACACCCAGTACCCCTCCAGAACCGATAGCCAGTAACGCCTGTGACATTTGATACCCAAAACCCAGTGGGTCATGATCCGGATTCATAAAAACCAGAAAACGCTGCATCCGATAGGGCGCTATTTTAATTAACACGAACAGAAAAAGCAACCCTCCTAAAAAGAGCGAAAAAATATGGGTAATATTTGCTCCGGAGGCAAAAAAGATAGCCAATGAAATGAGAAAAATAAGCCCGAGAGTCCCAGTATCCGGTTGTTTAATAATGAGAAATCCAACCACAGAAATAAGAGCCAGAAAAGGAACGAGTCCTTCGAAGAAATCAGCTGTTTTAACCGTCCCTTTACCTGACAACCAAGCCGAAAGATACAAAATTATGGAAAATTTCATAACCTCCGATGGTTGAAAAGAGAGGGGGCCTAATTGTATCCAACGCGCTGCTCCATACACTGTTGTCCCAAATCCAGGGATAAATACCAGTATCAACAGTACTAGGGCCAAAAGAAAAATAGGCAAAACAAATCGTTGCCAAACCGTGTAGTGAATTTTTTGGAAAATAAAGAGTAGCGCCACCCCGACACCGAGTCCCAATAACTGTTGCTTCAGAAAATAGTAATCATCACCAAAACGTACCTTACCATACACTACCCCGGCGCTGGCTACCATAATAATACCAATACCTAAAAGAGCCACGAGAGCGGAGAGGAGCGGGCGGTCGAGATGATGACCTGATTCTTTCATACTGTAAAAGAGCGTGGTTTGGTCGACTGAGCGGCACGCCATTTTTCTATCTCACTATGATGGCCGGAGAGCAACACTTCTGGAACCCGCTTGTCCTTCCAGATTTCCGGTTTCGTATACTGAGGATACTCGAGGGTACCGAGAACACTATGTGATTCATCTATGGCACTCGCTGAATTTCCTAACACCCCTGGAAGCAACCGAGAAACAGCATCCACAACAACCAGGGCTGGAATTTCACCTCCTGTCAGCACATATTCACCGATAGAAAGCTCTTCATCTACCAGATATTCCGCCACTCGTTCATCAACCCCCTCATACCTCCCGCACAAGAGTATCAGACGTGCATAGCCAGAGAGACGCTTCATATCTTCCTGGGTACAGACTTTCCCCTTTGCAGAAAAAAGAATGGTCCGCGTGCTTTTCTCTGGAACCAAGGATTTTACATAGCTGAGGGCTTCAGCAATAGGTTCGACCTTGAGCACCATACCCGCTCCACCGCCATAGGGAGTGTCGTCCACGGTCTTGTGTGCATCATGAGTGAAATCACGCAGTTGATGTCTATGAATTTCAATCAGATTTTTTTCTTGGGCCTTCTTCAAAATTGATGCAGTGAGATAAGAAATAAAACTCTCAGGAAACAACGAAATGATGTCAAAACGCATAACATTAATTTTATGAGTACTTATTAGCCCTCCTTAGCTTCGTTGACTTTCATTATAGCACGGCTCATTTTGCTTTTACAAAAAGAAAAAACCACGGAAACGCTGTCCGTGGCAAAGAGGCAAAGCCCTCAGCTCATTGATGTCGCCTGGGCTTTGTATGTCTGATCACAGACGTACAGATTGTGCCGATAGCGCCGACGATTGAAACGACTGAACGCTTCTACTCCCAGAATCGCAACCCCCAAGAAGGTCACTGCTACCCCCAAGGACTTATGGTCCTGGATGTAATTGGAAACGAGTGCCCAGAAGCAAAAAACAAGTGCCCCTTCACGAAGCAGGCGTCGCCACCAAGTATTGGCGACCAGAATCAACGGCTTCGAAATCTCCGACGAGTGAAACTTCAAGCGAATATCGGCCAGTTCACTCGGGGGCATGTCGCCCATGTTCCACAGGCTCTGTGCACAGTAGAGCCATGCCACAACATGAGCCCCCAGAACGAATAAACCGTCTATGGGCAGATTCCTAACAAATGACATCGCCGTATCCAAGATTCCTCCTTGCGCCCAAAGGCGACGATAGGTTACACCAGAGAGATTTTCTAAAGGACTTGCGTACTACCCGCAAACAAAAAGGCAGTAGTGAAGGGGTATCAGGCACATGCAGGGATACCCCTTGGCTACTGCCTCGAAGCACCAAGAGGTCTTCGAAACAGTTTTTATCTTACTCAAGAGTACTCAAAACCGTGTTTCTGTTCAGGGTGAATGTTTTTTCTTCTTTTACCCCATCTGTTTTGATGACGGTGACGCTCACCGGAACATCATTCAATCCGGGCTGTTTTTCCACTTTCAAATCATACCATTGACGCTCGATATCCTTCGGGATTGTGTAATGGAACACCACGGTCTTCTCAGTACCGAGCGGTACATGGATAAGCACTCCAAAATATTTTTTATTGAGGAGTTCACCAAAAACCGGCTTTGTAGCCGTATTAGTCACCTCGGTCAAAAAACTTCCCTTAGGTACATACACCCGTAGATACGTTTGATAATCTTTGGTCAACCAACTCTTTTCTTTAGCAGTATGTTTGTATGTCACTGCCAGCGTAGCTTCGGGAATATCTTTAGATAAATCAACCGTGTACTGATACGACCGTTTCATGTAATAGTCACTCTTGAAAGAATTGAGGTTCGCATCGGCCAACATCAAATAGTCATTGTGCCACGTACTGTCAAGCGTTCCGTCCCACCCGGAAGCCACAACATCCGCCTGCAAGTTCTCATCTCGAAACAACAACTGGATATCCTTCCGGTGGAGATCGTCAAGCACGACTTGAAAAAGTTCGTATTTTTTTGTCAATGGTAACGCCTTCACTTGCTGTAAAATTTCTCGACCCAAAATATTCATCATTGACTTTCGCTCCCCCAGCGCAATGTTTTGTTTCTTATATCCCTCTTCCACCTGATACTCCAAATCGAGTATAGCGTTGTCCGCTCCATAGATTCCAGGATATCCGGCAATCTCTACTGGTCCGGTCACACGCAAGAAAGAGGTGAGGACGTTGGTAGTCACACCCACAATCCCATCAAACTGCTCCTGTCCCTGACCCATTTTATAAAATTCTTCTGCCCACTTGGCGTTTTCTGCAAAGTCTGGAGAATAATTGGAATCACGAAACTTCCATGAAGGAATCTTGAGCGTCTCCTGCATAGGATAGGGAGGCAATACTGTATCGGGAATGCGTCCATCAAAGTTGGCTGTATCGTGAACCGCAAAATTGGTAATATTACCATCTCGCACCTTGAGCACACCGAAAGAACCGATAAATCCCCCTCCCGGTCGCAACTCCAAATTATTCTGGAAGAGAATCAAAAAGACTTTTTCCTTGCCATCAGTATGAAGGAGCGAATCTGCCAACGAAATCACTGTATCGAGATCCGTTTTCATTTCTTGTTTGACAGGAAGTAATCCAAGCAAACGTTTGAGGCTTTCTAGCCCATTCGTCCGCACCTCCCAAAAAACAAACCATCCCAGAAGAAAAAGAATTGCTCCGGTACTGAAGATGAACCAAAACTTTTTCGAATGTTGCTTCATAAACAATTTATTACAATTATTTCCCTCCCGATAACAATTCATTCAAACGACGCTTATACTCTTCAATAGTCGGTTCCCCGGTCTTCACTGGCAAAACAATTTCTTCCACTGCTTCCTGAACCGGAAGCGCTTTTTCTCCAACAGGAGCTTCTACACTCGAAAAAATGAGCGCCTCGTCCGGCATATCAGTATTGCGTATCATTCCTTCCGTATGAGGTATCTCTTCGAATTCAAAGGGTAAATTTTCTACATCCATTCCGGGCAACATTCGCTCACTTGAAGCCTCCACCACTATTCCTTTTTCCTCTAAAACCTGATTCGCCAATGGCGCCAGTATTTCCTCTCGAATCAACTGCTCCTCATGACTCGATTCAAAAGAGAGTGTTTTCGGACGAGCCGGGACAAACTTGCGAGGATCGATGTAGGGAACAGCAGAACCCAGAGCGGAGGCCTGATATTCTTTTTCTGGAGAACTCTCCGACGGCACTTTCATTGACCGTCTCTCAATACTTCGGTGTTCTCCAAACAAAACCGGAGCCACTGAAAGAAGAGCAAAGAACAATGACGTCAACACAAGAGCACTTCCGAAACTTGTAAGAACATACTGAAACGGACTACGAAGCGTCGTTTTGATAATGGTTCCATCAATGATCCGCATGTCGACATCAGCCTGTATAGTATAGTAGAAACTCGCCACAGAAAAAAGTGTCTTGACTGTTTCCTCTACTAACAGTTTGGCTTTTTCTGCGCTCTCCTGTCTGGCGGTAATCACCAGTATACTACTCCCTTCGCTCCGTTTGGCGGTCACTGCTTCATTCCACAGTGTTTTCCGTTTATCTGGTGAAAATCCAGCAAAATCATCATCAATGAGGTCGTTTCCGGACAACACGCGCTCGTAGAAGGATAGGTTACTCGTTAAGACAGCAAGATTTTCCACTACCTGGTCTGTTGCTATCCCGGCCGATTTCCCAATGACAAGCACACGAACTTCTGATTCATACGAACGAAACCCATCGAGCCAGAACAGAAGTGCCGCCAGCGTCACAAAAAACAACGTCACAAAAAAAGAGCGACGCCAGGATACTGATGGGAGAAAAAAATTATTTACTGCGGAGAGAGGCATAGTGTTCTTTATGATTCTGAAAAGCTACTTCCTGATACACTTCAAGCGTTTTTTGTGTCACAGCATCCCAACTGTAGTATTCTCGTATCCGTTCTTCAGCGGTGTTACCTAAGGCTATTACTTCATCACTGCGGTTGATATAGTAGGCCAGCTCACTCTTCAGTTTCTCTATATCTCTCAATGGGAAATACGCTCCGGTATTGGCCACCATTTCCCGATGTGTGAGTGTTTCGCTCACCAGTGGCATCAACCCCTGTCCCATCGCTTCCATGAGCGCTCGCGAATAGCCCTCCTGCTCTTTCGGTTCGACATACATATATGCCTGACTATAGAGCATCTCCATCGTTTCTTCCTCTCTTAAAAGTATATTCGGACGACCCTCCACTAAATGATGAAGGAAGCGACTATATTCAATCGGTACCCGAGATATTCCCACAATAACGAGCTTAAAGTTATTAGGGAGTCTATTGGTATCCTCGAGATCTTTAAACGCTTTGATGAGATAGTGCATACCTTCTTGCGTCGCTCCTGTCTGCACAGCCAACACAAAACGCTGTGGCCGCAACCCCAACTGCGTCAGAAAAGTGACATCATTGCAAGGGGTAATCTCTGGCCCACTCGGAATAAAAGTCCCGTCACGATCATACGTCTCACAGATATAGGGAATCAACGCTTCATCACTGACAATAGTACGTTCCGGTACGGTACAGATAATCTGCTCCGCTATTCGTAAAAACATACGGGCCATTCGCCCCCACTTGGAGTGCGTATACTCCCGACTATGAAAGGTCGCTATCACTCGTGTTTTTGGTTTGAACACACGCGGAATCCAAGAAAAAATACTTGGCCCAAGCGACTGAAAATGGATGACATCAAACGGAGTGAACAGTGCGTGCAGTGTGGCGCCGAGTGAATATGACAACGCCTCCAAATGTTTTGTCTGAATACATGGGATATGAACGAGGGTCACTCCTTCAAACGCTGTCATGGAAGCAGGCGTATAGGATGATCGTACATACACCGTCACTTCATGTCCCCGAGTCACCAAAGTGGTGGCCAACTTTTCTACATGCTTCTCCACGCCACCATGCAACGCCGGAATCCCCTTTTGTCCAATAAAGGCGATCTTCATAGAAGGAGTGAGTTATCGAGAGCGAACGTCTCTCTTCGAATTAGAACCCTCGTAATACAGGAGAGGTGCTCGCTACGCCATTTCCTTCGATATGGTTGATATTGACTCCGGTACCAAGATACAACCCACCAAATGATTTCAAGCCAGCACCAGTGCGAGCGACACGAGCAATACCATATCGGCCATTCCCGATAAACGACACCTTTTTCAAAGTGATGCTCCCAGAGGCTCCATAGGCATTGATCTCAACACCTTCCCGCTTATTATTGCGGACACTGTTTGTCTTCATGCTGAGATACGCTCCGTCAAGAATCATTTTCAGACCACTCCCGCCATTATTACTGAAACGATTGTCCTCCAGCCATCCCTTCATACCGGCAGCGAGGTCAACACCGTCGCTTTTATTATTGTGGATATCGCTATTGATAATCATGATATCGCGCTTTTCAGCAAAGATACCGGCACGATCACTACCTTCAATCTCGACATCATTTATCAGCGCCTGATATTTTTTGTCACGAGAAGCTGAATCAATATGGATACCATCACGATTGCTCTTCTTGATACTCACTTTGTACAAACCGGCCTTGGCATTTTCGAGTATGCGAACTCCATGACGACCACCTTCAATCGTCAAATAATTGAGTTCTGTTTTATGTTTCATCGATACCGTCGGCTTATCACTGTCGCCCTTGATAACCACACCACCAATATCATTCTTCTTTCCAAAGAGCTTCACCCCTTTTGGAATAGTGATGTTTTCTTTGTATGTCCCTTTGGCGATACGGATATCAGTGCCCTCTTTGGCATGATTGAGTGCCCGGCCAAGACTGTGATACGGATGATCATAGCTCCCATCTTCGGAACCATTGGCATTCTTATCGACATACACCTGCTTGCTTCCACCAAAAACAATCGCTGGTACAGCAATGAGTACTACGAATGCCACACCAAGCATAAACTCTTTGGAAAGCCAAAAATTACGAGTTTGCATACTATTTCAGACATCAATTTTTAGACCTTCCATCGTAGCAAATTTTGCGAATTTTGTCAAGAGCACGAATTTCCGCTAAAATAATATTATTCAAGCCATATTTTAAGTGTTTCTAACACTGTTTCTCTCTTCACTACCGCCCGCGCCACTACAACCATAAAAAAACAAAAAATACTCATCTCTATGCATATTCCCTCACTTTTTTCCCCTCGTTCTATCGCCGTCATCGGCGCCTCCACCAAACCAGGGAGCGTCGGATACAGCGTCACAGAAAATCTCCTCTCCTACGGATATGCCGGGAAAGTATACCCCGTCAATCCGAAAACTGACACTCTCTTCGGCCGTCGCTGTTATCCACATATTCATGACATCAAAGACGATATTGATCTGGCCATCATTATCATTCCGGCTCTTTCTGTGCCAGAGGCTCTCGCTGATGCCGGTACCAAAGGTATCAAAGCTGCCATCATTATCTCCTCCGGATTCAAAGAGACGGGCATCGCCGGAGAGACACTAGAACGAGAAATCATACGCGTCGCCAAACAATACGATATTGCCCTCCTTGGCCCGAATTGTCTCGGTTTTCTTCACCCAAAAATTGGTCTGAACGCTTCCTTTGCTAATGGTATGCCCGAAGGAGGCACTATCGCCTTTTTTTCACAGAGTGGAGCCCTCTGTACCGCTCTCCTTGACCTCTCACTCGGTGATTTGGGATTTTCATCATTTGTCAGCGATGGAAACAAAGCGGTACTAGGAGAAAATGAAATGCTTCGCTATTTTGCTTCCGACGACGAAACAAAAGTCATCGGATTCTATACAGAGGACCTTAAAGAAGCAAAAAAAATTATTGAAACAGGGCGAGCCATATTGGCACGACCTGAACCCAAACCCATCGTTGCTCTCAAATCAGGAACAACTGACGCCGGTACCGTTGCTTCAAGCTCCCATACTGGGGCACTGGCCGGAAGCGATCGCGCCTACCAAGCTCTCTTCAGACAAGCCCGTATTATCCGAGCCGAACACTTCGAAACACTCTCACACATGCTCAGTGTCTTCTCTCAAAACCCGCTCCCTCAGGGAAAACGTATCGGCATTATCACCAACGCGGGAGGACTGGGCGTACTCGCCACTGACGCTTCGGTCAAACACGGTCTCAAGATCGCCTCTCTTTCTCCGGAAACAAAGGCTAAGCTTTCAGCACTCCCCGCTGCCGCCGGACACAATAATCCTGTTGATGTACTCGGAGATGCCCTCGCCGATCGCTACCGACTCGCTCTCGAGGCACTGAGTACTGATTCGCAGGTTGATATGCTTCTCGTCATTGTGACCCCCCAATCGATGACGCAAGCCAAAGAAACAGCCGAGGCTATTGCTGATACCAAAAACCACTGCGGAAAGCCAGTGGTTGCCGTATTCTCCGGACGAACAGCTCTCGAGGAAGGGATAGCTGTCTTGAAAAAAAATAGCGTGGCCCGCGTAACGTATCCTGAAGCCGGTGCCGAAGCCCTCTCAGCGTTGGCACAGGTAGCCGAGTGGCGCAACAGTCACATCTCCACATTGTTTTCCTTCAATGATATCGACCGAGAAACAGCCTCTCTCATCATACGAAAAGCACAAGCACAGCACCGCACCACGCTCTACGAAACGGAAGTATGGGAAATACTTTCTGCCTACGGCTTTCATTTTCTCAAAAGTCGTGTCGTAAAGAATGTCGAAGAAGCGACATCAGTTGCTCGTTCTTTTGGCGGACCAGTAGCCATGAAAATTATTTCTCCCGATATCACTCATAAATCCGATGCAGGAGGAGTACTGCTCAACGTGAAACCCGAAGACGCTGGACCAAAGTACGAAGCACTCCTTAAACGCGTACACGAACGTGTCCCAGAGGCCAGACTCGAAGGAGCGCTCCTCGTAGAGATGGCCCCTGCTGGTGGACGCGAGATTATTCTCGGCATGAAACACGAAGTCGGTCTTGGTAAACTCCTCATGGTGGGACTCGGTGGTATCTTCGTCGAAACATTCAAAGATGTCGCCTTCCGCTTCTCCCCGCTCACAAAAGAAGACGCAAGAGAAATGACGAGTGAACTCCAAAGTCTCCCGCTCCTCACTGGCACACGCGGACAAGATGGGATCGATATGGACACTCTCGTCGACGCTCTCGGCCGTCTTTCACTCTTGATAGAGGACTTCCCTGACATTGCAGAGCTCGATATCAATCCACTCCTCTGTTTCAAAAATGGTCCGGCCTTCCGAGTCCTCGATGCCCGTATCACACTGGTATCTTCTTCTTAAGTTTTTGAAGCAAGAATCTGAATATAAAAGTGGCAAAAGAAAAAACAGCCGGCCAGAGTTCTGGGGGCTGTACGGTGGGTGTGGAAACGGCGTGTCAGGCCATGCGGACCATCTGGGAACGCGTAGGCGCTGGAGGTGGCACCGGCCGAGCCAAACGCTCGCGATGCTTGGCGAGAAAGGCCTCGATGAAGACCATGGCTTCTTCTACCGTCTCCGGAGCACCGATAGCGGCTAAGGCCTCGTCGCCTGGCCAGAGGCCTAACGACCAACATTCGATACGCAGTGTGGCCAACCCCAGCTCGAGCTGGTAGGGTTCAACCATGCACTTGCCCAAATACGAACGCCCATCACCGTTTCGCTGGGGACGCAAACGACGTTCAATCAGACGCCGAAGAGCCACCGCTTTGGCATAAGCGTCCTTATGCTCCTTGAGCGGAAAGACGATTTCGATGGGCACCTGATCGACGCCCTGTCTCGGGACAAAAATCGTCGAATCCACTCCGTCCTGCGAATGCGCTCCTGATGCGAGGAGCAGTACTCCACAGAGAACAGCACAAACCTTCATCTCTCTCTCCTTTGAGGTTTCTACAAACGAACATCTTACAGGGTATATCAGACCCTGTTCCATTTTATGAACTTAATGAAGTCCATGTCAAACCAAGACGTCCGAGCTAACGGCTCGTGCATCAATTTTTCTTTTAGGACAACGTATGTCTTTTCTAGCCCCACTTCCAGACTGGTCATAGGATAGTAACCAAACTCTTCGTTCGCCCGGGTAATATCAAGCACGATTTTTTGAACATCAAACGGCCGTTTTTCTAAACGTTTGATTTTCGGCATGGATCCGGTTGTCTTGGCTAGCATGAGGATCAGCTCGAACAGCGCCACTCCCCGACCGCTCCCAATATTATAGGTTGTATTCTTATGCGGATGACTGAAATTCTCCGCTATGAAACCAGTCACGTCCTTCACATACACATAGTCACGGACTGTATTTCCATAGAGCGTGATGGTTTCTCCCTTCATCATGTGTTTCATGAAAATCGGGATAACACCCTGTATACCATCAGGATCCTGTCGTTCCCCATAGGGATTGGCAATCCGATAAATGATGAAGTCGAGCCCATACTGACGGCGATAGAAATGCAGATACTCCTCGATCGTTAATTTGGTCACAGCGTAGGGCGACAGTGGTCGCATCTGCGTTGTTTCACTGGCTACTTCTTCCAAGGCATTGCCATATACGGTACCCCCAGAAGACGGAAAAACGATTTGTTTCACCCCTTCTTTAACGCATAAGTCTAAGAGTTGCAACGTTCCCTTCAGGTTCAAGCGAATTTCTTCCTGAGGATTATGAGCTGTTGATGCTGGGGTACTGAGCGAAGTAAAATGAAACACTACGTCAACGCCACGTAGGGCCCGAGCTAAACGCCAACGCTCCAATAAATGACCTTTATAAAAAGGAATTTTTCCTTTGAGATGACGAATATTCTTTATTTTACCCAGAGGAAAAATATCGAAAACCCGCACATCATGCCCACGAGCAAGCAAATCATCGACGAGATGACTACCCATAAAGCTGTCCCCACCCAAAACCAGACACTTTTTGGGTTCCAGAGTTTTTTGGAGAGATGTCATAGAAAAGGCTCACTCTAGCGATTAACTAAACACCATACACTATTTCTACTCTTCTGTCAATACCAGAAAACACTTTTCCTCTTGACATTTCTCCATTTTAGGAGTATAATTACGGGTTATCTATTGAAAAGTGCCTATGCAAACTATCAATGCCCTCGGACTCAAAATCGACAATCTTTCCTTGGTTGACGTGCGTTTGCGCCTCGCCGAATTTTTCGCTTCCGATCGTTTTCATCAGATTGCCACAGTAAACCCCGATTTCGTTATGGTGGCACGAAAAAAGGAAGACTTCCAAGAAATCATCAACACTGCCGACTTGTCACTGGCTGATGGTGTCGGTATTCACTTGCCTGCCTTCTTGCAGGGCAAAGAATTGATTGAACGCATCCCTGGTTCTGATTTGACTGAATACCTGCTGGCGTATGCCCAAGAACATCATCATGATGTCTATCTGCTCGCCCGCACCGACGGCTTGAGTTCGTACGAAGAAACACGCGCCGCCCTCCTTCATCGTTTCCCGAACCTCGTCGTTCATGGTGACAATGTTGATATTCACTCCGAACAATCCATGACCACAGCACTCGAACATGTCCACGGGGCTCTCGTCCTCGCCAATTTCGGCGCCCCTACTCAGGATACGTTCCTCGCACGCCTCCGTTCCTATCCCGAAAGTGGGGCCCGGATCGTCATGGGCGTCGGGGGTACTTTTGACTTTTACACTCACAAACAAACACGAGCTCCCAAGCTCGTACGTCAGTTCGGATTGGAATGGCTCTGGCGACTCCTGCTTCATCCTCGCCGGATGAAACGCACCTGGAATTACGTCGTGATATTCTCACTCCTGTGTCTTGGGGAGAGCTTCGTAACCCTCTGGAAAAAACACGATCCCAGTGGAGCTTGGCGCTCTATCTTTCAACTGCCCAGATTCTAAGGTTATACCCTGCGGGACGCTTCTCCCAAAACTTTGGCGTAGCTTTCTTCTACCTCTTTCAGATAACATTCTTCTGTATAGGGTAGAACGGTGGCATGCGCTTGCGCTGTCATCGTTTCATAGGTTTCCCAGGGAAGTGTTTCCATCACTCGAACCAAATCTGCTACATCCCCCGGCTCAAACAAGAGACCGTTTTTTGTGTCTTTCACGATATCAGGAATGCCTCCGATACGTGAGGCAATGAGGAGTGTCCCTGAGAGGAGTGTCTGCATCATGACAAACGGCTGATTCTCATACCAGACCGGTGGCATGATAACCGCTCGCACTCGTCGGATAATATGTTCGAGATCTTCACCGTACACCCCGCCCAAAAAAGCCACTCGTTCGTCCAAATGGAGCTCCGTAACCAACCGTTTCAAACGCTCTTCTTCCGGCCCATACCCTACCAAAAGGAGCTTTTTATGAGGCAACTGTCCGAAAGCCCGAATAACCGTTTCCACCCCCTTCTCAGGCGAAAAACGACCGAAATAGAGGTACTCCTCCGGACGTTCTGCTAGAGGGATCACTTTTTCAGGGATGTTCACTTCTCCTGTGACCACCGGGTGATGCACTAACTGCACCTTCCCCCGAAAACCAAACGACCGGTACGTATCAATGAGGAACTGACTGGGGGACAGAAAGAGTGCCACAGTCCTATAGCTCCCTAAAAGCCGATGAAGCCAAAGCTCTAACGCACACACGAAAGACTTGCTGTATGAGTTTTTAACAGCTTTATCGATGATGCAACGAAAACCAGAGGTACTCCTCCAGATTCTTCGCTCGTCAAAATGGTAGAGGAAATAGTTTGGCGATACAACCTTGAAGTCACACAGTGTCAGTACCACAGGAACGTGGCGCCGTTTCAATACCCACAAAATCGACGGGGAGAGTTGATGATACAGGTTAAACACATGAGCCACATCGGGCTGAAATTCATCAATGAGAGCCTCTAATTTCTGATTGGCTTCATGATTCCATATGATGCGAGTGGCGATACGAAGCTTGTCGCGGAAGCTTTTCCCAGCATCACCGTACTCAACCTCCGAGACGAAAAAGCGGGCCCAGGGTGTTGGCTCATTTTTCGGATGAACCATGGAAAAAAACGCCACTTCATGCCCAGCAGCCCGAAGCAACCTTGCTGTATCAAAATACACCCGCTCCGCTCCTCCCAAGGCGTGATGAAATTTGTGAATCAAAAGGATACGCATACATCTATTGTAACAAAAAAACATTCAATGGTATACTGAAACTATATGAATACCACTCCTGAAACCAGCTTCTTTTCGCCCAAACAAGCAAGTTTTTGGGTGGGACTTTTTTTTATCTCTGCCCTCTTTCTGAGTCTCTCACTCATCCTGGGTATGAGTCCGCTCATGGCACCAGGTGTGTTCGTGGTACTCGCTTCTTTTGCTTTTTTGAAACGACCCCTCGTGCTCCTTGGCATCCTCATTACCATTCGCATGACCCTCGACTACCTTTCTGAAACTATTCATATTTCGATTGGATCGAATGTGTCGATGAGTCTTTCGCAAGCGCTCGGAGTCTTTCTTATTTTACTAAGCGTTACCATCTTCGCGCTCTACATCAAAAAGATGCTCCATTTCCCTCTCTGGAAACCCTTTGCTCTCCTCGGACTCTTTGGGCTGGTTTCCGCTACCTACAGTGTCGACCCCCTCCAGTCCATAGAGGAAATTGCTCGCCTCGTCTCTATCTTTTCCATCAGCTTCTTGGCCTTTATCTCCGTTACTGACACAACCAAAATGAAACAGGCGCTCCTCATCCTGCTCTTTTCCTCAATCCTGCCCGTCATGGAATCAGTTCGTCAGGTCGCCCTCAACATCGGGCTCACCGACAGCAGTGTCGATGTCCCTCGTATCTATGGCACGTTTGCCCATACCAACGTCTTGGCCCTCTATCTCTTTTCACTCTTTGCCATCATGACGTTTTACTTTTTTCTCCCACCTTCGAAAAATGACACGGCCCGCACAGAGCGTTCTGCTCTCCTCCCCTTCGTCCTCATCTGCTACGGATTCATTGCGATCTTCCTCCTGCTTCTCACCTACACCCGAGTAGCTTGGGTAGCCCTCTTTCTCTACGTCCTCATTTTGGCACTCTGGCGTTCCCGCATCTTCCTCTTTCCACTCATTGCCATCCCTGCCATACTGTTTGTTTTTTCACCAACTATTCATGATCGCATTTTGGAAAGCTTTCAAACCAAACCGGATAGTTCAATTGTGTGGCGCCAAGAAATCTGGCATGATGTCACGACCAAACTGCGCATCGATGGCCGACGACTCTATGGAACCGGACTCGATACGTTCAGCTCCTACGCCTACAGTCTGCGTGGTACCAGCCTCGGTAGCACTGATTCTCACAATGATTTCGTCAAATTCTATGTTGAAGGAGGTGTAATCGGCCTGACTGTTTTTTTGCTCTATCTCACTCTGATTGGCTCCGAAATCCGTACCCTCTGGACCCTCCCGCTTGCTTATCGTCGCTTGGTGGTGGCTTTCTCGCTCTACAGTGGACTCCTACTCCTCTCTTCACTCACTGACAACATCTACAAAGACACCCCCCTTCAGTGGATATTCTTCATCCTGCTCGGGGCCCTCATTGCCTTCCGGCAACTGCCCGAATTCAAGCACACATCCGCACGATAAAACGCGGAGTGTATTTCAAAACCAAATAGTTGAGTCTATTCCGTAGCCCATGAATGGCCACGGTTTTATTTTTTTGAAGCGCCCGGTACCCAAATGAAGCTACCGCTTCTGCACTGGGGAAACGCCAACTGGGGAGTTCTCCGAGGCCATTGGCTGACTGAAATCCGGTACGAGTCGGTCCAGGGACGAGCGCCGTTACCGTGACCCCCTGTGATGCCAGTTCGAGAGACAATGATTCTGAAAAAGATAACAGATAGGCTTTGCCAGCCGAGTACACCGCCATATTATTTCCCGGAGCATAGGCCGAGGTAGAAATAACATTCAAAATTTTTCCTTGATTCTGAATCAGATCAGATAGAAAGACTTTGCTCAAATAGGTAGGCGCATAGGCAATAAGCTCGAAAGAGGTAATTTCCTTCTCCCAATCGGTTTCAGCAAACGCCCCCTGGACGCCGCTCCCCGCGTTATTGACGAGACAGGAAACCACCAGCTGTTTCTCATGCACCAATGCCGGGAGTGTGGCTACAAAGTGTCGGTCAGTCATATCACCACAAGCATAATAGACCGTTACTTCGTATGTTTGAGACAAATCTTTCTGGACAGCTTTCAGTTGCTCCTCATCACGCGCCACCAAAAACACATCATGTTTATCACGCGCAAACAGTCGCGCCAATGCCAAACCAATACCAGAAGTAGCTCCGGTAATAAGGATGACCGATTGTGTTTTCGTTTCTACTGTTTCCATAATCATGCCTTTAGTATACGAGAAAAGTGGAAAAAGAAAAAGGAGAAAAAGAAAAAACCCCCGGGATTTTGAGTTCCGGGGGTGGGTTGGTGCGGCTGGGTTCAGCCGCGGCCGAGGCGTCAGCGCGTGACGGCGACGGTGGTGTGCGGATTGCCATCCGCGTCCTTGGTGACCGCGCAGCCACCGCGCTGGGGCTGGTAGGCCGCCGGGACCTGGTCGCCCACCTTGGCGGAAAAGTGCATGCGCACCTCGCCGCGGTCGGTCTTCATGCCGTCGTTGAGCGTAAAGGTGCACACCTGGGCCAACGCGCCGGCGTCGTAGGTGCAGGGCACCACGCGCGGGTCGGAGGCCAGTGCTTCGTCGCCCGGGAAGCCCTGCTGTGCGTCGGCAAAACGCAAATACCAGCTGGCGCCAGCGCAGATGCCATTGGCGTCCTTGCAGGACACGGTGCGGTCGACGTCGGGACGGCCAGTGCCCGTATAGACCTTGGCGCCCTGCGGCGGGATCTGCTGGCGATCCAAGCGGTAAACCAGGCCGGTATCGGCGATGATCACCTTCACCTGGTTTCCGGTCACCTGCATGGCGCAAGTCGGAGCAGCGATGGCCTGGGTGGCCAGAGCCAGAGTGGCCGAGATGGCCAAAAGCTTGAAAGTCGTCTTCATGGTGCTCTCCTCTTCAAAATGAGCCTTGATCCCCGCGAGCAGTGGGGAGGCGGTTGGATACAGTGACAAGGAACTGGGTCGGGGGCATACGCCCACCGAATAGACCATTATACACCCTCCCGTGGATTCTGTCAACCCCCTAGTGGTTATAAGAATTGGCTTAAAAAAGCCATATTTTAGGTAAGAAAAAAGCCCCGGAAGGAGAATCTCGTGCACTGCACTGATTCTTCCCTTCTGGGGCGAGTGAGGCGCTGTCGGCGCTTACTTCTTGGGCGCCGAGGCCGGAGTGGCCGGGGCGAAGCCAATGGCTTCAGTCGACGGTTGGTCGAGGCGAGGCTGCTGGGCACCTGTGCCGATGACCTGGTGCGGATTGCCCTGGCCGTCGTCTTGGTACACCTGCACCGGATGCGAACCTGCCTTGACCCGCTGGGGTTGGTAACCGGCGTACACCACACCAGTCTTCTGGTCGACGGCACTGAAGTGCGACTGGAACCGACCAGTCCCCTTCTGCTCGGGCTTGACCACCACGTCGCAGACCACCGCGAAGGTTGCCGGACGGTAAGTGCACTTGCGGATGTTCTCCACCAGAGTCGGATCAACCGTCTTGCCGGCCAAGAAGTCAAGGAGGACTGCATCGTCGGCCCAGGGCGTGCCCTTGTTCATCTCGCCATCGGATTCGCGGTGAACCCAGGCGAGCGAACTGCAGAACGACTGGTTGGCCGGGTTGTGGCACGAGATGCTCACATCCTGTACCTGCCGGCACACCTCGGCGTTCTGCCCCTTCCCACACCACATGTGGAACGGTTGTTGGCAAATGCCGGGGTTGGCCGAGCAGAACGCTCGCACAGCGCCTGGTTGACGCCCGTTGCCAACCCAAGCCAGTGTTTCAGCCGGAACGACTTGACCCAGATCGAGACGAACGACCACGCCGGTCTTTTCCACCACGATCTGGTAGGACAGGTCGCCGGTCGCCGTGACCGAACCGACGGGTTTGTCGCTCTCCTTGACCCGCACTTGGGCTTGAACCGCCGTGAGAGCGAAGAGAAGCGAGATGATGCTGATAATGAAGCGACGCATGATGCCCCCTGTAGATGTTGAGGGGTGAAAGAAAAAGGAGGAAGGCATGAGTGAAAGTAAGCCTTCCACCCGCCTAGAAACTCCGATGTCCTTCGGCGGTTAAAACAGGAGTACTGTCTCAACCGCCCATGCACCTCCGTGAAAATGGTATAAGCCGATACACTGGGAGTATCACCCCCCGCGTACCTATGAAAAGGAACGAGAGAGTATACTAGCATATCCACGGAATTTGTCAACCCTGTGTAATTCCGCTTCAAGCGGACAGGCAAAGCCAGATTACACAGGGTCAACCACCGGTCGCGACCGACGTGGTCAACCCCACATATATTCTTATAAAAAAACCTAAAATAGTCATAGAAAAGGGTAAAGGCGGGCATCCACGTGGGATACTCCGCCTCTATCGAACTGAATTTCGCTTTTCTCACTCCGATACTTTCGTATCGTTGTGACGTCATGAGTTCATGACGCTCTGTCTTGCTTGCTCCATTCCAACGTATACGCTGGACGTCCCCTGTCTTTAGACAGGTGGTAAGCAGTTTTTATCGACATTGAGAATAAAGCCGTGTTCAGTTATTTGCGCTTGGTGGCCGGCGCGAACGAGAAGGTGGTGCCGTTGACCTTGGCGGCCTCGACGACGTCCTTCATGATTCGACCATCCCTGTTATAGCGGATGACCCCAGGTGTGTTGACCTGGACACCAACCATCGCTGCCACACCGCCGTTCTGCACGTCGATGTTGACACCAACCAGACCGCACAGGGTGTCATCGCCATTGCAGACACCAACCCGAGGGCTGATGCCAGCATAGTCCGGCGACACCATTGTTGCGTTCAACTCCCAGAACCGGCGAATGTCTTCACCTTGCGGATCAACATAGCGCCTGACTCCTACTTCGATACTGCCGTTGTAACGCGGAAGCGGAAGCGAAGAGCCACTGTAGGAAGCAGAACCTGTGGCCTGCCCGAAGTGGACATTCAAGCCCCAGCGGTAGTGCGTTTCGTTCGTGCCATCGTCCTCGACCCGGTAATGCGTGCCATAGAGGCCGAGCACTTTCCAGCGCGCGTCGTGCGAGTACAGGCCTTGCGACCCATTGTTCGTCCGCACACCGGCCATGAGCCGATACAGGTCCATGGAACCGTCCGGGAACGACCGCCGGAGACCGAAACCAGCCATGGCGGTGACCGTCTTGCCATCCCAACCACGCCAGGCGTCGTCTGCCGCATGAACCCGACCGGCGATGAGCGCTTCGTTGAAAACGCCTGCCTTGTCCTCCCATTTGAAGGGGCAGGTACCAACTTCAGCGTCGCCATAAAGCGCCACCGTCCTCGTCCCCGCGCCTTGCGAGAGCTCGGCACCGGCACTGGCCCGCACATCCCATTCGTCGCAAGCCAATTGCTCGGCTGGCGGACGGGGCGTAGGCACCACCACCTTTGCAGGCGGAGGCGGAGCGGGTGTCGGCGTCGGCGCAGCTTCAGGAGGTACCACCACCGGCGGTTCTGCAACCACCGGCGGAGGAAGCGGCGACCGAGTAGACCAGTTCAGGCAGTTGCGGACCCACAGGACCCGCTTGCCACTCTTGAGCGTGAACTCTTGAGCGAACACCGCCGTACCGAAATCCCAGGCCGTCTTGACGTTGGTACGCACCACCGGTTGACCGTCCTTGCAAAACGTCACCGATTCAAGACGCATGCCCCGTGTGAGCTGAACAGTTCCGTTGTCGGCATGGCCGATTTTCGGTTCCGTCAACCCCTTAGTAAGCACGCGCAGTTCATCGCGCTCGGCTTCCGTGAGGAGGCCTTGTTTGATGAGTGCGTTCCACGCCTTCTCGTTGACCGTCGCCACGTCTTGCTTACCGCAACTCCGAAGCGGCGCCCCACCAACACGCTCCCAAAGGAACACGTTGTCGAGGTATGCCGTTGAAGCACTGAGGTGAGCCGTGAGCGGAAGCGCTGTGGCTTGCATCTTGGTCGCCTGAGGCACAGTGCCTAGCAACCGATACGACTTTCCAGCTTGCACGATGTTGCAATTCGCAATCTGGTTGTAGGCGCAAATCGCTTGCGCCTGCTTCCCGAAGCGACCGCTCATCGTTTCGCCCGACTTGAGCGAAAAGGTCTGGACCGAAGTGGTCGGGGCAACGCTCGTCGGAGCCGAGGCAGGAACGCTCACGGTGGAAACCGATTGCGTTACCACTCCAGCCACTATGGACCGATGAGGAGCAACACCGCTTTGCAGGCTTTGCAGCTCGTCAATCGACCTCACCATCTGACGCCACGTCCAATGAGATTGCTCTCCCTGGGCGCTCGCTACTCCGAGAAGGAGTAGCAACAAACACAGAAATTTTTTCATGGATTGCTCCTAGAAGGGTTAGGGTGAGTCGCTCGGAAGCGACCCGGGGGTAGCTTCTTTGCGTTGTTCATCCTTTCCTTTCGAACCTGGTACGTGTACGCCACAGTCACGTGACGCCACGCGCGGGAGGTTCCACAGGAGGGAACCCACGAAGGTGATAGTGGTCTGGAGCGGAACCGGCGTGATGACAATGGTGCCACCGCCGTTTCTCCCCGTCCAGCAGTCGAGCACGTTTTCTTCACGTGTCAACTTGGCTCCACCGAGGTAGAGGTCTGGATGCGCGACACCGCTATGAAACGGCGCCGGGAGCGGGAATTCGCTACTGAGCACCTGAAGGAAGTACTTCCCCCCAGGTGTGTCAGGCGACATCCGCACCAGATCGTCGTACTTGACCGGCATCCTTGCGGTGCCAGAGGCAAGTACAGCGACCTCACCATCCCGTAGCCGTTGGAGCCCGCCGTCACGAGTGATGGCGAAATCTCCATAGGCCGAGAGGACGCGTACTTCTTTGCCTATGACACTTGGCCACTCGGAGAGAGGCACAAGCACCACATAGCGCCGAAGGAGCGGGCGATACACAGCATCGAACATACGCTCGATGCGACCATCCGAACCATAGACCCCAGCCCGCCACACCTTGCGATGGAGCGGAACTTTGGTCGTGGCAGTGTCGCTCATGTCGGCGCAGGCAGGTTTCCCTGGCTTGCACTCAAGCGTAATATTCACTGCCGATCCGGTGGTTTCGATCTTGGTGGCAACATACCGGAGGTACGGTTGCCGAGAATCAACGATTTCCCGACTGAGTTCGGGATACAAGGTTGGGAGCGCAATGCTCAAAACCATGTACCCTTCGACCAGCACGGGATCGGTTTGCAGGGCCAGACTGGCTCGTGGGTCCTGCTTGCGCAAGTCCTCGGCCGACTGGCTCTGCGGAGCCGTGGCCCGCACCTGTGCCAGGGCGGCATCATGGCGCGGATCAAACCCCATCGTCGTGCAACCCGCGAGAGTTGCCAGACTAATGAGCATCAGGGTGATGCGATAGTTCATGGAAACTCCTTCTGGTTGTCGAACGTTAATAACTGAACACTTTGGATTGTTAAAGGTCAGGGACGAAACAATCCTAGGAAGAAAGCAGTGATGACGATAACGCCGCACCGCTCTCTTCCCAGGATACTGAGCCACTCTCAGTACAAGGGATTGGTCGTTTAGACCAGCATCTCATTGAAAGGAATCTCATCATCTCTCCCTACTGCTACTGGACGCAGTTCCGATTTGACGACCACAAAGAAAGTGGCGACAAAGACACCGGCCAAGAAAGCAGCCATCACTACTTTGGCTATCTTGGAGAGAGTTGGGTTCTGTTCCAAAATAGGGCCGGAGAGCACACGAATTTCAACACTCTTTTCATCACCACCACGGAAGAGACTGTTGCGTTCGGCCAACACGACAGCGATAGCATCCATCGTCCGGGAAATTTCACGTTCGCTTTTGCCGGAAACAGTCACGCTGATGATACCAAGCTCCATGTTTTTTTGAACAGCAACCATTTCTTTCCAAGCCTTCAGTTTGTCCTTCTTATTAAAGGGAAGGAATTCTGCATTGACTTTACCTGTTTCGACAACAGCGTTGACAAAGCGCTCACTAAAGATCGCTTCTCCCAGCACGTTGCCCAAATACTCAGATGATTTGAACTGAGTATAGAAGTCCTGATTTCCAGCGTTCGTCTGAACAACCAAAAAATCCATCTTGGTCTGGAATGGCTTCTCTGTAACCATGAGACCAAAGAATCCCAAGGCGCCAAAGAGCACACCCCACAAGAGGAGGGTACCGATTTTCGAGCGCAACGTCGAGAGCAAATACTGATTTCCCATAGATTTACATACAATTTATGAACCCTGTATATTACCAAAAAAAGAGTGAATTGTCAATAGGGACAGAATGACAACAGAAAAACCCCTTCTATAAGGGGTTTTTCGCTCTTTCAAGGCAAAAGAAACCTAGAAGATATGGCGAATCTTGTCGAGAATCTGAAATTGTGAAAAATCCCGAATCGTCACGAAAAGCATGAGGAGCAACAGAAGGATAAATCCCACTTGATGAATCATTCCCTCTATCTTGCGACTCACTGGACTCCCCTTCAATCTCTCGATCAGCACAAACAGAATTCGTCCGCCATCAAGGGCCGGGATCGGCAGAATATTGATGATACCGAGGTTGATGGAAAGGAGGGCTGCAAACTGGAGAAGGTATGGAAGTCCGAGATCACTCATCTGCTTGGTGAGGTAGACGATACCAACTGGTCCAGTAACATCGAGTGCTACCTCTTCCGTACTCCAAAGCGAAGCAATCATTTTACCGAAGGCCTGAAGAATCGCAATCGTGATGTTATACGTCGCTTTGGCTCCTTCGTAGAACGCCTGGTACCAAGGATACGACACCACTGCTGTTTCCGAGAACGAAATCCCGAGAGCGCCTTCAGTTGCTGGAGCATCTACTCTTGGCACACCTGAAAGTGTGAGAGACTGACCAAAACGATCCACCTCAATAGCTATCGACTGACCCTTATGACTCTTTATTGCCTCCGAAACCTGTTCTAAGCTGGTCACAGCATTACCATTGATAGTCACAAGCTCATCTCCCATTTTGAGGCCCATTGTTTCTGCAGGAGCACCTTTAGCAACACTCAAGATTTGAATCTTGGCATTAGGGTATTTCCCGTGATCACTCTGGTCAATCGGCTGTGGCAACCCAAGCATCAGCACCACCGAAATAAGCAACCAAGCAAAAAAGAAATTCATGAATACTCCAGCTCCGAGCACTTTGATTCGTATCCAAGCAGATTTACTAGCAAAACTCTCCGGATCAGTCGTGTCGTGGCCATCTTCCCCGGCAATTTTGACAAACCCTCCCAACGGAATCCAGTTCAGTGAATACACCGTTTTTCCGCTCGGCATATCTTTACTCCCCCACACTATTTTATACTTTCCACTCGTTTCATCTTTCACCATGCCAAACAGTCTCGGCGGAAAACCAAACCCAAATTCATCCACTCGAATACCGTTGCGTATAGCAGTCAAGAAATGCCCCAGTTCATGGACAAACACTAGTGCCCCGAGTAGTACGACAAAAATGAGAATAGTCAGCATAAAATGATAAAAGATAAAAACTAAAGGATGTTCTCTGACTAAACAGTCATGATTTCTTCTTCTTTCTTCTTCCGGAGTGTCTCGAGTTTCTGATTATATTCATCAACTACTTTCTGCAAATCTTCCTTGCCGGAAAATTTGTCATCTTCCGAAATATCCCCCGCTTTCTCACGTTCCTGAATATCTTTCCAAATTTCTTCTCGGACATTCCTCACGCCAATACGAGCCTCTTCAGCACGCTGATTAAGCGACTTCACAAAATTCTTGCGAGTTTCCTCGTTGAGTGCCGGCAGGGTAATCCGCAGTGCTACCCCATCATTTCCGGGATTGAGCCCCAAATCTGACTCACGGATAGCAGTCTCAATCAACACCAACGAACCCTTGTCCCAAGGCGAGATAAGAATCTGTCGTGCTTCTGGAATACTGATACTGGCAATCTGACGAAGGGGCGTACGGGTACCATAATAATCCACCATCAAATTCTCAACCAGCCCCGGATGGGCTCGGCCCGTACGAATTTTGGATGCTTCATTGGAGAAATGTTCTACGGCACTCTCAAAATTCTGCTTCTTTTCTTCAATCAATTCTTTAATCATATCAGTAACCTTATGTCTTATTCAATTAGTTTTACGAAGAGCCAGATACAAAGTGAGTGGATTATTTGGATCATACATAAGCACTGACGCACTTCGATCTATATACAGATCAACCACTGACCAGGTCTCTCCGCCATTTTTCGACTTATAAAAGGCTTTTCCGGCGACAAAAACGATTTCGTTCGAATCGTGTGGATTGATAGCTATCGCCCGAACAGGCGATTTCTCAGCACTTTCAATAATATTAATCTTCTCCCAATCTTTGGCAAAATTATTACTTCGATACAATCCACCACTTTTACTGCCATACACTCGCCCAGAGATACTTGGATCGGCAACCAATGCGAGTAAGGGTCCAGGAGTAACAGCTTCACTACTCCCTTGATCGGTACGATCACTCTTTGGCTCAGTCCATACCACTCCCCCGTCATCTGAATAGTACACTTTACTATTGAAGGAAAGGGCATACAGCGATAGTGGTTTAGTAGCATCAAATACTATTTCCGTAATAGGCCCACTCAAAGAGTTACCTACATTTTTCCATGTTTCTCCGCCATCAGTACTTTTCACCACGGTTCCAGCGCTCGTACCGGCAAACAACACATTTATATCCCGCGGATGCTGAGCCAAAAGAGTAATAACGACTTCAGCTACTGGTTCTGTGTAAACGGCGCGCCAATTTTCGCCACCGTCATCGGTACGAAATATCTTTCCCACGTTATTGAGCATCCCCGAGGCAAACATTCGTTTATCAGGATCATTTTTATCCAAGATAAAACTATAGATTTTCTTGGGTGGAAAAACAATCTGTTGCCATGTTTCACCACTATCAACCGTCTTGAAAATTCCGTTATCTACCGTCCCAAAATAAAGCGTTGCGTGATCGGTCGGATGAAAAGAAAGTGCCAAAACGTCAGCTTTGGTTATCGATTGTTTCTCATCAACCCGTGACTTCACGGAAAAGGTCTGGCCGCCATCAGTACTTTTCCACATACTCCCAGCCTGCACTTTTTGATTGAAAGCATTCGGAGTTCCAGTGTCCACTATCGGGGTTGTCCCAGGCACCGTAATCGTACAGCCCGACAAAAGCACAGCTCCGCCCACCAATACTATAATTTTTTTCAACATAGGTATTTGATTTTCTCTGCTTAGTATAGCAGAAAACTGACTGGATTCCAATGTGGTCTATTCAACAAGAGAATTGACGAATTCTCAAAAATTCATTAGACTACACACTGTTATGTGAAATATCCGGGTACCTGCTCCCTCCCAAGGCGGACAGGCAGTCGGGACCTCCTTCTTACGAGCGATAGGGCTCGTTTGTTGGAACATCCATAAAATTCTCACAAACATTCGGGTGCGTAGCTCAGTCGGTAGAGCAGTGGCCTTTTAAGCCAACGGTCGAGGGTTCGATTCCCCCCGCACCCACCCATAAGGAATCGAAGGGCGCGAGTCGAATACGAGTAAACGAGTATTCTGTGTGTAGCGCCCCGGCTCCGAGTCGGAGCGAGGAGGATTCCCCCCGCACCCACAAAACGAAAAGTCCCCGTTAGGGGATTTTTGTTTTGTGGTAGGAGGAAGCCAACTTTTATCCGCCTTGGGAGGAGCTTGGCTTCCGAGGGGAGTCAAAAAATATTTTATTGACAAACGTCTCATTATCATTCACAAAAATGCTCTTCCGTGCTTAGATTCATGTGGTCATATATCCTGTCTATCCCCCTCTCCTCGAGCGATTACTGCGCTGGGAAGAGACTTTTATGAGACCAATACAAGGAGCATGGCATGGAAATGAACTTTTACAAACGGTGGGTTTGGTGGTGGTACCTCAACCTTTTCATCCCGAAACGTCTCTGGTACTGCGATTTCCACAAGGACACGGTCATCGTGGTACCAGCACGCGTAATGGAAGATGTTTTTCGTGGGTACAACACCGACACGAGAATTGGCATGACTCCAGAAAGAATTTCTCCTCATGGCTACTGTTCTGGACGTCGAAGCCTCATCTTTTCCAGTCATCCGGCTTATAGAGATGGAAGGAAATTGCGCGCGAGCCATGGAATTGTCGGTGATTTGTCAGATTTCGAAACATTTCGCCAACTCTTTCCTATTCAGCGACGGGCTCTCTTCATCCCTCCGCCCAACTTCATGCGAGACGCTGGTCACCTCATGGGAGATCTAAACAATCCTGCTGATTTTCCTCAGGTCCTCAGCTACGCCGAAGAACTCTGCCAATAGCCACCACCGTAGTTCGAATCCTCGAACCACCCTCCCGCCAAAAGGGCCACCCACGAACGAGTGAGTGGCCCATTTTTTATATAATCGTACGCAATAGACTATGCTTCGTTTTTTGGACGAATCACGTCTTTCCCAACAAACGGACGGAGCACTTCCGGAATGACTATAGACCCGTCTGCTTGCTGATAATTTTCCATAATAGCAATCAGGGTTCGTCCAATAGCAAAGGCCGTGGCATCATTCATATGAACAAACTCTGCATCTCCAGAGGCACGTTTAACTCGTGTATTCAATCGTCGCGCTTGATAGTCAGTCATCAAATCGGAGGTGTGTGTCTCTCGATACTTGTTCTGCCCTGGCAACCAACATTCGATATCAATCTGTCGCGCATCAGGTATTCCCATATCCCCAGTACAAATCTGTACTACTTGGTATGGGACGCCAAGTGACTGCACGAGGTATTCCTGAATGGCTACGAAGAAATTTTGCTCTTCCAGCGACTGTTCTGCCACCGTAAATGATTCCATCTCCAATTTATCAAATTGGTGTAACCGTAGAATACCCTTCATGTCTTTCCCAGACGCGCCAGCCTCCCTTCGAAAAGCAGTGGAAAAGCCTATATATCGCAGTGGCAACTCTGCCTCGGGCAACATTTCATCCATATGCATAGATCCGAGAGTGTGTTCAGCACTTCCAACCAGAAAAGAATCATCTTCTGGTAAATAGTAGCGCTCATCTTTCGGATTGATACGCGCCATTCTTTCGAACGGCTCAGGTTTAATAAAAACCGGCGGAA
>JAGOOJ010000055.1 GCA_017992575.1 Candidatus Moraniibacteriota bacterium | reverse complement strand
ATCAGGAAGTGCTCCATACGAGGCATCTTTTGGCGGAACGGAAGGAGTTTCTTCTTGCTGAAAAAACCGGCTTGGGAGAAAAACTGTTTCAGTGGCGTATGAAGATATGCCCTGACCACGAAGATGAGTATCGGATGGCTTGGGAATCAGCGAAAAAGAAAATACGAGCCCGGACCGAGCATGAATCATCTTAACCAGAACCAGGATCAATCCTCGACTGGTAGTGTCACTCTGCATACCTGGTATACAGGTGATGTAAAGGTATTGAAACATTACGTAATATTGACTTTAAAATATACACGTGCTATAATATTCAGTCCGATAAATTTCTATCGGCACAGACGAAGGAGAAGAAAAGTGAGAATACGAGCATACCTCGGGTCTGATGTCCCGAGTGCAAATCCAATTCCAGGGTACCAGGGAAAAGAACTGAAATACATCGACTGTTTTCGTCTCTTGAATATCTTTCCGAGACGTCAGCGGCAATTCTGGTGCCGGGTCACCTATGATCAGATTTTGACGTTAGCACTGAATGCGGAGTCGGGAACCGATGAACATCAAGTTCTCAGTGAAAGCCGTATCAACGTGTTTTTCTCTGTCGCCGGACTATGGAAGGTGACCGTTACCTACAACTTTTGGTCCGGTTGGACAATCGAGGTTACTGATACCTGCGCGGCCCAAACCAACTAATTGTGCAGCACAGCGGCTTCATTTGAAAAAGGAGACGCAAATCAAAGTGTACGACAAGGACGTCTTCGGAGATGTACAGTTCCCCGAACCAGCGCCGCTCGACAAACCGGTCGATCCAGGACCGTTCGAGAATTGCTGGTACTGCGGGGAAGATATGATCATTCCACGGGGGCACCGCTACTTTGAACAAGAGCGCGAGCTCGCAGAAGTGTGCCAGGTAGTCAGGCAACAAGAAGCCGCCGGCAACAAAGGGCCACTCAGCCGGTGGCGCGTGAACCACTTTCGTGTCCGAGCATTCTGGAGCGTCCAAGTGAGATACAAGCTGTACAGGCGTCAATGGGAGGTACTCACCATTGCCTGGGAATACGCCCGGCTCTGCTGAACAGAAGACCGCCAATGCCCTAACAAGGGCACACAAAACGCCCACCCCCCAGGTGGTCGTTTTCTTTTTACCCCATTCAAAATCGACCATGCTATACTGGTGCTGCACTGAAATAAACACCTATGAAAACCCTCAAATTCACTCCACATCTCGCACAGCAGATACTCGCCGGAGAAAAAACATCCACATGGAGATTATTCGATGACAAAGATCTTCAAGAAGGCGATCAGATTGTCTTCCTAAACAAAGAAACGAATGAGAAATTCGGAATGGCCATCGTCACCTCCCTACACCGGAAAACGCTCGGCTCTCTCGAGGAGGCAGACTGGATCGGACACGAGAGATTCTCCTCCGAAGAAGAGATGTATCAGGCATTCCGAAAATACTACGGCGACCAGGTCAAACCGGATACAGAGGTCAAGATTCTCACATTCAGATTTACCATATGTAATAATCTGTAACTTACCCACTTATGCAAGCTTCGACAAAAAATATCAGTGCCACGACCATAAAGAATGCTGCCAAAATTCTGGATGCCTGGCTGCCTCACAAAATACAAACGAGCTATATTCCCGGACTGTCGGTCGGTATTGTCTATAAAAACAAACTGGTCTACCAGAAGGGATTTGGTTGGGCTGACATGGAACGGAAGAAGAAAACACTTCCAGAGACAACTTACCGAATCGCCTCTATTTCAAAAACCTTTACTGCTGTGGCTATTCTCCAGCTCGTCGAATCCGGGAAACTCCAACTCGATGACACGGTGACACAATATCTTCCTTGGTTTCAGGCGAACAACAAGAAGATCCAAGCGAAAGATATTACCGTGCGACAGCTCCTCTCCCATTCTTCGGGCGTTTTCAGGGATGGCGTGACACCCCACTGGATCGATGACCATTTTCCGAATCACAAACAACTTCAAGCATCAGTGTCAAACAATATGCTGGTTTTCCAGCATTCGGTTGGATTCAAATACTCCAATTTCGGCTTTGCCCTGCTCGGAGAAATTATCCGAGAAATTTCGGGTGTAAGTTATAGTGAATACATTTCGAAAAACATTCTAGACAAACTGGCCCTGAAAAATACGTTTCCAGATTTCTCAACCACGACCAAAAAGGAATTGTCCAACGGTTATGGCCGGATCATCCTCGAACGTGAGAGGGAAGTTTTTGCTCATATCAAGACCCATGCCTATACTCCCGCTACAGGATTCATCTCCAATGTACCAGACTTGGCCAAATACTTACCCGCACTGTTTTCCTCCAAGACCAGCAACACGATCCTTACTGAAGTATCAAAGCAAGAAATGATGAAGGGAGAATTTCCGATAAACGAAGAGGGAGAGCAGTACGGACTCGGTGTACGCATAGAAGAAATCGAGAAGAGAAAAATTTTCGGCCATGGCGGGAGCTTCCCAGGATATTCAACAAAAATTTCATATGACAAGGAAAATGAACTCGGCGTGATTGTTCTTTGCAACACGATAGACGCCAACGCTGCTCTTTTCAATAAGGGTATTTTTGAAACCATCTATAGACTTCATGCTCTTAAAAAACAAAGCAATAAAATAGAAATAAATAAGTACGAAGGTCTCTACAGATCGCGCTGGGGCGATAATGTAGTCCTGGGCATCAACGGTCAACTCATGGTTTTTGACCCATCGACGGATTCGCCACTCAAGTACAGCTCCTCGCTACTATACTCAGGGAAAGGATTGTTTATCATCGAAACAAAAAATAATTTCTGGTTTCGCGGCGAACCAGCCCGATTCCTTTTTCAGGGACGAAGGAAGGCAACCACGATGATCTTGGGAACATGGCCGAACGAAAGGATAGAATAAGGCGTTATTAAGAATGCCTATCTACCTCTACGACCGACGAACCGGAGACGAAACCGGTCACCATTCATAAAGCAATTTTCCGCACTCAAATAATGGAGAAACGGTTCGCGTATCCGTGGTATAGTAAAAAAAGAAATACTGACTTGGCAGATTCCCAAGCATATCTTCAGAGGAGAATACCGTGTGTACCGTTCTTTCACAAAATCCAGAAACTACCGAAGATGAAAAGTGCCCCAGATGTGGTACACCCTAT
>JAGOOJ010000054.1 GCA_017992575.1 Candidatus Moraniibacteriota bacterium | reverse complement strand
TCAAGACAACGACCAAAGACCGCCAGAAAGTTTTTACGTAATTCACCTTTCACTGCAAACATATGACGAGAGTAAAGCGTGGTGTCATGACCAAGAAACGCCATAAGAATATCCTCGAAGCTGCTAAGGGCTATCGTTGGGGACGCAAGAATTTATTTACCAAAGCCAAAGAAGCCGTCATCAAAGCCGGCAAGTATGCTCATCGTGATCGTCGCGCCAAGAAACGTTCGTTTCGAGGATTGTGGATTACCCGTCTCAATACGGCTCTTCGTCTCCACGACATCAAGTATAGTGCTTTCATTGCCCTGGAAAGCGAGAAGCATATCGCTCTTGACCGCAAAGTGCTGTCACAGCTGGCCGTCGAAAACCCAGAAACCTTCAAAACATTTATCGAAAAGGTACGCTAAGGAATCACGCTCCTCTCTCGTACAGAAAACCGCTCCTAGGAGCGGTTTTTTCGTACTCGCCTCCAAAACAAAATCCCCAGTACCGCCAAAAGAATCCCTCCTCCATCAATCAAGACATCGGTCAATTTGGCTCCGCGAAAAGGAACAAAAAACTGATGCAGTTCATCGGTAGTTGCATACATGAGGGCGAACCCCGCCGAAAGGAGCAGGATGCGACCAAATCGTTCTCGAAAAAACGTTAATGAAAAATAATGAAACGAAAGCACAAGCAGTACAGCATATTCAATAACATGAGCTCCTTTTCGTTCCAAAAAATACCAGGTTGGCGGAGGTCCATCAGTCGGCTTTCCAGATAGTGACGAGAAGAAAAAAATAACTGCCATCCAGGAAAGCAACATGAAGTAACTGAGGAACGGCGAAAAAAAGCCTAGCTGGGATTGGCTCTTTCTCTTAAGGTACGCTTTCCTATTTCTTTTTTCTTTCACCAAATTCTTCAATTAAATGAAAAAGCGCATAAAAAGGCAACCAGAGCCAAGCCGTTTTTTTTACAAGGTTGTCCAATGAAGAATTAAGACCCATAGTGTTGTGTGTTTATACTTTAAAGCGTCATTTATTTATTTCATAAATAACATCTTTCTTTTCTACTACAATTTTCCACCCCTTCTCTTCGGCTACTCCTTTTAAATTCTGATTCGGATTAAAAGCAATTGGGTGTTCTACGAGTTCAAGGAAACTCATATCCGAACCGGTATCGCCTATGCCATACGAATCTGCCAGCGTAAGCTTGTGTTCGAAGAGATACTGTTCTACAAGGCTTCCTTTATTTTTCGATGGTTCAAAGGTTGCTTTCCCCGTGTAGAGCCCCTGATCGTCAACTTCATACACACTTCCGAACGCAGCATCAAATTTGAGATATTGACGGTTATACTCCTCTACTACTTCAATCGGTGAACCAGATATAACCAACAAGTGATAATTCTCAGCACGCAGTTTTTCGATGAGCCGTTCAGCATAAATATAGGTACGCTTGGCATGAAAGGGAATAAGAATCTTACTCGCTTCTAGAACCGCTTCCTGAGAACAACCCTTGATATGTTCGGCGTAGAGAGCAACGAGCGCTTTGCGATAATCCTCGTAGGTTCCCTCATGCTTGAGCCATCCCGAATAGACACTTGAGAGCTGATCCCGCGCCTCACGAGGAAACACCTTCATCCATGTCAGTTCATTGATAAGTTCAAAATGAAGATTCTTACGAAAAATCGTTCCGTCGATATCAAAAATAGCAATTTTATCTTTCTTTTTACTTGTCATACATTTTTTTCTATACAATCACTTCTTTATTGTACTCAATATTTGATAGAGAGCAATGCCTGTTGCTACCGAAACATTAAGCGAGTTCTTCTTCCCTCTCATTGGAATTTCGAGAATGGTATCGCAATTTTTTAAAACCTTCTCTACAACACCTCCTACTTCGTTTCCAACAATAAGTGCTACCTTATGTTTGCCTCGATACTGTCGATAATCAATACTTCCTGTGGCCTGCTCGAGCGCCACTATTTCATACCCTTCTTTCCTCAATTGATTAACGAGGCGAGTGAGAGAAGCAACCTTTTTCCAAGCCATACTTTCCTCAGCTCCCAGGGCAGTCTTCCGTAAAGCCTTGTCAGCATCAGTCAGATAGAGAGCATCTTTTTTAGGCGGAACGGGACTATAACCCGAGAGTACTATCTCATCAACACCAGCCCCATCAGCCGTGCGGAACATCGAACCAACATTATGCGCACTACGGATATCGTGGAGGATCAGAATCAGACTATTTGCCATACTGCTCAAATAATTCTTTACCCATTTCCCATGTCTCCGGAGCGTTCTTTTGTACCTTCATCCAGTACCACCACTCACCACCCCACAAATAAATATCATGAAATCCTACTTGTCGCGCATAATCAACATTTTCCCGTAGTCTCCCTGCGTTCATCGTCCTGTATTGCTCTTCAAGAGGGACATTAGCAATCCAGCCACTGGCCCATGGTTCTGCTTGAAGCTCGATCACTGAAAAATGCTTCTGCTCGGTAAACAGACGAACCATCTTTTCTTTAAAGCGAAAAAAATTAGGCCCTATCGGATACTCGAAGTACCCGCCTACTTTTTTGCTATAAATATCCCGATAGAGCGTTGTGCCAAATTCATCCCCACGAGCGGCTGCATGCACCCACAGAGACAGCTCGCCACTATCAGTCACTACTATAGGCCGTGATGGGTCCAGACGCTTCACCAGAGCTATTTCTTCATCCAGCACCTTCACGTCAAACTCGGGGCATATCCCAAAACGAAGAAAGGGTTCATTTTCCACCTGCCACTTCGCAATAGCAGGATGTGCGCGATAACGAGTGACGGTTGTCTCAATAAAAGAGAGGATGCCTTCACGACGGACCAAAGCATCATTTCCCACCCACTGTGGAATGTGACATTCCGGCCAACGAGGAACCTTGATACCAACGGTCAGAATCACGGCGACATCACGCTTTTTGGCTTCATCCAATTGCCAGTCAACATCGCTATAGTCATAGACCCCTTTCTCCTTCTCTACTAAATCCCAATAGACGGGCAAGCGCATTTTTTTGACCCGCACTTCATCGAGGAGTGCCAGATAGGTTTCTTTCCAATTCAAGCCGAGACTCTCTGCATAACGAGAGGAAAATGTCATACCAAGGCTCACATCCTCTCGAGGAGCTCCCCCCGGAAGATTAAAGTACCCGAACAAAAGAAGGGCTACCAGCACCAGCCCTAACACCACTTGTCCTAATTTTTTAAAAAAGATTTTCATACTACAATACCCTTTATCAAAATAAAAGCGAAACACCG
>JAGOOJ010000021.1 GCA_017992575.1 Candidatus Moraniibacteriota bacterium | reverse complement strand
AAGTGTCTCGCTTCAGTGACCGTCATCTGGAGAATATCAGCGATATTTTCACCCCGATACTCGATAGACAGTGTTTTGGCGTTATATCGTGTTCCCTGACACACTTCACAAGGCACATACACATCCGGGAGCAGATACATCTCAATCTTCTTGAGTCCCCCACCCTGACAAGCCTCACAGCGCCCCCCGCGCATATTGAAGCTAAAGTGACTGGCAGAATATTTTTCCCGTTCCGCCTCAGCCGTCCCGGCAAACAAATCTCGAATAAGACTGAAGACGCCAGTATACGTGGCAGCATTCGAACGTGGCGTGCGACCGATAGCGTCCTGAGTAACCGTAATCACTTTGTCGATATGTTCCAGTCCTTCAATCTTTTTATGCGCACCCGGAACTGCTTTGGCATGGTAGAAGTGTTTCGACAGTGCCCGTGACAAAATATCATGTACCAACGACGACTTGCCCGATCCAGAAACACCCGAAACAGCTACCAATACACCGAGCGGAATTTTGACATCGACATCGCGCAAATTGTGTTCGCTTGCTCCAATGATTTCGATACATTCTTTAGTCATCTTGCGACGTTCTTTTTTGTCAGACACTTTCCGTTTTCCTGACAGGTACTGTCCCGTAAGGAGCTTCGATTTCAAAAGCTTGTCCGGTGTTCCAGCAAAAATAACTTCACCGCCGAGTGTTCCTGCTCCCGGTCCCATATCGATGATATAGTCGGCCCGTTTCATAATAGTCACATCGTGCTCCACAACCACAAGCGAGTTATTGGCTCCACGAAGATCCTCAAGGGCATGAATGAGTTTTTCTGTATCACGACTATGCAATCCGACGGACGGTTCATCGAGCACATAGATGATACCTGATAAACCAGACTTCATTTGTACTGATAGTCGAATGCGTTGAGCCTCTCCACCAGAAAGCGTATCGGCTCCTCGACATAATTCGAGATATCCGAGACCGACTTTTTCCACTGCTGAAAGACGCGTTTCTATTTCACGAAACAACGGATCAATGAGACTTTTCTCCTTCGTTACGAGCAATGTTTCACGAAGCGGTTTCAGCTCCAGAAGAAAATTTTCCGTACTGAGACGAACGAGATCATCAATAGATGAATTATTGAGCTTCACCGCTAAACTCGATGGTTTCAGCCGTTTCCCATGACACTCGGGGCAGACCTGGCTCATCATATAGGCTTCGATCTCCGCTCGCAGGTGATCCGATTTGGTATCACGGTACTTCTGTTCCAACAGCGCCACCACTCCTGGGAAACGTCCCTCCTTATCTCTCTTCTCGCCGAAAAGAATACACTCGAAGTGTTTTGCTGCCAATTTCTTGAGTGGCGTATCGAGAGAAAATTTTTCACGTTTGGCACACTCTCGCAGATGTTGCATCGGGCCCGATCCTGTTTGCCGATCACTATTCATCTTGCTCCATGGACGAATAGCTCCCTCAGCGATTGAAAGATTTTTGTTTGGAATAACAAGGCTCGGATCGAATTCCAGCGTCACTCCCAATCCGGCGCATTTCGGACAAGCCCCCTCCGGATTATTAAAAGAAAAATGACTTGGGGTAAATTCCGGTAAATGAACATCACACTCCTCACAACGATATTCCTCATTGTACACATGTTCCTCTCCCATGCCATTGAGACAGAGTGTAAACGTCCCCTGACCCACCCGAAACGCCGTCTGAATATCATCTAGAATCCGCTCCTTATCAGGACGAATCGTCGTACATACCAATCGATCGATAACTACCCCGACTGGGGTCGTAGCGGTAGCTGATGCTTCACTCTGTGCTTCAGCAATCGAAACCACGGCTCCCCGAAAACGCACCCGCACATATCCCCAAGTATTAATGAGGGCCAGGGCCTCTTTCTCTGTTTTTCCCACTAACTGTGGACTCTCGGCGAGAAAGATAAGAGCCATCCCATCAGGCAAAGCTAGGATTTCATCCAGAATCTCGCGTACCCCTTTGCGAGTCAGTACTTTACCACACGTCGGACAATGGGGTACCCCAAGTTTGGCATACAAAATACGGAGATAGTCATACACTTCAGTCATAGTACCCACGGTCGATCGTGGTGAGCGTGAGACGCTTTTCTGATCGATCGATATGGCTGGTGACAGATTGCGGATAGCATCGACATCCGGTTTATCGAATCCATCAAGAAAGTTACGGGCATACGAAGAAAGCGATTCGACATAACGCCGATTCGCTTCCGCAAACAAAGTATCAAATGCCAATGATGATTTCCCCGACCCAGACAATCCCGTGATAACTACGAGCGCATCCCGTGGAATATCAATATCGATATTTTTCAAATTATTGACCCGCGCCCCTCGAATTTCAATGACAGATTTTTTCGCTCCCATAATATATACACTTGGTGACAAAAAAGACAGAATTGTTTCCCATGCTATCAGTTTTTCAAGCGACTGTCAAAGGTCTGTGTATAACTCACTGTTTTGGCAAAAATTCTTTCTCTCGCCGTTTGCGATGAAAAGTAATAGCAAAGCGATGGGCCTCCGTATTCGCCAATAAAATCTCTTTTTCAAAACGTTCAATCAGGGCTACTGGACCGATTAAACGATCCGCCTTATGGTGCACATCCTTCACCACTCCCACAATAGGAATGGTGATTTCCATCTCCCTCAGTACCTGCTCCGCCCGCTCGAACTGAAGGTGGGCTCCGTCGACTACAATGAGCTCCGGGAGTGTCCACTCTTTATGTTTCAGACGCCGAGTCAAAATTTCTTCCAATGCCGACAAATCATTGCCATTATGTTTTTCTCGCAGTTTGAATTGGCGATACTCATTTTTATTCGGACGACTCTCTTCTACCACCACCATCACCCCGACACTGGCTGTTCCGCTGAGGTGTGCCACATCATACGCTTCGATACGATGAGCGTGTTTCTCTCGCAGATCATCCTTGATGAGCGCCATGTCTTGGATATGGTGCAACCCAAAGAGCGTTTTTTTGATAGCCCCCGCCTGTTCAAAGCGTCGTTCTTTGGCACACACCTTCATCTCACGCTCCAATTGTTTCACAACATCGCTTTTGTGTCCCTCAAAAAAAAGTCGGATATGATTGATGGTCCGCCCATATTCTTTGGCAGAGAGTACTCCGGCGCACACTCCCGGACAGAGTCCAATTTGAGCACTGAAACACGGCTTTCCCGATTCGGGCAAGCATCGATCACGATAAGGAAATAACCGTCTCACAATTTTCAGCGCATCCCGAAGAGCACCTCCTGCCGGAAACGGTCCAAAAATATACTTCACTGGATCGGTAAATTTCTTTTGCTCGATATCCCGACCACGAACGATGAGCACCCGTGGAAACGTCTCCTTGGTAATAACAACATGATTGAAACTCTTGTTGTCCTTGGCATCAGTATTGTATGGTGGTTGTTCTGCTTTGATGAGGTTGGACTCGAGAATCAGCGCCTCAAGTACCGAGTCCGTCCGCATATACCCAATCGAGGCAATACGTTCCAGCATGAGCCGGATCTTCGGTCCACGAGTCTCGATAATATCCTGAATAAAATAGCTCCTCACCCGATCGCGCAGTGATGTGGCTTTACCGATATAGAGGAGTTGGTCCTGTTCATTCAAAAAAAAGTACACCCCTGGAGTTTCTGGGAATTCGTTCTTTTTCTGAAACGCCTGAAGCGTCACTTTTTTCTCCCACAGTTGAGGCATAGGCTTATCTCAGCAATTTTTCTTGAAAACACTCACTGCACAGTTGACTTTTATGCTAAATTAGAGTATAATACGAAATTGCAATCTTAACAACCCACCATCCAACCCCATCCGAACCGGAGGCTCATATGAGCAAAAATAAAGAACTCCAAGTGGAGACCAGGCCGGAGCCAGATAGGAAGCGAGCCGAACTCCTCGAAACAGTTATGGCCCGGGAACTCAAGTCCCTGTACTTTCCAAACCTGGGAACCGATGCTCGCTTCGACGAGGCTCTGTTTCAGGTACATTTCGCGACGATCGCCCACCGCCACGGCATCTGGTGGCGCCACCACGACCGGAACCAGTACAACCTGTTCTACGGGCTGGTCAAAAGCAGACTGGAAGAAGCTGTCCGGCGACTGAAGCGAAATGAAGAGAAGCGTCGCTCGACCATCGTACAACGACCCCTTCAGCCAGTCACCACCGCACCACAAAGAGCAGGTCAACTGTGGCTCCCCGGCCTGGACCCGAAGGTTGCCGAAGCTCGCAAGAGGCTGGCGATGCTCCGAGACGAGATGGCCAACCGCCCCAGCCTATGCTGAACAAACATTTGAGACGCCTCGTGCCCGCGCGCACTGCAGGCGTCTTTTTTCATCCAAAAAAACCAAAGAAAAAAAGAGGCGCGCGCAGTACGCTTCACCTCTTCGTTGAATTCTGTCCTTTCTTCACAGAAAGATACTGGGTTGCAGCATTCAAGAGCTGGTATGTCACCCGATACACCTCCTTAGGATCCGGAGCATACAAACACACTTCGGCAAAACTCGCCCGGGTCACTACTGGAGGTTTCCTTCGCCGAAAGGGTCGTCGCTTGAGATAGACACATCGATATGGGCCGAAGCAGTCGATACCATATTCAATACGACCATCCTCAGTTACCTGCTCTCCGAGTATCTGATGCTCTTTGCGCAATGCGCCGAGGACAATCAACATCTTCCGTCCCTGTTCGCCAGAGAAGAGACCGTTCAAGCTTTCGGAAATGACCCTCATCATCGGCCGAAATGCCGGGTTCATCTCTATGTCTGGTGAAGGAGCTGGGAAGATCTGTTCCTTCACGAGAATATCCGGAATGTGCTTGGCAATTTCTGCGAAAGCACGCTGTATCCCATCGGCGGGAAGTCTCTCATAGGCTAAAGTAGCCGCAGAGAGTACTCCAATTTCTTCGTACATACACGGCTCCTTTCCTTGTTAAGCTACGATACTTCACTCTACGGTAATACAGACGCTCCGTCAATACAAAAAATATATTCCAGAGTTGATACTTTTTCATTTTTCATGTACCATAAAAGCCCCAAGTGACGTCGCTTGGAGACAGTTCCTTCTTTGATGAAAGAAAGTAAAAATTCGAGAATCTGTCCCCGGGAATTATATGAAGAGGTCTTTTGAAGACCTCAAGCCCAGCTGAGAACCTATTCCCGAATGAGAATTTTCTGAACACATTTCGTTCCTGTTCGATTTTCCGTACAAGCATCGCTTTCGGTAATCAGGGTAGAACCCTACCTTTCTCTCAGAACGAATTGTGTCATCAAACAACAAAAAAACCGCTCTCTTTCGAGGAGCGGTTTTTTGTTTGTCGTGTAACAACTAGGCGCGAGAAACGCTGGTAGCTGCTGGGCCCTTAGGACCCTCAGTGATCTCAAAAGTGACCTGATCGCCAACCTTGAGTTCATCGAACAAAACGCCTACGAGGTCCTTAGAGTGGAAGAAAAGATCCTTCACTTCGCCTTCGCGAGCAATGAATCCAAATCCTCGATCTGTAAGGGTTTTGATAGTTCCGTTCATATTGATGATTTTTGGTGAATTATATCGTGAAACTCGACTCTGTTTCCGCATCTACTAGCACAAGCCGATTATAGCATGGAAACCAATACTGTGCAACCCCTCCCATCCCTCTCCCTCAAAAGAGGCTCTTTGCTTGAACAAAACAGGATATGGAGGATATGGTATACTACCAGTGAAAGCCTTCAGAAAGGAATGCGCTAAATTGAAACCCACCTGGATTTCTCAGGGAAAAATGTTATTTTTTCCGTTAATCTTTTTCAAGGGATTCAGTCGCTCTCCCGCATTGACCCCGTTAGATATTTCGTACTTTGTTACAAAAGTATCTAGCGGGGATGGGCTTTTTTTATTTGAAATTTCCTCACTTTTATTACAAGATATCTAACGGGGTTGAGGGCTTTTCTGTTTTTCTGTCTCATCCCTGCTCTCACTAGACCCAGATTCGCAGAATAAAAATGATAATCATGACAAAGGCCAAAACGAATTTGATAATCGATCCGGCCAGAAATCCCAAAACACTTCCTACTCCAGCCCGCAAACCATCCTGCCACGATTTTCTAGCCAAAAAATACTCTCCGGCCAGCGCTCCAACAAAAGTCCCAAGAAAAAGACCGGGGATATTCAAAAACACTATCCCAACCAGCCCACCCAGTGCCGAACCAATAATACCGTAACGGGTAGCCCCAAAACGTTTGGCGCCATACAGGCTGGCAATAAAATCAAAAGAAAATGAGCATAGAGTGACGAGACCCATATACACCAGTGTTTGTACTCCAATCGTTGACACGCCAAAGTACAGGCCATACAGCAGTATGCCTCCAAAAACAAAAGCTACTCCCGGAAGTCCTGGGAGGATTGTCCCAACCAAACCGATGAGAATGAGTACCCACACTATAGCCACAATGACGAACGACTCCATACTACTGTAAGAAAGAAAATTGGCGCCTATTCTTTTTCGACATCTTCGAGACCACCCCGATTAACGACATTCGTGAAGCCCCGCTCCCGAAGAAGCTCCTCAGCCCGACTAGCTCGCCCTCCTGAATGACAGTACAGCTCTATATGTTCGTCTTTGGCTACGGTATCAAGTATACCGAGGTTACCATACAAAATAGCCATAAGCGGTAAATGAATTGCCCCATCAGCGTGTCGCTCTTCATACTCTTCAATATTTCTCACATCAATCAAAAGACTCATATTACAGTACTTCACGAACATAATCAACTGTCTTCTGCGGGGTAGTGAGTGATTTGATAAGATAAAAACGAGTATCAAATTCGCCTACAGCTTTAAAGGCATCCTCGTTATCAATATTCGTCAGTACAATGACCGGAATCTTCCTGAGCATTTCATCAGCCTGAAGTTCTTGCAATACCTCCGTACCATTTTTCACTGGCATCTGTAAATCAAGGAGGATAATATCTGGATGTTCTGTACGAATACTTTGCAGTCCCTCTTCGCCATTCGTTGCCAACGTCACATCAAATCCTTCTTGATGAAATTTCATGAGATAAATCTCTCGCAAATCGGCGTCATCATCAATGATGCATACTTTCTTCTTGCTCCGTATATCTTCTTCCATATGAGAACCTGACTTTTTATGACTCATAGTAAACCCCAAAGGGCAATACCTTTATCCAAGAAACTCCTCGTCTTTTTCAAAGCGAGCTCGCCACGCAATCATGTTAATAAACAAATACAACAAGAACGTAATGACCAACAATCCCATATGACGATCATGATTCAGCGCCGCCTGATCAACCAGAAGGAGCGTGATAACGAATCCTATAAGGGCTAGGATCACATCCACCCACCCATTCCCGGGCGCCTCACTGAGGCGAAAATACTTCTCGAGTAGTTCCCAGATAAGCGCCAAAATAAGCGTCCCCACAAACGTCAGAAAAATTGGCCATGTAAAAGAAATGGCCGCTAAACAGGTAACAATACCGAACATGAAGTGAGGTACGGACCACCAATCAAAAAGCTTGTTGGGATCGAAAACATCTTTTTTATTTCTTTTCATGGCTTCATAAATACTCCTTACTCTTCACGCATTCTACCATATGACGGGCCACTTAGCCCCGCGGAGGAACTATGTGAGAAATATACCAAAGAGCTGAAGCAACCAGGGCATTGGCTGTCATCCCCCAGGCCATATCAACTACGACAAATCGCGTCGTCCATGCTGACAGGATAGCCAAATTAGTCAAATCAAAAATCCCGAAACTGACTAACCCAAAAAGTCCTCCATACAACACTGTCGTAAAGAGGTTTGTTCCCTGAGGGAGCACGAAGGCCACCACTCCGAGAGCCATGAAAACGTATGCGAGAAGCGCTGCTCCTGTACGAACATTCCACTCCCCTTCCGCAGTAAGACGAACTATCGATCCCACTTCGGATTTGAAAAATCCACCGGCCAGCTTGAACCACATCAGATCCAGTAAAAGAAACAACAGAAAAGCGCTTCCTGCAAGTAGACTCAGTCTCAACATATGATTTTTATTTAAAGAGTTCCTCTGAAAGTATACTCCGTCCATCAAAAAAGAAGAAGTGCCCCTCCATCTATCATATCCCTATGATATCAAAAACTTTCTGTTTGGCTGTGACACCAGAACGAAGCACGACACACGACGGAGCTACAGAAAAAAACCGAGCCAAGCTTTTTATGACAGCTTTATTAGCCTCGTTTTCAATAGGAGCTACTTGTACGTAAACCACGACGTGCGTTTCATCTACTTGTTCGACTCGTTCTCGAGTAGCCCGAGGTTTCACTGTTACATACAGTTTCATATTCGATTCAGTACTATCAACTCAAAACAGTCATTAAACCCTGAGGCACACCAAAAAAACACTGCCAGAAGCGGTACACTATACCACTTCTATTTGATCTATACCATCTACTTCCCTTTGGGCAAATCCTGACAAGCAACACCATCCTTGTTGCCATCCAAACGATTGGTATCACTACTCACGCCACCCGCTTTCACAAAAAAGTTTTGTGCTTCAGGTTGAGTAGTAAAATCAGCACAGTTGTATTCGTTCGTTTTCTTTCCGCCTTCCGTAACGATATTCCCTTCTTTATCACGTAAGAGGTTCCCACTGGTATCACGTGCCACTTTAGAATCAGACATTGACTCTCCTCCAAGCAACTTCCCGAGGTCCCAATCATTATTGGACACTTCAAGCCCAAGACCGCCCAAAAGCAAAACGATAATTCCACCCAAAATACCCTTGGCTATCTTGCGTTGCGGAGTCCCACTATAATCAGTCGCTCGATCGAGTACTTTCTGAACTTTTTCATTCATAAGAAACAATGTTCCCAAATTAAATGGTGAAATACAAATAGAGGGCGACAGCAAGGAGCGCCACCATCACCGCAATACGCACCATCTTATTGCCACGAATTGAACCGACATCCATAGGAGAGTGTCATCAATAATTATAGTTTCCGTCTCCAGTATATCACCAGAAAAGGACATTTCCAACACGTGTTTTCTGAAAATGATAGCAATGCTATACTCAAAACGTAACTCGCAAACCTACTCAACACCAGTCCTTTGACTGAAAAACACTATGGAACAGATACCTCTTACTCTTGAGACACCAGCATCCATATCGCCTGAAAAAAATCAGCATAAAGCAAAACCGCTAGCGGAAAAATCTGTTCCTGGTATTCCAGAATCACAATTACCGCTCGATTTCAGTAGCCAAAACTTTGACTCCTATACCGAACAACAACTCTCCCAAGAATACGAAAAACGAGTCGGCGTACCGCTTCGCCCAGCCAGATATGATCGCCAGAGCGTGATAGGGGCGATCAAAAATCCAAGAGAAGAACGTGATCTCCTCTTTGCTGAAGATGAAGCTTCTCGGAAAGAAGATCTCAAGTCTCCCTACAGCCGTTAAAGAAACATACCGCCAACACCTCTTTATATCAGAGATCTTCACCACAGGTACGGAGAAACATATGCGAGCAATGCCATGTTCTCCAGAATAAGCATGGGTATCCCCATCACAAAGTACCACTTGCGCGTTTTATGGCGAAAAACAAACATCCCGAGGTACACGCCAATACTTCCAAACATAGTCGCCATGAAAAAGAGGAGCCCTTCTGAAATTCGTTCGGCGCCACTTTTTCGTGACTGCATTTTGTCCCAAAGCATCACCAAAAATGCCAAGACATTCACTGCCAAGAAAAAAACTATCACGCCCTGTGGCACTTCCATAGAATAGTCCCTAGTTTTTCAGTACCGGGTCGAGGGTCACTGGTGTCTGCCCGGGATAATTTGGCACTAAAAGTTGCGTTTTGACAGTATCACAACTCCGGCCCACTCCATGATCAGACCAAAGAGTCTTGTCGTCATATCCTCCTTTGGTGGCAGTCGTTTCTGATTGATCCAAAGTAAATGTAGCGCACAACTCAAACTCTCCTACTCTCCCAGCTCCTTCGACACGTGATGGATTGATAATACGGTACTCGTAGAGTGCTTTGGTCTCTGGGTCCTCCATATAACTAGAGCAGTAACTATACTGACTGGATTGACGCAAATCAGTCAGTTCCTCCGGTAACGCACCTAAATTGCTCGCATATTGCTTAATACAATCGGCAAGGACGCCGAGATTATCCTCTCGTATCTGATCCAGTGTCCGATGGCGCTGGGTCGACGGCGATCCGCCCACAAAAAATCCCAAAATAATACCACTGACAATGAGAGCTGTCACTCCTCGACCAAACAGTTGAAAGATGTGTCGCGAGATATCAACACGATACTGAATCTTGCGTCGTTCCAAATAATAGAACCCAAAGATAGCGCCAGCAATGGTCAAGATAGTGAGTGCATTCAAGAAGAAACGTACCGTAATTTCACCCTGTAGAAGGGTAAAGACTACCGCGATCAAATCTCCGACTATAGTAACTGCCGTGACCAGCAAAACAAGGTAGGTGAGCCACTTGGAAAGCTTGGATTCCATTCGGCCTTCGTCCTCACGAAATTTACGAAACCAGAGACGGAGAGAAAAGTAATACAAGGGAAATCCAATGATAAGGGCAGCCGTCGCATAATGAATAGAACTCATGGCCTGACTCTCACTATACAGATTGACCACATCAAGAGCATCGGGAAAAGTAATATTAATAATCTGGAAAAAAAGCGTCCCCAACGCCGTCGCCACGATACCCAGGAGGATAAACGAAAAGAAATTAATCACCACGTCAACCGTTGAAGCCTGGCGCGATAAGATAGCCCGGCTTCCCTCACTCGGAACAGGTGCCCCCAAGGCAACTACCCCACTGCGATAGGCTACTTCAATTTCTTCTTCGGTCCATCCAACTGAAAGCAATTCTTCTTTCAACGTAGCTTTAGCAACCCCGGCCCGAATTCGACTACTGGCATACTCTGCCAACGATTGGGTATCCATAGAATAAGAGGTTAGTGGTTACTCTTGTAGTATACCACTTTCTTCACATTCTGGTTTAGGTAAAAAAACGGGGAGAACGAATCATCGTCTCCCCTCTTGCGTGTAGGTCTGCCCTACTTTGGCTTCTTGGTAGTGTCAGCCACCGTCTTGACCGACGACGGCTTGGTGACCACCTTCTTGGCCGGCGCCTTCTTGGCGGCAGAGGCAACGGGTGCGGGTGCCACAGCGACCGGCGCAGTTTCGGCCACAGCTGAAGTAGGTGCGGTTTCGGACGCCAGTGCCACTGGAGGTGCTGAGTCAGCGGGCTTCAGGCCAACGAGACTAGCTCCTTTGTCCGTGAAATCGTTGCTCAATCGACCAAAACTTGCCAGCTTGCTGGTGTTGTTAGAGTCGTCAGCACCGGTCAGCTTGGCCGTAAAGCTCTTGCTGTACTCCATGGATTTAGTGACCAAAGCACAGCCACTGAGGTCGAACACGACCGCGAGAGCTCCACACAGGAGCCAAATACGACTTTTCATGGGAACTCCCAAAAAGGGACGCCGGGCAGATTGCCGGTGCTTTCTTTATACACGTTCCCTAATAATCGCGCAAGAGATTATCCGAATGTCCTTTGCAAACTACTCAGTTGTCACTCCAGCGAAAAGTGGGTCTGAAGCCTCAGCTTCAGCCTTGGTGGCCCGTACCATTCCATCTTCATGGTGTGGCGGAGCATAAATAGTATAGATTTTGAGTGATTCCGTCGTCGATGTATTGATGACATTGTGCTTGGCCCCCATTGGCACGACTACTGCATCACCATCCGAAACAGTGTATTCTGTCTCATTCACAATAACCTTTCCTTCACCACTTTCAAACCGAAAAAACTGATTAATATCCGGGTGCGTTTCCAGACCGATTTCTTCTCCTGGAAGAAGTGACATCAGTACCAACTGACAGTCCTTGGCGGTATACAGTACCTGACGAAAGTTGGTGTTCTCCTTGGTTAACTGCTCGATGTTGGCCTTGTATCCTTTTTTCATAACGGTATGGATAGAAAATTAACTCCACCTTCAGTATACACCCCGTTGTCAAGACATGCTGTGTTCTATCGGTGGCCACTCCCTCGCGCTCACTTTGCCTTCCCGAAAACCAACCCATCATAGAGTAGTGCCACCACAGGTCTGTTCATTCCACAATCCACGTTTCCCCTCACGAGCCAAACGTTCAGCGGTAAGAAAATCTGACTGATACTGATAAGGATTACTGTCATACGTATACTCGTGAGCATATCCTTCTTCAATCATGAGTTGATTGAATGAAGTACCATCTTCCAAAAAAACATAACGGAGGAGACGGCCATATTTGTCCCTTTCACTCTGTGTCGCATCGGCAACCAGTCGCACGCGTTGATTC
>JAGOOJ010000053.1 GCA_017992575.1 Candidatus Moraniibacteriota bacterium | reverse complement strand
TGTATACTTGAAGTACTAGAATTTCTTTATGCCACCACGTACCACACGCGCTCCTCGCAAAATGACTATCACTCCGCTTGAGGTTGAAAAGACCTCAGGTGTTTCCAGTGGTTCTCAGAAATCACTGTGGCCAGTAGTTATGGTACTGGCAATGCTTTTTCTCATTGCCACATCAATAGCCGGATATTTTTACTATCAATACAAACATTCAGCAGAAGTGGCGGATACTAAAGAAATTGAGGATTTGGTAGAGCAGATCGGGCAGGTGATGCTTTTACCCGAGGGGATACCGACCCTGGCTACCGTAACCGATCGTGAGAAATTGGCAGAACAACCATTTTTTCAGAAAGCGGAAAATGGGGACAAGGTGCTCATTTACAGTGAAAGCGGACGGGCTATTCTCTATCGCCCTAGTCAGAAAAAAATTGTTGATGTAACGGTGGTCAATGTGAATCAGCCACAAGCTGAGGTGCCAGCACCAGTGGTTACTGAACCAGAGACCCAAACACAAACAACTCCGAGTACCCCGACTATTACTCGTATAGCACTGTATAACGGCTCGACAACAGTAGGAGTAACCAGCAAAGTTGAGAGTCAATTGAAACAGGTATCCAATGCCTTGGCCGTGGTAACCAAAGAGAATGCCAAGAAAAATGATTATGAAGAGACATTTATTATTGATAGCACTGGTCAGAACGCATCAATGGCTACCCAAATAGCACAGGCGCTTGGTGGCACCCTTGCCACGCTTCCTGCGGGCGAGGTGTTCCCCGCCGACACTGATATTTTGGTTATTATTGGTAAAGAGTAAAATTTCTCAAATAGTCTTCGTTTTTTCCTCCGGTGCCCCCGGAGGATTTGCTTTCCCAAAGCTTTTGGCGCTATGCTATTGGTATTCACATCGTATTTCATGAGGTTCGCCCCGTGAGATGGTTAAGAAAATTTCTTAGGGTACATATGGCAGACGGAACGACTGAAGAAATTAAAGCTCGGCTCAATATCGTGGAGCTGATTGGCACCTATGTTCGTCTGGAGAAGTCCGGAACGCACTATAAGGCATGCTGTCCATTTCATCAGGAACGGAGCCCGTCGTTTATGGTGAACGAGGAGAAGAACATGTGGCACTGTTTCGGTTGTGGCAAGGGTGGTGATGCCTTCGCTTTTGTAATGGAAATTGAAGGTCTCGATTTTCGTGAAGCCCTAGTTCTGTTGGCTGAGAAAGCCGGAGTTGAACTGCCCAAGTTCCGCCAGTCTGACCCTGGGCAGAAAGATAACAAAGAGCGCTTGTTTGCCTTGCTCGAGCTTGCCACCAAGTTCTATGAGAAGCAGTTATGGGATGGATCAGGAAAGGAGAAAATACTCGGCTATCTGAGAGGACGTGGATTGTCCGATGACAGTATACAGGCATTTCGTTTGGGGTATGCCCCCGACGGTTGGCGCCATCAACTGGAATTTTTTACTGGGAAAGGATTTACAGTTGAAGAGATGGAACAAGTGGGGCTAGTGATTAAGAAATCTTCTGAACCGACGCCGGATACGACTCATGTGGTGTCATCCTCCAAACGCTATGATCGCTTTCGTGATCGTATCATGTTCCCTATTTTTGATATTTTTGGTCATACGATCGGTTATTCGGCTCGGGTGGCTCCTGGTGGTGATGAATCGCAGGCCAAGTATATCAATACACCAGAAACAACCCTGTATCACAAAAGTCGGGCGCTCTACGGGCTGTTCCATGCCAAGCAGGCAATGAAGCAGGCTGGTGTGACCGTCGTTGTTGAGGGGAATATGGATGTCATCGCTATGCACCAGGCCGGTATTGGGCACACGGTCGCCGTTTCCGGTACGGCTTTGACAGATGAACAGTTGAATCTCATGAAGCGTTATGGCAAAGAAGTACGACTGTTTTTCGATATGGATGGCGCCGGACAAAAAGCTGCTCGAAAGAGTGCTGAATTGGCTCTCCAAAAGGAACTTATTGTGACGTTGGTTGCTATTCCGTTTGGCAAAGACGCAGCCGATATGGGGAAAGATGATCCCGAAAAACTGAAGGAAATGGTAGCGGGAGCAGTGCCAGCACAGGAGTATTTTTTGGCAACCGGTGTTGCCAAAAATGACATAACGACAGCGCTCGGAAAACGACAGGTAGTTGACGAATACGTCACTCTCTTGCAGGCAGTCAAAAATCCGATCGAGCGATCAGAGGCGATCAAAGCGTTGGCGCGAGCTATCGATATGGACGAACGACTGATCACTGATATGGTGAGCAAAGTTTTTCTTGAGCAGTCACGACGAGATGGTCCGGCACCGCTTCGGGTTCCGGAGGACCCTTTCCGTGACAAGCATACCTTTGGGAAGCGTTCGGAACTTTTGCGGGATGAACTCATGGCGCTCATGTATGTGGATGAGTCGCTTCGTCAAAGCCTGATGAAACGCATTCATGATCAGAATCTACAATTTTTCTTTGAACAGCACCCACTCTTTTTCTTTCTCGTGCAAGCGGGTGAAGGGCAGGATCCGGGGTCATTGATCGAGGACCAAGGTTTGAAGAAAGAAGTGGCGCGGTTATCGTTTCATATGCTGGAATCACCTGAAATAGCTGAGTTGGCAGGGGAAGAACGTCGACAGATATTTGAGGAGATGGCAGGGCGTTACCTCGCTGACCTGTATGTGGAGGTCACGAGACGGGAGAAGCTTCTTTCTCTGGAAAAGGCTCTTGACCAGGCTCGAGCCAACAAAGATAAAGCACTCGAACAAAAACTTTTGGCAGAATTTGTGGCGGTTTCCAGTGGGAGCGAGACAGGGCTTCCCTCGTGAGACAAGATTTGCTATGATACAATACCTCTAGGTGGAGGTTCCTATTTTTAATCTGTGCGCATATGGCGTCCAAGAAAGCTACGAAGAAGATTATCAAAAAGCCGAAGAAGGCTCTTAAGAAGAAAACTATGAAAAAGACAGTCAAGAAGGCTGTCCGTAAAAAGGTCGCTTCGAAAGCGAAAAAGACGGTGAAAAAAGTGGCCAAAAAGAAGGCTGTGAAGAAGGTGGTCAAAAAAGCACCGGCTAAAAAGAAGAAGCCAGCCAAGAAACCGGTGGTGAAGAAGGGGAAGAAGAAGCCAGTCAAGAGTAAAAAGAAGGTTGATACCAAATCTCAAGCCGAGACGAAGAAGAATGCTTTTGACGAGCTTCTGTTTCGTGGTAAGCAACGTGGTTTCGTAACAGAGGATGAAATTATCCATATTTTGCCAGATGTCGAACAGGATTTGGAAAACCTGGAAAATTTGTATGAACGTCTCGAAACATCTGGTGTCCGAGTAGTTGGATCGGAAGAGATGCTCAAGATGGAAACCGA
>JAGOOJ010000020.1 GCA_017992575.1 Candidatus Moraniibacteriota bacterium | reverse complement strand
TGCGGAAGAGGAGGGATTCGAACCCTCGATACCTTTCGGTATGTACGCTTTCCAAGCGTATGCCTTCAGCCGCTCGGCCACCCTTCCGTAATTCTCCAAAAGGAGAATACGAACCAGTCTAGCGAACTTCACGAATTCCGACAAGTCTCAAGGTATCGTGTTCCGGGGTTCGTCCATGAAAGACCACCACTTGATCACCGGTTTTAAGCAAGCTATCTTCTTTGGCCCGTTCGATAATACGAGAACTAAATGTTTCAATATTGGTATCATCCTCAAAGAGGTATGGCTGAATCCCCCACACCAGGGCCAAAGAATTCCATACTTCCCGGCTATTCGTTGCCACCAGCAATTTTTGTTCCGGACGAAAATGTGAAAGCAGATGTGCAGTATGACCCGTCACCGAAAACGCCAGGATAGCCTCCGCTTTATAGCTCTCAGCCAAAAGATTGGCACTCCGCAGTACGGTTGCTGTTCCGCTATAAAAGTTCAAGTGAAGCTCAGCCAACAGATCGGAAAATGGTGATTCTTCTGTTTTGCTAATAATTTCTGTCATCATAGCAACCGTTTCCACTGGGTATTTCCCGGCAGCTGATTCTTCGGAAAGCATCACCGCATCCGTATGATCAATAACCGCATTGGAGACATCGGACACTTCGGCCCGCGTCGGACGGGGACTCTCGGTCATCGACTGCATCATCTGGGTGGCCACAATCACAGGTTTGGCTGCTTTCAAACTTTCAGCAATAATGTACTTTTGAAGGAGCACTACTTCGCTCTGTGGCATTTCTATCCCAAGGTCACCACGTGCCACCATGACCGCATCGGTTACTTTGATGATGGCTGTCAGATTTTTGATCGCTTCTTTGCGCTCAATTTTGGCGACGATAAGTGGCAAGCGACTATCTTCTCCTAGTATCTGACGCATTTCCTTTCTGACTAAGGTGATGTCATCAGCCGAACCAACAAACGACAGTCCAACATAGTCCACTCCTTCTTGCAAAACAAACCGGAGGTCCTGTAAATCTTTTTCCGTCAAAATCGATAAATCGAGTGTAGAGTCAGGCAGGATGACTCCCTTCCGATTCTTAATAACACCGTCATTCTTGGCTTCCGCTATCACCAAGTGTTCGCTCTTTTCCACTACCGTGAGTTCTACTCGGCCATCTTCAATAAGGATGGCGTGTCCCGGAGCCATACCATCGATGACACCCGCCATATCAAACGTCACCGTGGGCATCACGGAAGTATCCAAGTCATTGCTGTGAGATTGATCCGTTATCCGGATGCGCCCACCACGTTCAAGCACGATAGCCTCTTTCACGCCCGTACGGATACGTGGGCCCTGCATATCAGCCAAGATAGCAATAGGGGTATTCAGCTCTTGCGAAAGTTCCCGCACCCGATTGATGACGCCGGCATGCCACTCGTATTCTCCATGAGAAAAGTTGAGACGCACTACATTCATACCTGCCTGAACCATCTCTCGGAGAGTATCCTTGGATTCAGATGCTGGTCCGACCGTCGCCACGATTTTTGTCTGCTTCATAATGCATTCACTCTTTATAATTTGATTTACTCTTCAATAAGTACTTCTGTAGTATATACGAAAATGAACGTTTTGAAGAGAAGCGAAGAAAAAGATGTCTAAAAAATCGAAACGGCCCAACTTGTGAATCACAAGTGGGCCGTCTCCAGGAGTATCAGGGCTCAAAGCCCGTCTTTGCAGATGGGCGTGCCGTCTGCAAGATTGTCGTTCGTCCCGAGGGGACGTTGCTTGGGCCAGCAAATCAGAGCGAAACTCCCATTGCTGGTCTGAACACGGACTGCGTAGGACCACTGCTTACGCAGGCCCTGCACGTAGCCGTTAGACGGCGTGTAGGTAAAGCCCTGAGCCGCCAGGTCCCGTGGAGTGTCGCCGACCTGTTGGCCGTAGGCATAGCCACGGCCAGCGCCAACGTCGTAGCCACCGAGGTAGCCCGGGTTGTATTGCCCCGGAACAAAACTCGGCGCATGACGACGCGACGTAGAAGTGTCGGAACACCCCCAGCCGGTACACGTTGCCTTTTCGGTCTTTTTGACCGTGCCGTCGGCCTTGGCATCGTAGGACGAGTCCTTCGATGCCGTGGCGCAACCGCCAAGGATAGTGACAATGGCGACCAGCGCCAACGAGAGAAGTCTGCGAACGTTCATGATGAACTCCTGGGTTGTTTGGGCACGCCGACATGGCGAGCCCGAGGAACTATTATGGTAGAGTTTATGGCTCTACCACGCTATTTGAGACAGAGCCACTCTGGCACTGTTCATAACATTATACACCCAAATGGCTTTTCTGTCAACCCCAGTTGTTCCATAGATACAGCTCCACAAATTATTCAAACATGTGAGCCGAAAGGCGCCTCCGGCTCATACCAACATTCCTTCTGTGAGATAAAAAGAGAACGACGAGGTCAACCCCGGTCGTGAAACCAACTCCCAAAACAAAAACGAGGTCCGGAGACCTCGTTTGGTTTCTTTTTTGTTCTGCCTAATTCTGGTACTTCTCTTTGACCTGAAACAGGATGTACCAACCAATAATCGCTCCGATAATTCCACCAACGAAATTAAAGGTGAGGAGACTGCCAACAAAACTCACAATGGTAGCATAGAATACCAAGCGCCACGCTCCTTTGGTCCGCTTGAACAGTCCCGGTACCGCCATCAGTTCCAGTCCCAAAGTCACAATAGCTACTACGAGAGAAATAACGGCACTAAATCCCCAGACATGTCCGCCCAAGGCTGCCACTGGTGCCAACACGGCCGACATACCCAATGCTGCAAGTAGCGCCGGAATAGCCAGTACCGCAAAAATAATCACGAGGTATGGAGAAACTTTGACAATCAATTCTTTGGCTTCCGCTGGCAAAGCAAACGGGGCCTTCTTCACCATATATTCATCCAGGTGGGCTTCCAACTGCGCTACCAAAGAAGTCACCTGCGCTTTGGTTTCACTCGCCGGGGCGCTCGTCACTGGTTCGCTCTCTGGTGAGTTCGTATTCGTCGGTTCCATACATGTTATGTCTCTTATGAATTACTCCACCTCTAGTATACCTCCATCCTCTAATTCTCGCCAAATCTCTTCAGGAATCGGATTCCCCTTGGGACTCATCCCAGGATAACGCCAGGCACTGATGATACGAATTGATTCACGCCCCAATGGCCCAGCTAATGTAGACTTCTTTTTTACAAACATGGTCCAGATTTCTTGTTTCCATACCTCCTTACCAGCGACCATTTTTGGGGAGATCGGCTGCATCACTGCCGCCGTCTGAGGAGCAATCCCTTTCTGAGTGCGCCGTGGGTTTCGGATAATTCCCTTCACCTTCTGTTCGGAAAGTCCGTACTGTTTCATCTTGTAGCGAGCATGCGCTGTAAATTCTATGCCTCCTCTTGGTTGTAATTTCTTTTTCTGATTCAGAGCAAAACGCTCTTTCGCTTTACGCACGAATTCCTGATAAGGAGATGACATAACAACAAAATGTCAAAGCTCAAATTACAAATATCAAATGAGTGTCTGGATATTTGATTTTTTCATTGAGACTTAAGATTTGATTTGACATTTGAAATTTGGATTTTAACATTATTTAATCTCCATTCCTCGAAGGACGGCAATCCGTTCCTCGATAGGCGGATGTGTCATAAAGTATTTAGCTACCTTGACCCCCTTAAACGGGTTGGCAATATAGAGCGATGCCGTGGCACGATTGGCCGCTTCGAGCGGTTCCCTATCACCAGAAATCTTCTCCAAAGCTGAGGCGAGACCTTCCGGGTAGCGTGTGAGAAGGGCCCCAGAAGCATCCGCTAAAAATTCACGCTTCCGAGAAATAGCCAACTGCATCAGTGTCGTAGCCAGTGGTGCCAAGAGAGAAAGAACGATAGCGACTATCATCAAAATAACCTGGAATTGCCCTTTATTGTCATTGTCACGATTTCCTCCAAACCACGCCCAGTGACGAAACCAATCAGCCACCAGTGCCACAAATCCTACCAGGATTACCACTACCGTGGCGATCAGCGTGTCGCGATTGCCGATGTGGGACAACTCATGAGCAGCCACTCCTTCTAATTCTGCCCGATTGAGTGTGTTTAGAATCCCAGTCGTAAAACAGATCACACCGTGTTCTGGGTTGCGACCAGTCGCGAAAGCGTTGAGCGCTGTATCTTCGATAGTATAAATTTTCGGCGTGGGGAGCCCGGCAGTAATAGCCAAATTTTCTATAACCCGGTAGAGTTCTTTGTTATCTTCGAAGGCTACTAACTTGGCGCCACTCATCGATAGCACAATTTTATCACTCCACCAGTACGATGAAATACTCATCACAACAGAAAAAAGAACCGCGCCATAAAGCACGGCACTCGAATGCATAGCTCCGGCAAAGACATATCCGACTCCAATAACAAACAGAAGGAATCCGGTAATGTACAAAAATGTCAGACGTTGGTTACTCTCCTTGTGGGTATAGAGGGTGGCCATAATAAGAAAGGCTTCGTTAGCTTTTAGCTTCTTAGCGTCCTCGGCTTTGTACAAGCTTGCGGGGTCAAGTAAGAGACTATTAGAGCCAACGAAGCCGATACGAGAAGAAAGCTATTGGGATTAGAACTGCACTGCTACTGGTTCCTTTTCTGCTTCAGCCACTTCAAAAAACTCACTCTTCGTGAAATGAAAGGCCCCAGCTATCAGGTTGGAAGGAAACATTTCGATCTTGTTATTGAGTTCCAAAACATTCCCGTTGTAGAAACGACGAGAAGCCTGAATCTTGTTTTCGGTATCAGAGAGTTCTCGTTGCAATTCCAAAAAGTTCTGATTCGCCTTGAGATCCGGATAGGCTTCAGCTACAGCAAATAAGCTTTTCAACGTTCCCGACAGCATATTTTCAGCTTCAGCTTTGTCATGTGTCGATCCTGCCTGCATCGCCTGACTGCGAGCTTTGGTCACCTGTTCAAATACTCCACTTTCATGAGTAGCGTAGCCTTTGACAGTATTCACCAGATTCGGTATCAAATCATAGCGTCGCTTGAGCTGTACATCGATGTCACTCCAGGCCTCGCTCACACGATTACGGAGTCCTACGAGACCGTTATACATAACTACCAACCATACCAAAACACCTACAGCGATAACAAGCAAAATAAGTGGCAATGTCAGCATATTTTTTTCCTAAGAGTTACACCTGACATGGTAGCAAATCTAGAGGATTCTGCAACCAAGACCCGAAAATATGCTATACTTTCGATAGAAAAGTCATTTGTAACCTCTTATTTCGTCATCTTATGGAAATACTTCAGCCGTACCTCGTGTTTCTCATCCCGATTACCGTTGGCATTTTGACCCAGGCGCTCAAATTCGCCCTCTACACCTACAAACACGGGTTCAATATTGAATACGCGTTCACTCATGGTCACATGCCGAGCGCTCACACCTCTCTCGTAGTATCACTCCTCACCAGTGTTGCCTACTACGAAGGTATCCATTCCGGATCATTTGCTCTCTCAGCGGTGCTCGCTTTCATCGTCATCGATGATGCTGCTCGCATCCGTATGTACTTAGGAGATCAGGGACGCTATCTCAATATGCTCGTTGACCAACTCAATCTCAATCAAAACAATTTTCCCCGTCTCAAGGAACGTGTCGGTCACCGGATCAGTGAAATTATTGGTGGCGCTTTTGTTGGGCTCTTCTTCACTCTTTTTCTCATCAATATCTTCGGATAAAAATTCTGGGTGGAGTTTCAAAAAAAAATGACCAGGGTGGGTCATTTTTCTTTTTCTACTTTTTGCAGTTCTTCCTCAATTACTTGACGCTCACTCCAGGGAACTCGTTGCTCCCCGAGCGCCATAGTCACCTCGGCTCCCTTCCCAGTGATGATCACAATATCACCAATCTCTGCGAGTGAGAGGGCTTTGTGAATCGCCTCACGCCGATCGAAAATTCGGAAATAGTTTTTATCTTTTTTCTTTGTTACTCCTTGCTCGATGTCATCAATGATTTGCTCCGGATCCTCGTAAAACGGGTCCTCATTCGTCAAGATAATGATATCAGCATACGAACTGGCAATTTCCCCCATCTGTGGTCGCTTGCCCCGATCACGTTCTCCACAGGCTCCGAAAACATGAATGATTTTACTCCCGGGAATCTTGAGTGGCAGTATCGAAGCATACAATTTTTCAAACGCATCCGGTGTCACAGCATAGTCAATCAGAATATCGGCATTTATATGATTTGGTACCAGCTCCATGCGCCCCGCTACCCCCATGACACTGCCAAGGGCTTCACTAGCAACTACAAAATCAATCTGAAGGAGTCGCGCCACCCCGAATGCTGCTAAGGCATTTTCAATATTGAACAACCCCGGAATATGCAGGCGAACGGGCGTTCCATCCACTATAAATTCTGTCCCTTTGAAATCAAGCGATATATCGCTCGCCAACAGCTGTGCTTGAGGGTCTTTCGTGCTGTACGTCAGTGTCTTTCCTGGTTCCGTGGCACAGAAAAATTGTGGTTCCTCCATATCCAGATTCACTACGGACTGTTTGGCTATTTTGAAAAGTCTCCCTTTTGCTGCTCGATACTGCGCCATGGTCTCATGATAATCAAGGTGCTCTCGCGTGACATTGGTCATCACCGCTATGTCATACGGGATCCCCCACACCCGATTCTGATCCAAGGCGTGCGACGAAGTCTCAATGACCGCGTACTCACACCCTTCTTTGACGGCATCCCGGAGAAATCGCTGTAGTTTCCATGGGGAAAGTGTCGTAAGTTTAGATGCATTGACCCATGTTTGTTCGCCAATCTGAAAATTAATAGTCGAAGCCATCGCCACTTTTTTTCCAGCATGTGAAAGGATACGAGTAATAAACTGGGTAGTGGTCGTCTTGCCATTGGTTCCAGTCACGCCGATAATATGAAGTTTCTTCCCTGGGAATCCAGAGAGTACACACGCCACTATCGCACATCCAAGATGGTAGATATTTTTCAAAGATTGCGGGGCCAATTGTGAGACAGCGTGCCTAAAGGACATAGATTTATACAAATCGTTTCAATTTTTGGATATGACGTAAGACATCATACAAAAAGTATACCGCAGAATCAAGAACTATGTCATACGATCCTGGAAAAATAGTGGGCTCGGTGCTTGGCGAAAATCCCTTTTTGAATCTCGTAATTCCTTCCCAATCGTTCTGTTTCATTTTTCCGTTCTTGATTCTTGATTCTTGATTCTTGATTCCTGTTTTAATACCTCCAAAATCATACTCTGTACATCCAAGTGCCCGAGCCCGTTGTATTTGCTCCCACTGGAGGAGATAGGGAGCCATGACGTCACGATGGACATCGGCTGTGCCACCATGCAGATACGTCGCTATACCACCGTAGACCAGCACTATATTACTAGCGACGACGACCCCCTCATACTCCGCCACAAAGAGCCGACACATAGTTTCCGGAAGTGTTTGAAAAAATTGTTGGTAGTAACTCCTTGGGTGCGAGGCGATACCCTTGCGTCCTGATGTAGCAGTGATCAGATCAAGAAAAACATCAATGTACTTTTCCTCCCTTGATTCAAAAACTTTCACTCCCCGCTTTTGTGCTAGACGGATATTGTAGCGCGTCTTGGGCTTCATGCGGGTCAATAAGGCTTCCTCTGTTTCAGTAATATCAATTCTAAAAATCTCGCGCGGTTGCATATCATGTGGTGCTGACACCACTTTGTGCGACACACATTTTTTAATCTCTTCGAGTATTTCTTCTGTCTCTGGCTCTATCCGCACCCACTTCGCGTTCTTTTCCTTCGCTACCTCAATTAATTTCTGCATCCCATGCTTGATACTTGATACTTGATACTTGATACTTGTTTGTGGTCCTCTCGGCACATACAGATACTTCCCTACCACTGGTAGCGTGTGCACAATACCACTTACCGAAAAATCGCCCTCGTCAAAAGAAACGATGGATTTCCCAGTAGCTTCTTGCAGTTGAAGCCACTCTCGTGATTGTAAAAATTCTGTTTTCATCCAATCACTTTTTACCGAGATTTTTGAGAGCTGCCCGAATACGAAGACTGACATCGGTGATATCGGCTGGGACCACCTTCAGTGCTTCACGAGCCTGGGTCACCGAATATCCGAGCGATGTGAGTGCCTCCAAAGCATCCTGAGAAGCAGAAGCATCGCCCTCGTCATCGCCCGCCACCGCCGTTACTTTGTTTTGGAGTTCCACAATGAGCTTTTCGGCTGTTTTCTTGCCAACTCCGGACACCCGGGTCAAAATATTTGGATCCTTGTTGACGATAGCCAAACGAATCGTTTTCAAATCTGCTACTGAAAGGATAGAAAGTCCCATTTTGGGACCAATACCAGAAACAGAGATGAGCAATTCAAACATGTGCAGTTCTGCTTCATCGAGAAACCCGAACAGATTGAATTGATCCTCACGAACATGCGTATGGATATGGAGCAGTACCTGTTCACGGCCGGCCAATTTTCCTAGAGTATAAGCCGAAACAGCCACCTGATACCCCACGCCCCCTACCATGAGAATGACCGCATTACCACGGTTTCCAACAATTTTTCCTTCCAATTGAGCAATCATGGAGACAACTTTTAGATTCATTAGCTTTTAACTTCTTAGCAGGAGAGTCCCTAAAAGCTTCTCTATTGTAACACGCCTGTTTTCCCCATACAAAGCCTTACTGGCTTGCAAAAAAGGATGAGGCATGATACAAAGGAAAAGTCTCAAGTTCAATTTTCTCTCCCTCGTAATCTCCTAAAAGCTAACAGCTCGTCGCTCAAAGCTCGTACAAATATGCCAATCAAGAAGTCTGCCGTCAAATACATGCGCGTTACCGCCAAGAACACGCTCCGCAACAAGGTCGTGAATGGTGTTGTCAAAAGCGCCATCAAGAAGACCCGTGAAGCTGTCACTGCTGGAAATGTCGATGAAGCTCAAGAGCAGTTAAAGAAGGCCATCAAAGCCCTCGACAAAGCTGCTCAGAAAAAAGTCATCAAGCGCAATACCGCTGCTCGCAAGAAATCCCGCTTGAATACACTCGTCAAGAGTGCCTCTACCAAGAAAAAATAGTCTTCCAGAAATTAAAAACTCCCCTCTCGGGGAGTTTTTAATTTTTCTCTTAAAACTTCCACACAAAAATATCAAGTGACGTTTCTGGGTCGGCCTTGCCCTGCTTGAGTGCGGTATCAATATCAGAGAGCAGTGTCAGACCGTTTTTGATACGCATGAGCGGAAAATGTTCTATCGTCGAGAGTGCCTTCTGCACGGTAAATGGTGGGAGTTTGGTCGCACTCACGATGTCTGTTGCTCGGCGAATGCCTTTGTCAAAAGCTTCACGCACCAGGAGTAATCTCCGTACCTGCCAGGCACACATCGAGAGCACCGGATACGCACCCTCTCCTTTTTCTGTTTCCGTCCGAAAGAGAAAGAGGGCCCGTTTACGATCTCCGCGTCCCAGTGCATCAAGGGCATGAAAAATATTGTTTTCTTCTGGCGCGACGAGGTGCTGTTCGATGTCCTCTATTGTTACCTCTCCTTCACCCTTATACGTGGCCAATTTCTCGAGTTCAGTCATCTGTCGAGCAGTATTGTTGCCAGTCAAAGCCAGCAAAAGTTCCAGTGCATCAGTTGCTATGGTCACACGCTCATTGAAACGGGCGAGTTCTTTGGTGATGAGCGTCCGAAGGGCTTTCCCTTCAAGACTTCCATACACTTCTTCTTTGTCTGCTTTCGCAAGCAAAAGCTTGGTCAACAGATTCGTTTTCTTTATTTTCCCCTGGTGAACAAACAGAAGGATTGTGTGCTCCGGAAGGAGAACAACATGCTCTTTCAAAAATTTCGTCAGGAGTTTTTCGGCGACCTCCCCAAGAACGAACGGGTGGAGAAAAACCACTATTTTTTCTGTCGCAAACAATCCACCCTCGCAGGCATCAAGCGCCCGACGCACATCTTCGAGACTCCCCTGATCCTCAAAATCAAAAGTGAAACATTCGGCACCGGCATACTTTTTCTGAAATGCCGAAACAAGCGCTTGTTTGCGCCGTGTTATCAAAAAACTGTCTTCCCCATGGAGAAAGAGAATCATAAACAGCGTCTAGGAAGTAATTCGTACTTATACTCATAGTATAACAAAAAACAGACGCTTGGTCTGTTTTTTGTCGCTGTTTATTACTAAAAGCTAACCCCTAATAGCCAATAGCTAATTAGAGGCGGTCCATTCGAATACCTGTCCAGGAACCATGACTTCCACCCAAATTTGTCCAGGGACAAACTTCACTTCATTTCCCCCCTCGTCAAAAAATGTCAGTTTGCTCTCCGCACTTGATTTAGCTTTCTTCCAAGTCCCACGAATCTGCTCGCCATTTTGATAGAAGAAAGCACTTCCGGTGTCTTTGGTATCAAACCACGGATCACCGAGATTCAGGTTGTTATACCGACCCGAAATATTTGTTGGCCCCGTTTTCTCTTCTACTGGCAACCCAGCCCATGGATCCTGCACACCACGTGACGCATAGTCAACGGTGTTCATAATCTGTTCATTCTCAGCAATCACTACGACGATGTTTTTTGGTGCAATACGCTCTTTGGTCGTTCGGTCAGTATCCGGTACACCGCCCCAGGTTCGTTTGTAACTATTCGACTCACGATCATAGTCGTACTCGGCTTCCATAATGCCAGGGTAGCCAATACGCAGATGTCCCCCATTCGGACGGGCATCCATCGCTCTATCCTCTTGGTGAGGGTATCCAGCAAAGGTACTCTCCGTCCGGTAGCCAAAATCTTTGGCTGCCTCCAAAATCTTGGCAAATTTGATATACCCAGTATCTTCTATCCGCATGAGTCCACTCCGCTCTTTGCGGAAACAATATTTACTTGCACTCTTTCCTCCCTGGTCATTGCAGTCCAGGTTGTCGATAACACCAGCATCAAGTTTGGCCAAAGCGAACGCTGATCCTCCCCAACCAACAAAGATAGCATCTAGTCCCTTAGCAATACTGATATAGTCGTGGCGAGCACTACGGATAGAACCCACCTCTTCAGGCGTTCCACACTGATACACCCCAAGGAGACGAGTCGTGAAAATTCCCGCTGCCGGATTGGGCATTTCAAAAACCATGTCTGCTTGAGAAAACCCTGCCACTGGTCGGGCCTGGGCATCCACCGGTTGCATCACTGCTACCGGGCGACGATTCCAGTTTTCACACGAAACACCAGAAATCGCTCCTACTGGGCCTGTATTGGCTGGTTCTTTAGAAACCGGAATCGACTGATTTTTATTATTCAACTCAATCGGTTTACGCGCCTCTTTGTTGCCAAAAAAGAAATAACCTACACCTCCTACCAGTGCTACTGCGACGATAAACAAGATGAACTTTTGTTTTGCACTCATACCGAAAAAGTGATTAATATTGACAAGAGGGGCAAAAGAAAATACTTCGGCTCCCTAATTTTTTTCGCTCTATTATTGTACCACATTTCTTGCATGACAGACCGGTTCGCCCATAGACGTACAGTACCCGTTTGAACCGTCCCTGTAGCCCATCCGTATCACGAAAGTCCCCATCGCTCGTTCCACCGAGTTTCACAGCATGACGCAGAACTTTTTTGATGGCTGGTAACAGCTTGGGCCATTCTTTTTTTGTCAGCGTCTCAATCTTCCGTGTCGGTATCACGCCCGCCAAAAAAAGAGCTTCGCTCCGATAAATATTACCAATCCCAGCGATCAGGTTTTGCTCTAGCAACACAACACCGACTGGGCGCGTTTTTCGCTTCATCAGTATTTTTGAAAAAAGTTCAGGGGTCAGTTTTCGCGAGAGAGCATCAATGCCAAGTCCGGCGATACTCTTGTGATTTTCAACATCCTCCGTTTTCATCAGTTTCAGCCAGCCGAACTTGCGCATATCAGAAAATTCAAGCGTCGAGCCATCAGCGAATGACACAATGTGATGAATATAGCCGTTAATCGGATCATCCACGAACGCCTCTGATTCACAATTGATTTCATTTTTCACCAGAAAATGTCCTGTCATTTTGAGATGCGCCACGACTGAGTGGCTATTATCAAGATCAATGACGATATGTTTTCCTAAGCGCCGAACACCAAGAATAGTCGCTCCCTGTACCCTCTGCTCAAATTCAGAAAATGGGGTCAATATTTTTTTAGGCCAATCACTCCACACCGAAACAATCCGCTTACCGGTAATCTTCTCTGCTAGTTGTGATACGACGGTTTGAACCTCTGGAAGCTCAGGCATAGTTTAAAAAAATTTCTAATTTCTAATTTTCAATTTCCAATCAATCCTCAATGACTAAATTTTCAATATAAAAACTTTACAGATACGTCTGAATTATAAGCGATGAAGTGAGAATTTTTCAAAGTAACTTTGAAGTCAGAGCGGGCACGGTTTCCGACGGAGGAGGAAGAGTGAGGACTTCAATGTAGTGAAGCTTGCCTCGCAGGAGCAAGCAAGCGGTACTTTGAAAGGTTGCTCACGAGACGCTACCTATCTATTATTCTAGACTGTTTTTTACTAACAAACGAGTTGACTTTGACCCTCTTTTCTGCTATACTAGTAGAGTAAAGAGGCCAAAGAACCGGGTGGACACGGTT
>JAGOOJ010000052.1 GCA_017992575.1 Candidatus Moraniibacteriota bacterium | reverse complement strand
TACACAAACAAATTAAAATTATACAACCAAAAATTATTGTGACGCTCGGCCGTCACGCCATGGAACATTTCGTTCCAGGAAAAAAGATTTCTGAAGTCCACGGACAATCATTTCAAAAAACATTTCCGGGTCTCGGTACCCAAACATTCTTTGTCCTCTACCATCCTGCTGCTGCTCTCTATAATGGATCGCTTCGTGCCACACTGCTGAAAGATTTTAAAAAAATTCCAAACATAATTAAAAAAATAAAATCCTAGATTATATTGCTAGGATTTTATATTATGTGCCGCGGGTGGGACTTCTTTTCGCTCCGACGAAAAGCCTGGGCGTTACACACAGAATACTCGCTCACTCGTATTCAACTCACGCCCTTCTCGTCCCATCGGAAATAAAAACTAAAAACCGGGTCACGAGGACTCGGTTTTTAGTTTATGTGCCGCGGGTGGGACTCGAACCCACACGACCTTGCGATCCGAGGATTTTAAGTCCTCTGCGTATACCATTCCGCCACCGCGGCATACTGCGCTTTTGAGGTCCGAAGCGGAGTTGAACCGCTGTAAAAGGTTTTGCAGACCTGTGCCTAACCGCTCGGCCATCGGACCATATTTTTCGAGTACTTCCAAAGCCTACCAAATAGGGGGTTATGAGTCAATGAAAATCCCTGGCCTTGCGACCAGGGATTTTTTGATATTTTTTATCTTTTATTGTATCACCCGGGCCGTCAGGTTACGACGTCCAAAGGCGAACGCTTCTGCTTTGGTCTCCATGTAAATATCGATCTTGTTTCCCTTAATGGCACCACCACGGTCCTCACAACGGAACTCCCCCATACCTTCAATGGCAATTTTCGTACCAAAGGGAAGATTCGGGGCACAGGCCAAGGTACGCTTTTCCGCTACCTTGATACCTGAAGCAGTAATACCGTCAGACTTGCCACATTCATCAGCGGCAGCTGTGTAGGCTGATGCATTGATGATAAATGGCTCTGTCGGCAACGATTTCCATAAATGAGCTTGCTTTGTTTTCCAATGAGCCAGAAGTTTCTCTTCTTTACTCATTTCGGCTACTGGTGGTGCTACCTGTTTTGACTTATCTTCAAGAGAAAACGTCCATTCCAAAAGAAAGGGGTCGCTTTTGTAATCATAATCAAAGGCAAAGGGAGCCTCGGGAGTAACAACGGTTGCTTGAACGATTGAGATCTGTGAAAAAACACTGCCTGCTACGACTATCGCGAAAAGTAAACCTTTTCGTGCACCCATAGTGTATTCTTAGGACTAAGCTGAGGCCCTCGAAAGGACGACAGGTTGCTTTTCAGTCAACTATGGATATTAGCACAAAATTTGTTTATTGTCAATGATAGAATAGAATCTTTTGGCTTATTAAAAGCAAAATTCTCGTTATTTAACGAGAAAAATGGCTTATTTTGAGGTATTTTTCTTTTTTCTAGGTGCGCGGGTCGGAGCGCTTCCATTCAGACAATCGTCCTGCCTGACATTCGATTTCTGTAGCTTTCCTCAGATGTTTTTCTTGTCCCGAAGAAAGGAGTGGGTAGTGATGGGATTCATCCAACACCTGGGCGATATCCCAGAGATGCTGTTCCGAGGTTATCCAATCCGTTCCAAATCGTTTCAACGAAAATGGCCGAGAATAGCTCCGGAGGGTCTTTTCCCCAGTACTCGGGAAGACATACTCGTGGAAATAAGAGAGGGCCAACTCACGAAGCGTTCGGTAAACAGGATCTCGGTAACGAAGCACGGGATGGTTACTCTTACTGATAGCACCCCAAAACCCATTGTGTTTAAAGAGAGTCACCACATGATCAACATCTGGCCTCTTGGCTTTGAGATCCATAAGGAGTGGCTTCTTGCCCTGAAGCATGAGGGCGGTTGTCGCTATAAAGGCTCCTTCAATACAGTGAGCCCGACCCTTACGGAGTGCCATCCGTGGCGAAGAACACGAATCGCTGTACTGGGAAAGATTACTCGGAAAAGCATCCAGGAAGTCCTGAATCTTTTCTGGTGTATCCAATTTCTGAAGTACCGAAAGCTCTTCTGGAGAAAGTCCAAACATAGAAACTACGCTACGGGTGGAGTAGGAGTTACCTGCTTTCCTTCTTGTACCATCCGTATGGAAAGAATAAAAATAGAGATGATAATAGCTGTGCACATGAGACAAAGGAGGCAGTAGGCTTTGATAAATACTACTTCGCGATAAATAATAAATCCGTTAAAACACACCCCGAGAAATGCCAGTACGGCTATAATTTTCGCCTGAACATATGATTGACGCGTGTACCCATACCACGCGAGAGCAAGAAGTACTGGATACACTACCAAGGCAATCCATGGAAAAGGAACACCGAAAACATTCGAAAGGGGATGACGCAGTACTTCGCTACAAGAATTCAATTTAGAAAAATCACACAAAGAAGTCAATCCTGTTGGGTCGATATAGCGAAAAAAATATGCCTTGTAGCTCAAATAGAGAGCATTCACAATAGCAATAACAGACAGAACAATAATGGCACGATATCTTTTCATAGAAATCAGTCTTAAGAAATTTCATCTGTAGAATAGCACATTCCCTCTTTAAATGTGAAAAACTGCCCGTTAGAGAGTCTAAAACTCGATGCGTTTTTTGGGCTACAGATGAGCGATTTGATTCTTCTCGCGAGACTGCTCTTCTTCCGGAGAAAGACTATTGTGGTGAGCTAAAAAATTTTCACTGCCATTACCAGTAAAAAATAACTTACGCTGTTCTAGCCCGCGTTCAATCAAAAAGAGCTGGTCTCGCCGAATAGGAGGAAGGTCCTCCAAAGAGCAAAAGCGTGCTTCTGAAACTTCAGCTGATGACCGAAATTCACCCCCGATAAACGTTCCGATATAGGAGATATCGAGGCGTGCTGTTTCGCGATCCGTGCGCACTTTCATACGCCAATCGATACTCACCGTCAATCCAGCCTCTTCAAAAATTTCTCGCTCGAGAGCTTCTTTCGGATGCTCTTTGCCATTCATATACCCACCAGGTAAACTCCAAGCTGTTTTCCGATACGTATGACGAAACAACAACACTTTATTTTCCGCATTAAAGATAACCCCGGTGACACCAATCAAAAACTGATCCTGGAACAAACGGATTATCCATAACTGAATACTTTTGGAAAAACCAATTTTCTTCCACACCTTCAAAAGGAGTTCCATCATAAGGAACGTTCATCAGTATCCAGTTGATCACCCAAACGAATTTTAAATTTTCTATTTTCAATTTCGAGTTCGTGAGTTCTCTTCGCTACCTCCAAAACTTTTTTCTGCGCTCGTTCGACACTGTCTTCCAAATCGCGAATAACCACGGCCACTTTGCTCATTTTCCCAAAATAGAATAATGCAAAAAAAAGAAAAATAATACCAGCCGGCATGATGATAGCAAGCGACAGGGGCACAGGAATCAAAAACGTTACTACTTTGACCGTCACTACCGTCGTGTTCTGCACCGAAAATAATACAGAAAGAAGCATGATTACAACAATACCGACAAA
>JAGOOJ010000051.1 GCA_017992575.1 Candidatus Moraniibacteriota bacterium | reverse complement strand
AACTGAAACGATATGACTAAGAAAATAGTTTTCTTTGACGGTGACGGCACGCTCTGGTACCCGAAACAAACGAAGTATCAAAAAAAGCCGAGCTGGGTCTACCGAACAGAAGGCACGACAGAAGATCACTGTCGCCAACTGATGCTCATCCCGACCGTACTCCAAACACTCAGAAAATTAAAGAAGCGCGGTATTATCACTGTTGTTCTTTCCACGCATCCTCATCCGCCCAAAGAAGCAAAAATGTTGATTCACCACAAAGTCAAACACTTCCAGCTCGCTGATTTGTTCGACGAGATTCATGCGACACGGAATTTTCATTCCTCAAAGGGTGAGTTCATCACAAGGATTCTCAAAAAACGTGGTATCGCCAAAAAGGATGCCCTCATGGTGGGGGATAATTACCATTGGGACTACAAGCCCGCCCGCGATGTTGGTATCGAAGCCCTGCTTCTCGAGTCAGACTACATGCGCGTTGACCCACAAGGAAAACGGGTGAAGAAAAAAATAAAAAAATTGAGTGATCTTTTGGATATCCTCTTTCCTATTGGGAACGAATAGCGTATGTGAATATGTAGTATACTAAGGGGAGAGACTCTAATCAGCTATCAAAACCATATGCGTTTCTGGAATACCATCAAAAACATCGTTTTCCGTCCAGACTTCTTTGCTAGTGCCACGTTCACAATGAAAGATGGACTCAAGTTCTATTCGCTTCTCTTGCTCCTGTTCATAGGACTGAGAATCCTTTTGGCCCTGCCGAACACTGTACACCTCTACCAAGCAGTTCTCTCGGAACAGTGGCAGGAACAGAAAAATATTATCGACGGCCTCTATCCAGACGAGCTGAAACTCACGCTCAAAGAAGGTATCGTGACAACCAATGTCGCCCAACCCTATCCGCTGTCTCTTCCGGAACCATGGCGTTCACCAAAAAATAATACTCCTGATAATCTGCTTGTCATCAATACTGATAAACCGATTGAAACCGGTGATTTCGAGTCTCAAAACACTATTTTTATCCTCGGGCGGGACGGCTTCGGTTACCACGACCCAAACAAAGGAGAATTTCGTATTTATGATTTCGTAGCACAGGGATGGAAGGGGAATATGGAACTCGATAAAACCACCTATTCGGGATTTGTCACAAAGACATCAACCATTCTGCAAAAACTAATCCTGGTCGGCTGTTTTGTCCTGCCGTTTATTCTGTATTCCGCTCTTTGGATTCTGTATTTGATCTATCTCTTCTTCGGAGCGCTCATAGTGTGGGGCGGAGCGAAACTCCACGGACACACTATCAACTACGGTCAAGCCTATACTGCTGGACTATTTCTCCTGCCGGTACCATTTCTCTATGAATTCCTTTCGTCCTATGGTCACGGAATCGCTGGAAATATTCCCTTTGCTTTTTCGCTCATCCTCCTTCTCATGACCCTGATCAACTTCAAAAAATCAACTCCACCAGAAGTGGCTATTTCTTCCGAAACACCACCTCCCACGAGTAGCCCAGTATGAACAAAGTACTCAAAGGCTTCTCTCAAAAAAAGGATGGCTCCATGTCTCTGGCCGTCCCAGAAAACGCCGTCAATCGTAAACAGTTCTTCGAAGAACATGACCTGGGTGGAATGCAGATTGCGGTCGCTGATTCGATTCATACGGCACACGTCGAAGTTGTTTCACCAGGATCTCGGTATATACTACCAGAAACAGACGCGCTCGTTACGAAACATGCGGAAATTATTCTTGCGTTAACCGGTGCTGATTGCTTCCCAGTTTATTTCGAAGAGAAAACAGCCGGCATCATCGGACTGGCACACTGCGGTTGGCGCGGTATCGTCGCCGGTGTCGTCAGTGAAACGTTACGTACCATCGAGAGTATTGGTGGCAAAGCCGAGCAAACGGTCCTCACTCTTGGCCCCGGTATTTGTGTCCAGCATTTTGAAATTGGAACCGATACCCTGGCTTCTTTTGCGGAGTATACAGACGCAGTGACCCGAGATACTGGTATCCATGTCGATTTGAAACGCATCATCAAGCAACAAGCAGTCACCATGAACGTGGATATAGCCAATATCGTTGATACTGGAGAATGTACGTACTGTCTCAAACAAAAATACTTTTCCTTCCGTCGCGATCAACCGAAAGTACTCGAAACACAAATCGCCTATATTACCCAGTTTCGCCATCGTAAATTTTAAGCAATTCTTATGACCGAACAAAAACCAGAACAACCCGTACCAATTCAAATCAAAGCTACTGATGAAAAATTAAAAGGGGAGTATGCCAATGTCATGCGGGTACACCATACCAAAGAAGAATTTGTACTCGACTATATGAATGTTTTTGAAGCCCAAGGGACGCTCAATGATCGTATTATCGTTTCACCCAGTCACTTCAAACGCATGCTTTCTGCCATGGCGGACAATCTGAAAAAATACGAAGGCCACTATGGAAGCATTCAGGCCTCTGAAGCTCCATCTGGAAAAATTGGCTTCGAAGCCAAGTAAACTACTCCTGTGACTCTTCTTAGCGGACCTCATAGAACGGCTGGTGAGGTTGACCGGCTTGAAAGTAAAGGAGAGTCAAAAGAGCCAACCCGGTAGTATGGGCGTTAGAAACAGTGTCTGCTCCCGAACGCCAACCCGGATCAGCTGTGAGGTTACTTTGGATTTTTTCAATCCATTCTCTTTTCACCGCATTACCGACGCCTGCCCAATACAAAAGGACAATACGCTCAGCGTAAAGGTCGCTAAACATGCTGTCTTGTGTCGCGCCGACGATGAGGGCGCTTACCGCTTTTGAAATTTCTGCTTCGATTTTTTGTGTATCGTAACAATGATTCCCTCGAAGTAAAAGCAAACCAAGGAGGACGTGGGTATCAGAGTAATCGCCTCGGTTACTCCTGCTGGAAGTCAAAATAGCAAAGTCACCATCATCATACCCATGAGTATCACAAGCGAGGACCTTGAATAGTATATCGTCCCAAGGGTCCCGCAAGTAAGCGTCATAGGGAGGATCAATGAGGTAGGAGTTGTTATTGATCCATGGAAGCTGTTCGAAGGGCAGTGCCCGACGATGAAATACCAGAGAAGACAGTTTCTCTTCAGGGCTCATGAGACGAGCAAAAGGATCGGGGGTATACGAAGCGATGTCATTTTGGACAAGAGTAGCATTGGCCACACCATGACCCCTCTTCTGTTCAAAGCGCTTGATGAGCTGAAATAAAAAAGCATCATCGACGCGAAGTGTGGCAATCTGGTCGGAAGTATAAAAACGAAGACCCAAATCGATAATTGCCCGATCGGCCTGTGCTGTACGAAAAGAAACCCACAGGGAAGTGGAGCGATCGAAATACAGTGCATATCCTTCTTGGAGAATAAGAATCGTCAAAAAAGACACACACAGCCAAAGAGAAACGCCCGTTCGTTGATGAAACATAGTGATACTTCTATTGTAGAACTAAAATCGAGAATAAGAAAAAGCCCAGGCAGGTTCGTCTGGGCGGATACTGGTTGATCGTGGCTGGCGAAGAG
>JAGOOJ010000050.1 GCA_017992575.1 Candidatus Moraniibacteriota bacterium | reverse complement strand
GCGCTCGCTGGAGTGATGGGAGGACAATTTTCTGCCGTGAGCGAACAAACGAAGAATATTTTTCTTGAAGTTGCTAATTTTGATGGGCCAACTATTCGTCGAACCAAGAATCGCCACAATTTGCCCACAGATGCCAGTTATCGTTTTGAACGTAACTTGGATTCGAATTTGGTAGATGAGGCTCTGCGTGAAGCAGGGGCATTGTTACCCTCTCTATGTGATGGAAAGATTTGGGGTATGCGTGATGTGATAGCCAAAAAAGTGCTTCCCTGGAATATCGCCCTACCTCTGAACCGGGTTGAACATGTCCTTGGGGTAAAGTTACCCTTGTTTCAAGTTGTACAGCACCTAGCGCTTCTTGGACTCAAAGTGAAAAAAGTAGCCAGTGAAAACGTACTCAGTGTCACTGTACCAACTCGTCGTCCGGACCTTCGTGACGAGTGGGATTTGATTGAAGAAATTGGTCGGATGCATGGTTATGATCAAGTAGAAGCAGTTGCGCCCTGTCTGCCTCTTGAAGTGGGTCAGAGAAATTCGGAAAAAGTGCTGGAACGTGTCTCCAAAGAATATTTGGCTTCAGCTGGATTTGATGAACTGCTCACGTATTCTTTTTATGGTGATCGTGAGATAACAGCGACCCGATTGCCACTTGATCAACACCTTGAACTTGAAAATCCACTCAGTCCGGAACAAAAGTATCTCCGTATGACTTTGGTACCACTGCATTTGCGAAAAATAGCGGAAAACATGCGTCATTTCCAGTCTTTTGATTGTTTCGAGTGGGGCAAAGTATTTGCTAAGGATAAAAAGACAAAACGACCAGTGGAAGTATCAGAACTCTCACTGCTTTCTGTTTTGCCCAAGAAAAGCGAGAAAGGTGAGGCGTTTTTTGCACTGAAGGGGAAGATGAGTGCTCTACTGAAAGCGCTTCATATTGATGAATCTCGCATGACGCTTGTATTACTGGATCGACATCCAGAGGTTCCAGTACTGGCTCTGCTCCATCCATCACGGAGTGCTGTGTATGAAGTTGGCGGTAGAGTTATTGGCTTTATTGGTGAAATTCACCCCGAAGTACTCAAAACATTAGGTTTGGAGGCGCGTATAGCAGTCGGGGGATTCATAACTGCGGAACTGGAAGTGCTCAGAAAGAATGAGACAGTTTTTATGCCTCTCCAGAAATTTCCCTACGCTCTGCGCGATATTTCATTGACTTTCCCGCACAAAACGACCGTGAGAGAAGTGGAACAGTTACTGTATGAAGCAGGGGCGCCACTTTTGCAAAAAACAGAACTCTTCGACGTGTACGAGAAAGACACTGAAAAAAGTTTCGCTTTCCATCTTGCTTTTGGGGCCTCCGACCGTACCCTTTCCAGCGCTGAAATGGACGCTACTTTCGACCGTATCGTTGCCCTGGCTACAGCGCATGGGGGGCGTTTACGTCTCTAGTTTTTCTATGTGGCTTCAAAAGCTTCTTCAGTACGGTGTGCTCGCCACCCTTCTTTTAGGTACTGTTTATATTTGGCGGATGGTACCAGTACCATGTAAGGAGCCTCTGCAGTATACTGTCGGAGTATTTGACTTGCGATTTGATCTTACCCAAGAAGCATTTCTTCAGGAAATTTCCTCGGCTGAGCAACTTTGGGAGGGAGCGCTCGGGAAGGAACTTTTTCAGTATGTACCAGAGGCATCTTTTCGAGTGAATCTTGTTTTTGATGAACGTCAGGAGCAAACGATTGTTGGTCAGAAACTAGAGGCCTCGCTTGAGAGAGCTAAGGCATCACAAGAAACGCTGAATCAGAAACAGACTCGAGTGCTTGCTCTCTACGAGAAAGAGGGGAAGGAATATGAACGTATGTTGGCTTTATTTAAGCGACGTTTGGCTGCCTATAATGGAGAAGTCGCCAAGTGGAATAAGCAAGGTGGTGCGCCGAAAGAAGAATATCAAAAATTAGAGGCTGTTTCTAAAACACTGAGTCAAGAGCAAAAAGAATTGGAGGCGAAGCGTCAAGAGGTGAATACCCTGGCGACACAGGTAAATGCGTTTTCTCAAGAAAAAGTTGGAGTGATTGAGGAATATAATACTCAGGTAACAAGTTATACTGAGCGTTATGGCAAGCCACAGGAATTTGATCAGGGGGAGTACGTCGGAGAGGAAATTAATATTTACCAATACGATGACCTCTTTCATCTGCGCGCTGTGCTTGTGCATGAGCTAGGTCATGCTTTGGGTCTCGGGCATGGGAGTGATCCACAGTCGATCATGTTTCATCTCATGAAGGATCAGCCATTGAATCCTCTGGTATTGAGTAATGAAGATGTAGTCATGCTTTTTGGACAGTGTCATCAGAGCACGTGGGATTTTATGAAGAGTCAATTGGGACCACTGAAGAGTCAGATTACCCTGAGTAAGGTTTTTTAGATTGGGTGGTGCAGAAATCGTTAATTTGCGGTAGAGTAGGAATATATGAATCCCGTTAGAAGTCGCGACCGCGCTATTCTACTGGGAATTGGAGGAAGGGGCACTGTAAAGGTTTAATGAAAGGCGGGATTCGCGGGCGCGATCTGCTTCTAACGGGATGAAAATTGCCTTGGTCCATGACTATTTGGTGCAGTACGGGGGGGCAGAGCGGGTGCTTGAGGCTTTCACGGAGCTTTTTCCGTATGCACCTATTTATACCCTTATTTATGATGCAGAGGCTATGCGGGGGCAATTTTCGGACAAACGCATTTATACGTCGTTTTTGCAGAAAATACCATTCTCTCGTCGGTACCATCGCTTTTTTCCGCCACTCATGCCGCTGGCTATTGAAGAATTTGATTTCAGTAAGTATGACATTGTACTGTCTGATTCTTCGAGCTATGCCAAGGGTATTATTACTCGACCCGAGACGCTTCATATTTGTTATATGCATACACCGATGCGCTATGCCTGGGATGATTGCCAGAAATATACCCAGGATTTCGGCTTCCCGGGTTTTGTGAAACGGTTGGTGCCATTTTTTATGAGTCCTATCCGTCTTTGGGATAAGGTAAGTGCTGATCGGGTGGACCAGTTTTTGGCGAATTCTCAGTTCGTGAAGAAGCGCATCGCCAAGTACTACCGTAAGGAGGCCCTGGTGATTCATCCCCCCGTGAATGTTGACCAGTTTTTCATCGCAAAGCCAGAGGATCATCAGTCATATTTTCTCATGGTGGGGAGGCTTATCGCCTACAAGCGACATGATATCGCTATAGAGGCGTTTAATCGCCTCGGTCTGCCACTTAAAATTATCGGTCGTGGTCCTGAGATGGAGCGTTTGAAAAAGCTGGCCGGACCGACGATTGAGTTTCTTGGTCGGGTTTCCGAAAAAGAACTTCCAAAGTACTATGCTGAATGTCGCGGATTTATTTTTCCTCAGGAAGAAGATTTCGGGATTGTCGCTATCGAGGCTATGGCTTCGGGTCGCCCACTCATTGCCTATCGGGGAGGTGATATTGTCGAACATATGGAGGAGGGCAAGATGGGGGTCTATTTTGATGAACAGACGCCGGAGGC
>JAGOOJ010000019.1 GCA_017992575.1 Candidatus Moraniibacteriota bacterium | reverse complement strand
TGGCAGAAAAACCAAAAATGGCCATTATCCTTTTGGGCGGGAACGACTTTTTGAAAAAGATTCCTCGCGAAGAAACGTTTGTAAATTTGGAAAAAATAGTTTCGGCATTTCAAGGACAAGGAGCTATTACCGTAGTTTTGGGAGTGCGGAGCGGTATCATATCCGGTGGAGCGGATGCAGAGTATGAAGCACTCGCAAAACGTACCGGTTCGGTGTATATGTCAGATGTTCTTGCGGGATTGTTTGGGCGTTCTGAACTCATGAGTGATGCGCTTCATCCCAATGATCAGGGCTATACGAAAATCGCAGAGCGTTTGGTGACGGTGCTTTCAGAGTATTTGCGATAAAGAGGGGGCTCTATTTGTGGTATAATAATGAAAAGTAAAAATACAAATACAATATGATATATCTTCTCGTTTTTGTTTTATTCCTTCTCGTTTTTAATCTCCGAAGTCGTTTGGAAAAAGTGGAGCGATTGATGCAATCGGGAGTGGCTCCAGTGACTTCTTCTTCTCTTCCGACAGAAACGTTGGTGACAAATAAAGAAGCACCTGCTTCAGTGCCTGTTGCCTCTGTGGGAAAATCTGTTTCTCTTGGGGCTGTTCCAACACTACAGTCGCCGGTCAACAGTAAATCGAAAACGGATATTATTGATTGGTTACGACGCGACTGGCTTTTGAAGTTAGGCGGACTCTTGATACTTATGGCTTTTGGCTGGCTCGTGAGTTATGCTTTTATCAATGATTGGATAGGGCCAATGGGGCGGATTACTGTTGGTCTCGTAGCCGGGGCTGGACTTCTTGGATTTGGTTGGCAACGCATGCAAAAATTTGTACATCAAGGCAGTGTTTTCTTGGTAGTAGGGTCTACGACGATACTTTTGATGCTATATGCAGCGAGGTACTTGTATGATTTTTTTACACCAACATCCGCTTTGGTAGTGATGTTTTTGAGCGTTGTGGTTGTCGCTTTTGCAAGTGTGTCTTTCCGTAATAAATCTCTTGCTATAGTGGGGCTTATATTAGCTGGCGTCGCACCACTTCTTACGAACGCTTCGAATACTGATCAGGTGGGATTGTTCTCTTATCTCATGATGGTAATGCTTGGGACGGTTTGGGTTGTTTTTGTTACAAAATGGCGAAGCCTCTCCCTTTACGCTCTTTTGCTAGTGACGGTATATAGTGCCCCGCATTTCCTGTCCCTGGCTTTTTCTCCCCAGAGAGATTTATTACTTCTTCTCGCCTTCGGTTTTACAGCGATTATCTTTTTGACTAACATAGTGTCGTTGAAGAAGAATATAGAGCTTCCCTCACCTGCAGAAATAGCAGTCATTTTTGGCAATGGGCTCTTTCTTATTCTTTGGGTGTTGGTAGCTGGGCAAAAAGAATGGCAGAGCCTTTTACTTTCAACATGGATGGTAGTGTTTGCGGGGGCTTCATTTGTGGTGACGAAAATTTCTGGGAAGCGGGAAATTTTTTATGCTCATGGTTCTGTAGCTGTTGTGATGTTGGTGGCCGCTACAGCGGTTGAACTCGATGGCCCCGCACTGACTTTGGCCTATATTGGAGAGAGTCTGTTGATTCCTCTTGTCGTGGCTCTATTCTCTCGTCGTATTGAAACGGCGATGCGCTCCAGTATCTTTATAGTAGGACCAATGTTTTTGGCGCTAGGAAGTTATACCGCAACAAGTTGGTACAAGGGAGTGTTTCATGCTGACTTTCTCGTGCTACTTTTTGTTGCCTGCGGACTGATGGGGTTAGGACTTTCTTTTCGTAGGTATCTCCCTCCTTCGGCAGAGAAATCTTATTTTCAGGCGAGTAATTTTTACATGATTTCCGGGAGTATTTATTTTTATATGTTGCTTTGGAAGGCTCTCCATGCAGGATCATCATCATATGGATATGGCTTGGCAAGCTTAGGTACGATGCTGAGTTATCTCGTTTACACCAGTATTGGAATTGTGTGTTACTTCCAGGGACAGCGACTTTCGAGGAGGGGCCTCTGGTTGTATGGAGGAACGCTGGTTTTGGTGGTTATTGTCCGACTGGTATTGGTCGATGTGTGGCGCATGGATTTAGCAGGAAGGGTTGTCACCTTTTTTGTCCTAGGAGGATTGCTTATGGGTACGGCTTTTGTGCAATCAAAAAAGAAAGAAATAAAAAACTAAAATACGAAATATGTTTAGTCGACGTTCCCTGGTTGTTTCTGGACTGATGCTCTTTTCCCCTCTGAGTGTCGCTTTTGGACAAGGGGCTCCTTCTACTTCCAATAGTGTTCATGCGGTTACCGATAATTTTCAGCAAATGGTTGATTTGCCGATTAATCCGATACTGACACCATCAGTGGTTGATGTCGTTTTTCCTCCTGAGGAATTTACTTCGGCTGGGCAAGTGGAAAATGGGGTGGCTATCACTAATATTCAGAAAGGTACTCTGGAGTCTTACGCAACTAATTCAGTTGTTCTTCCCGCCAGAGAATTTTTACCGTCGATTGTTTTGGATGCTACTGAAACGGATAGTGCAACATCAGGAGCGACCCTGTACGACAAGAATCAAAGTACGTATGTGGAGTTTGCTTTACCAGCAACTGGTGTCACTGGGATGAGAACGATTGTTGTCGAGACACCAGAGCCAGAAAGTATGTCCGGGTTTACTTTTTTTGTTGATACCAACGTGACGTTGCCTACAAAGGTGGGTGTGGTCGCTGTCATTAGTGATGCAGAAAAAATTGTACTTTCTCCTACGGCGGTGACGAATCGTCAGGTTGTTTTTCCTCGCACTTTTTCTAAAATTTGGAAGATTACGTTTTGGTACAACCAACCACTTCGTCTGACAGAGCTTTCGTTTTCTATGGAGAGAAACAATCTGCAGGAGCGACATGTGAAATTTCTTGCCCAGCCAAATGAGAGTTATCGACTGTACACCCTGTCAGATACTCGTGTTGGGATACCTGCTTCTTCCTATGCTCTTTCTTCGGCGTCTCCAGTTATCATCCTTCCGGTAAAAAATTTAGTACCTAACCCTTACTACAAACCCACTGATACTGATGCGGACGGTATTTCGGATGCCAAGGATAATTGCCCCTCTCTTGCGAATACTGATCAGGAAGATTTGAATCAAAATAAGATCGGGGATCTGTGTGAAGATTTTGATTTTGACGGATTGGCCAATATTCGGGATAACTGCAAGAATTTACCCAATCCAGATCAGAAGGACACTGATGGTGACGGGATGGGTGATAAGTGCGACACCCAAGAAAGCCGTTTTACAGAAAGACACGCTTGGGTTCCTTGGGCTGGTATGGGTATTGCCTTGGGAGTCCTCGTGGTACTCTTTGCGTTGACCATCAAAAAGCCAACCAATCCTCTTCCTGAAGAAGAATCAGGTTCCTGATAGGAAGTCTTTTTTGGCACGATATACAATACAACCTTCTGGTGCTAAAAAAAGACTTACTGAGAAGTGAACACCCATGTCGGGTGGTTGCTCGTTTGGTGTGAAAAGCGTATACTGAGGAGACCTCTCTATACAATACTATGGTTAACGCTATTGAAATCAAGGGACTGAAAAAAGTCTACGGCAACGGAGTGGAGGCGCTTCGTGGTGTTGATTTGACGGTGGCCCAAGGAGACTTTTTTGCTTTGCTCGGACCCAATGGTGCTGGCAAGAGCACCCTCATCAATGTTGTCTGTGGGTTAGTGGAGAAATCAGCTGGGACAGTCAGTATCGAAGGATTGTCTATTGATGATGATTATCAGAAGGCCAAGATGCACTTAGGCGTAGTGCCACAGGAATTCAACTTTGGAATATTTGAAAAAGTGATTGATATCGTGCTCGACCAGGCGGGATACTATGGCATCCCACGCAAAGAGGCGCTACCGAAAGCTGAAGAACTCTTGAAGCAACTGGGCCTCTATGAGAAACGTAATGAAGCTTCACGCACCCTTTCAGGTGGAATGAAGCGTCGATTGATGATCGCTCGCGGACTAGTACATAGCCCCAAGGTGCTCATCCTTGATGAACCGACCGCTGGCGTCGATATCGAAATCCGTCGCGAGATGTGGGAATTTTTGGAGACGCTCAACCAGTCTGGGACGACGATTATTTTGACAACGCATTATTTGGAAGAAGCCGAGCAATTGTGCAATAACATGGCCATCATCAATAAGGGTGAAGTGATTGAGTGTGGTCCAGTCAAAGAATTGCTCTCCAAGATGGATAAGGAAACATTTGTGTTTGATCTGGAGCAGTCACTTCCAGAAGCGACTGAGAAATTGGTGGCACAGTTTGGTGTGCACAAGGTTGATGACAACACTATCGAGATGACGGTGAAACAAGGGGAGTCTATCAACGATGCCATTAACGCCCTCAATCGTCTGGATATCCGGGTGCGCAGTGTACGTAACAAGACGAATCGTTTGGAAGAATTTTTCATGCAGAAAATCAATGGTACTTCAAGTCTATGAATGGAAAACAAATGCTCGCTTCCTATGTGACGATTGTACGGAAAGAATTCCTCCGTTTGTTTCGGGTATGGGTCCAGACGCTTCTGCCACCAGCGGTGACGACAGTACTGTACTTTCTGGTCTTTGGGAAGTTTATCGGGACACAGGTGGCACCGATTAATGGCATGAGCTACATGGAGTTTATCGTGCCGGGGGTCATCATGATTTCAGTTATCACGCAGTCATTTATGCACTCGGCCTTTGGGTACTATATCGCCAAGTTCCAGCGGTCTATTGAAGAAATTCAGGTATCGCCGACACCATACTGGATTATGATTTTGGGGTATGTGACGGGTGGGGTACTTCGTGGTTTGGTGACGGGAGCAATCCTTCTGGTTATTTCATTTTTCTTTACGCCGATCTCTGTTCATAGTGTGTTTCATGTCGTCGCTTTCGCCTTTCTGACATCAGTGGTGTTTTCTCTGGCCGGACTCATCAACGCTATCTTTGCCAAGGACTTCGATAGTATCTCGATTTTTCCAACGTTTATCCTGACGCCACTGACCTACCTGGCTGGGACGTTCTATTCGCTCTCGATGTTGCCGGCCGTGTGGCGCGAGGTGTCATTGTGGAACCCGCTTCTGTATATGATTAACGGTTTCCGGTATGGATTGACCGGGGTGACGGATGTCAGTATCTCTATTGCCTATATTATCCTCATTACTCTGTCAGGCGCGCTGTCATTCACGGTGTGGTATTTGTTCTACTCTGGTCGTGGCGTCCGGATGTGATTATAAGAATGCTTATGTATAACATCTCATCCAAAACTTTACTCCTTGCGACTGTTCCTTTGGTTATCCTTGGAGCGGTGGCGTATTATTATGTACAAACACGTATGGAAGAAAAAAAAGAAGTGACCGGAGCGAGCTGTGGGGTGAATGGTTGTGTCGAGATGACACCGGAGCAGGCCAAGATTTTGCGTGAGAAGGGCACCGAGCCACCGTTTAGCAGTCCACTCTATACCGAAAAGCGTCAGGGGACCTATGTGTCCGCCGATAACAATGAGCCAGTCTTTCGTTCAGAGGATAAGTTTGATTCTGGGACTGGCTGGCCGAGTTTCACACGACCTATCAGTGCTGATGCTGTGAAGACTGCAGAAGATGATACTTTGTTTACGACCCGCACAGAGGTCCTCTCTAAAGATGGCGGACATCTCGGTCATGTTTTTAACGACGGTCCAGCACCCACCGGACTGCGCTACTGTATCAATGGTGATGCTTTGAAGTTTATACCGGATAATGAACAGCCAGTAGAGAGCAAATAACAACCAATTTCTTATGACATTGAAAGAAATTTTTAAAGTTGCGGGACTGCCGGTACTGTTTGCCTCGATGTGTTGCCTGTCACCGATTATCCTGGTGCTTCTGGGAGTGAGTACCGTGACGGTGGCGGCCTCACTCACTGATGTCCTCTACGGAGAGTATAAGTGGGCGTTTCGCGCGCTCGGATTAATCCTGTTAGCGGGAAGTATATTCTTGTATTTCCGAAGGCAGGGGGTATGCACTCTTGATCAGGCCAAACGGGAACGGAATCGTATCATAAATGTCATTCTTTCAACTCTGATTGCTGGTATTCTCGGCTATCTGTTTTTCCTTTACGTTGTCGTGCACTACGCTGGTGTCTGGCTCAACATCTGGGAATAGACAAAGAATGTCAAAGCTTAAATGACCAATGTCAAATCAATTATTAATGTTTCAATTTTGAATTTTTTTCATTCAGATTTCATTTGAAATTTGACATTGGGATTTTGGAATTCAGGTGAGTATGGGGCTTGCCAAAAGGCTTCTTTCATGCTACATTGCGGGTGTTGTAAGTTTTCTCTCTGGAAGTACGCTGAGGCGTGATATTCGGTTGCCAAACTTGAATTCCGTGCAGTAGAGCCAGAAGTTTGAGAAAGGTCCACTTACGCGGTAATCAAGTGATAGATTCGATATGGCAACCAAATTGTATGTTGGTGGCGTTTCCTACGGTACGACCGAGGACGGACTGCGCGATGCTTTCGCCCAGGCCGGGAATGTCACTTCTGCCAAGATCATCATCGACAAAATGACAGGTCGCTCACGCGGTTTTGCTTTTGTTGAGATGGCTACCGAAGACGAGGCTCAAAAGGCTATCGAACTTTGGAATGGTAAGGAGTTAGACGGACGAACGTTGACTGTCAACGAAGCTCGTCCTTTGGAAGAGCGCGCACCTCGCACCGGTGGAAACAACGGTGGTGGGTATCGTGCAAACGACCAGGGCGGAAGCCGTTGGTAGTCCTTGTCGGGTATCATTCGTGATACTCGGTATGACACGAAAAAACACCCTGAGCTTGTCGAGGGGTGTTTTTTTTGTCTCTTACTTTATTGTTTTTGTTCTTGGTTGAGCTTCTTTACTTCATCGTAACGGAAGCAATCTGTAGTGTGGTCGTTCACCATGCCGGTGGCTTGCATGAAAGCATAGCCGATGATGGGACCAAAGAATTTGAAACCACGAGCCTTGAGGTCGTTGGCCAATCTTTCTGATGCTTCTGTGAACGGGGGGACATCGGAGAGTGTTCGACGCTGAGTGTTTGGTTGTTTGGTATCGCTGAACTGGGTAAGGTAGCGGGCAAATGAACCGAACTCTTTCTGTACGGCGAGAAAGAGGCGAGCGTTTTTGATAGCCGACTCGATTTTGAGACGATGCCTAACAATACCGGAATCTTTCATGAGCCGGTCGATGTCATGAGGTGTAAAGCGAGCTACTTTTTCTGGATCAAAATTGGCGAAGGCTTTTTTGTAGGCAGAGCGTTTTTTGAGAATGGTAGACCAAGAGAGTCCGGCCTGAGCACTCTCGAGGGTGAGAAATTCGAACAGTCTCCGGTCATCATAGGTGCGGACACCCCATTCACGGTCATGATACTCCTCGTAGAGCGTGTCACCGGGGCTGACCCAAGCACACCGAGTTTTCGGGGTAGGCATAGTTATTTCTTCCAGCGGGGAGCGAAGCCGATCATCCACGTGAAGAATGTCGCCAGCACTTTGTTGGTCCCGTGAGCCACCATGTTCTGATAGGCGATACGTTTGAATTCGTTCACATCGGTACCCTCATAGCACAATTTACCATCACGGAAGCAGTAGCTACAGTAGCGTTCGTTCTCTCGTTGTCCGGGATCTTTGGCAAACGGCATGAGACAGCTTTCGCACGACGTCCGCGGAGTGGTTGCATCCATAGCGAAGTGGTTACTTTTTATGCCTCAAGTATAGTCTGTTCTCAGAAAAAGGAAAGGGTTTCTTTTTGCTTGATTTTCCAAAGGAAAGTTGGTAGGCTGGGTAATGTAGCGAAAAAATATGGAGAGTGGCTTTGGAAGAGTATTTTTGAGAAAAGTGAATAACATTGGAGAGGTGCCTGAGTGGCTTAAAGGAGCTTCCTGCTAAGAAGTTGACCGGGTAACTGGTCCCAGGGTTCGAATCCCTGCCTCTCCGCTATTGACATATAGAATAAAATGTGTTTATATAACTCATTTAGTGCTAGCATGAGAAGGGTTCGAATCCCTTCTTTCGCGCACTGAAAAATCTCCCAGATTGTCCCTGGGGGATTTTTGGTTTATATTGAGTGTGTAGTTGGATAGTATTTTGGGCATGAAACATTATCAATTTCAAAAGAAATGTACTTGACCCCTTTCCTTTTTCATTACTATGGAAAAATTTGAGCCAGGTAGTCCACAAGAGAAAAAAGATAACGGTTTTATGACTGAACTTTTAGCTCTAGCCCATTCTGATCAAGACGCGAGAAGGCATTGGCAGGAAACGGGGGAAACATGGGAAAAGACTCTTGATAAGAGAAATACTGAACGCTTGAAGGAGATAGTAGCAAAGATAGGGTGGCCTACACAGTCAAAGGTGGGAGAAGAAGCAGCAAACGCAGCATGGTTACTGGTGCAACACGCTGATCATGACCCTGAGTTTCAACAACAGTGTTTGGATTTAATGCAACATGAGCCAGATGGGGAAGTAAGAAAACAAGACAGAGCTTTTTTGGAAGATAGAGTAAGGGTGAGTACAGGGAGACCAACTCTCTATGGCACTCAATTCGATTACGACTCAGAAGGGAAATTCGGACCCGTTCCTATTGAAGACAGAGAGAATCTTAATACAAGACGAAAAGAAATGGGTTTGGGATTATTTGAGGAGTATGAGTTGGAGATGAAAGAATTAAATCAAAAGATAGCAGAGAGGACGGGTAGAAATAAGAATTAACAGCGTTGTTATGCCGAATTTTGACCAGCCGAAACCTTTGTCGAATGAAACACCGGAAGACACGGCGACCCGTTTAGCCGGGGATTTGGAACTCGCTCCTCTTGAGGAAGAATCCCCGGCGGAGCAAAAGGCAGAAATGGTATTGGAACCTTTACCGGACCCTGCAATAGAAACGGCTCGAGCCGAACAGGTGAGACAAGACGAAGTAGCACGGAATGCAGAGTTGGCCCGAGCTGATGCTTTAGCGGCTCAGATAAAGAGTAAAAATGTAGAAAAGACAGGGAAAATGGATGAATTATTGATAGAGTTATCAGAACAAGTTGAACAAGGAAAATCAGATTTACAAAGGAGAATAAATGGGGAAATTTCAGGTGTTGAACTCGATCAGCTTGATTCGGAGAGAGATAGAAAAATTGACGCTCTTCGAAGTGAAATGAAGAGGGGGATAGAAGAAGTCCCGAGCAAGCAAACTGCAAACACCGAGCACAACTCCATAAGAAATTCTGAAGGATCATTAACGCCCGAAGAATTTCTTTCAGTGAGTATTGATTCAGTGACAAATAGACGAAGCTTGATGAGGGTTTTGTCGCAACTCGGGGAGATTACGGCGGCCGATGGGCATGTTTATGAAAAGGGGTATTTTATTCCAATCATTGGCAGTTTAAAGAATGCTGATGATCCAAATTTACAAATGGTAACCAGCACTGGTGGTTTGCGAGATAGAGTACGAAAAATTCTTAAGATTGAAGAAGTAGAAAAGGGCTTATAAGCTACGCATCTTGTGTAATAAAATTAGCAATTCATGCTAATATATGTTCTAACTTCGTCCCAGGCTCTCCGCATCTGTAAAAAATCAGCTTTATCGTTTACTTTTTCGAGTATTTGGTAAGGCTGTTTTAGTTTGTGAGAAGCCATTTCTTTGTTTTCTATTGTGGCGTTCAAAGGTAGTTTTTCCATCTTCATCTCGCTTTTACCAAATTAGTAAAAAATTGTATAATAATGAAAAATTCTATTAATACTTATTTCTACGGAATATAAACAAAGGAGGGTTTTATATATTGGTCTTGGCTGTGTTTTTGTTTTTGGACTTTTCCTAGTCGTTGTTTCTTATTTTAATGAGAGAGCCTCTCTTGAAGCACCGATTAGTAGCGGTCAAATTCCCTCTCAACAAAATAAGGTACAGGAAGAGGGAGGGCGTCTGTGGATTGGTTTTGATAGCAAAAAAGATACTGGCTTGAATTTTGGCGTGCGATTTAATTATCCTACAATTTGGCTTCAGAATGGAAGTCGCGACGGTGGAGCTATCTCAACCGTTCCATTTTTTGATAAGAGTAAATACTTGAAGAAGTGTGAGACTGCGAGCAATAGGGCTGTAAACTGCCGTGAAACAGGATTAGTGGCCCAAGTTATTGTTAGCAGCTCTTCTTATGTCACACCAAAGGTGAGTTATGAAAACCAGAAAAGCGAGAAGGTTATGATTGACGGACGGACGGGCACTAAAATTTCGGGCATAGTAAAATCAGAGGACCTAAGCCATATTGCTCTGGTAGGGCAAAAAGAAACAAGAATTGATATTACAGAATCAGACGGCACGCATTATGCCTTTATTATGGTTACTGAAAGTGCTTCACAAGACGAGCTCTTCAACGAAATTATCAGATCTACAATTTTTGGAATGACTAAATGATAATACGTTCTAACTTCGTCCCAGGCTCCCCGTAGTATGGAAAAAATCCTAAAAAGTGTTGATGACTATATTGCCAGTGCTCCCAAAGAAGCTCAGTCGAAGCTCCGTGAGCTACGGTCTCTGATCCGAATGGTAGCGCCTGATGCCAAAGAGCGCATTGACTACTTCGAAATGCCCGGATATTCGTATGACGGCTATGATTACGATGGCATGTTTGCCTGGTTTAGCTTTGACTTGCCATACGTACGGCTCCATGTCCGCCCGCCCGTCTTACAAAGTCATGCCAAGGAATTGTCGAGATATCGAACGACGAAGGCTATTTTGAACTTGCCCATAGAGACGAGAATACCAATGACTCTGGTAAAAAAATTGGTCAAAGAGAGTATAAAAGTGATGAAGGCGAAGAGATAATAAATTGATTCTCGAATAATTTGCTACAATAGTCGCATGACCAAGGTTTCTATCAGCTCCGGTGTGGTACATACGGTTCCTAAGGATGTGAAGGGTGTGCTGTTGGAGGTGCCAAAATTGCTCGAACTCTGGAACGGACTGACACCATTGGCACGCAACGAATGGATTTGCTGGATAACTATCGTTAAAAAGCCAGAGACTCGGAATGAACACATCAGTCGGTTGCGGGAGGACTTGCTCAAAGGTAAGCGCAGGCCGTGTTGTTGGCCGGGTTGTCCTCACCGTCGTCCAAATGCTGCGAAGTGGTTTGAAAAACGGCGGAAGGAGGAGTAAGCTTATAAAAGTAGGTGAGTATAACTCATAAAATATTCGTATGGAATTAAATTATGTGGCGATAGTGGCAGCAACGGTGTTGCAGTTTATTTGTGGTTGGGTATGGTACATGGCCATTTTCGGCAAAACGTGGGGTGCTATACATGGATACGATAAGCTCTCACCTGAAGAGCAGGAGAAAGCACAAAAAGGGATGACACCATACTTGGCGGTACAGTTACTCGGCACATTGGTGACAACTTTTGTTTTAGCGCTCTTTGTATCTGAGCTTTCGTCTGAATGGCATGCTTTTGGGGCAGCGGGATTTCTGTGGCTTGGTTTTGTGATGCCAACACAGGTGAGCGCTGTTATGTTCGGCGGGACGCCCCAGCAGTTTATGTGTAAGAAAATTGGTATTATGGCCGGTGGTTCACTTGTCAATCTCATGGTTGCCGCTGTTGTTCTTCACTTTTTCTAAGGAAGATTGGAAAGGTGCTTCCTTGGGGATTCATTCGAAAAATAGTGCGATTTCGGGTGAAGGAAGAGCAATTAAAAAAATGAGCTGGTAGCACTTTTTGGCTTTATACAGTACAATAGGAAAAAAAGAGATGGACAAGCTCTTTTTCTGTGTGGAGGGAATGATTATTAACGAAGCGTACTGCTATGGAAAATGAAGTACCGAAGACGGAAGTGCCAGAAGTGAAGGAAACAGTAGTGGCGGCAGTTGTTGAGAAAAAAGAGGAGGCTGTGGTAGCGAGTTCGGCCACCCCGAGTGAGACACCGGAAAAAAAGAAACCGACATTGAAAGATGTTGCCCAGATGGTGTGTGGGTATGTTTCTAAAATTGACCGAACAACCAAAACCTTTATCGTTATTTTTGGTATTTTCGGCATCCTTTTTGTTGGGTTTGTGTATTTCAAGGGATTCTTTATTGCAGCGAGTGTGAATGGACAGGCTATCAGTCGATGGAGCGTGGTGCAGGAGCTTGAAAAACAATCAGGCAAAAATGTGCTTGATACGATGATTACTAAAAAGCTTATCAAGGATGAACTGCGGAAGCAGGGGGTCGTGGCGACACCAGCCGATGTCGATGCTGAAGTGAAAAAAGTAGAAGAACAAGTTATGGCTCAGGGTGGTACTCTGGAGCAGGCTTTGGCAGGACAGGGAATGTCACTCTCCGATCTCCGTGAGCAGATAGAAATCAACAAGTCTTTGGAGCAACTCTTGGCGGACAAAATTTCGGTGAGTGATGAGGAGTTGAAAGAATATTTGAACACCACCAAGATGCCTGCTTCTAATGGGGTCAGCTCAGAAGATATGGTTAATCAGGCCCGCGAACAACTGAAGGGAAGAAAATTCAGTACGGAAGCGACACAGTGGGTAAGTGATCTAAAGGAAAAGGCAAAAATTGACTATTTTGTACTCTACGAATAGTTGACGTTTCCCCGAGATACTCCTGTAAAAAGAGTTACGTGATGAATGACGTAACTCTTTTGCTATCGGGCTAGAACGATACCATAAACTGTTTTGGCACCGGAATGCTTGAGAACAGTGGCGCATTCCTCGAGGGTAGTACCGGTGGTAGCAACATCATCAATGAGCCAGAGGGACTTCCCTTCGAGAAGAGCTCGTTTTTCTGTTGCGACATGGAAAGCATTTTTCAGGTTAGTGAGACGCTCTTCTCGGGATTCAATTTTCATTTGGGGTTTAGTGGAACGGATACGAAGCAGGGTATCAGTCAGGAGTGGGATTTCGAGCCCAGGGGTGAGTTGCGATGAGAGGATACGAGCGAGTAGCTCGGCCTGGTTAAAGCCACGAAAGCGGAGGCGTCTGGGGTGGAGCGGTACCGGAATGAGGGTGTCTGGAAGCGGAAGGTCAGTTTTTGAGAGAGCATGCAAAAGAAGTGATCCGAGTGGTATGCTGAGGTCTTTGATAAAACGGTACTTGTAGGTATGAATAGCTCGTGGCAGGAGGGTGTCACGATAGTAGGAGGCGATAAAAAGACCATCGAGAGCTGGTTTGGCGCTATCCTGGCAGGCGAAACAGACTTGACCAAAGGGGGTAGTATGGCGTAGACAGGCAGGACAATGTTGCTCGAGGCGCAGGGGAATTTGGTGGAGGCAGAGGTCACAGATCCAGGACTTCTTCTTGCCACAACCGATGCACTGTAAAGGGAACAGGATGTCAAGCATTTGTTGACCCCATGTATTCAAGAAAGCTGAGAGATTGGCTCGGGTTATGTGCACAAAACAGTGTCGCCTTTGAGTGTGAGACGAAGAGATTTTTTCTTGGGAGTAGCGAGGAGGCGTCGAGCTACAGG
>JAGOOJ010000018.1 GCA_017992575.1 Candidatus Moraniibacteriota bacterium | reverse complement strand
GATGAAACAGTGGTGAAAAAATTTGTAAGTAGCCTTCCCTTCACGCTCACCAATGCTCAGCGCAAAGCCGGCTACGAAATCCTGAGGGACATGGAACGACCACAACCGATGAATCGCCTGTTGAACGGTGATGTCGGAAGTGGCAAAACTATCGTTGCCGGACTCGCTTCATTTGTTACCGCAGAAAACGGATGCCAAACCGCCATCCTCGCTCCAACCGAAGTCCTGGCCCGTCAACACTTCGAGAGCTTCAGCACACTTTTTCAAAATACCGGCCATGGTGTCGCTTTGTTCACCAGTAGCTATCGCATCCTCGATGGTCAGTCAACAACGCGACCAACCCTCCTCAAGGCTATCAGAGCTGGTATTCCTAAAATTATCATCGGTACCCATGCCCTGCTTCAACAGGATGTCTCCTTTGAAAAACTCGCCCTCATCGTCGTCGATGAACAGCACCGCTTCGGCGTCTCCCAACGAGCGCGCCTTCAGGAGCTTTCCTTCGAGAGCATCGATGGTTCACAAGAACTAGTGCCCCACTTTTTAAGCATGACCGCTACCCCTATCCCACGTACGATGACACTGGCATTTTTCGGTAACCTCGACCTCTCACTTTTAGACGAACTCCCCAAAAACCGCAAACCGATTATCACCAAAATCGGTAGTACAGAGCGTGATCGCCAAAAAATTTATGAATTCATCCGTAGTGAAATCACGAAGGGTCGCCAAGTCTTTGTTATTTTTCCTCTCGTGGAAGAATCGCTGGCTATCACTGATGTCAAAGCAGCGGTTGTCGAACACCAACGTCTCACCGAAACGGTATTCCCGCATCTCTCTATCGGACTACTCCATGGACGACTGAAAGCTAAGGAGAAAGAGTCTGTCATGCGTGACTTTAAAGACAAAAAGTACGACATCCTCGTCGCCACTGCCGTCGTCGAAGTCGGCATCGATGTCCCCAATGCCAGTATCATCATGATTGAAGAAGCTGAACGCTTCGGCCTGGCTCAACTCCACCAGTTCCGTGGCCGTGTCGGTCGCGGAGAACACCAGTCCTACTGTTTCCTCCTTCCCGGGAAATCATCTGGAGAATACAACGAGCGACTAAAAGTCTTAGAAAAAAGTGGGAGCGGATTTGATATCGCCGAAGCCGACCTGGCTCTCCGTGGTCCAGGTGCCTTCTTCGGATCTCGCCAGTCAGGACTACCCGATATCGCTATGGAGAACTTGACCAACATGAAACTCATTACCATCGCTCGCGATGAAGCCAAACGCATACTCGCCACAGACCCGCTCCTCAAAAAACATCCCTTGCTTCAAAAAGCTCTCCGAATCTTCGAAGAGAAAATCCATCTGGAATAACTAGCCCTTGCGCCAAATTTTGACGACCCAAGCGAGTACGGTCAGATTGGTGACCAAAAGTATCGCGTAGAGAGCAAACATACTCTCGAGAGCAAACGCTTCGTAAATGCCACCCGAAAAAAAATACACGTAGGACAGACGCTGGATTCGTTTCCAGTTCTGCTTCAGATACTTCTGAGAGAAACGATTGGAGGTGAGAAGCAAAATGACACCTGTGATATCCCCTAAATGGGCGAACAAGACATACCGATCGAGAGAAAAGTACTTCCCCGTAAACATCGAAGCGATATAGGTAGAACCCGGTGTAATGAGCGCGTCGATCATGAACCCGACAATGATAGAAGCAGAAAAGATACCGAATCCCTTGCGCAAAATGACCAACTTGCGAAGCCAGAGCTGTTCATTGAAAATATCAGCCAACGGCCGAATAATCATGAGCACGAACACGGACGCGAAAGAAAGCATAAACAGCATGCTTCTCACCTCGATGCTAACATCAAGAAAGAAGGAGGCCAGAGGGATACCAGCCAAGAGCAGCATGCTCACGACAATCAATATGTTTTGAAAAATAAAAAGCATAGCTCCATCCACTCATTCACTTACTCCGCTTCCAGTATACAATACTGGGTTGCTCTTATACTACGGCAAAAACGACTCAAAGTTTTCACACGTTACTTTGCATTACGACTTTCGCATCTTTTCTGTTACCCAGAATTCTCCGAAATATTTCCCGAGCAAAATACGTGTTTGTGAATCAATAGCCGGAAAGGCTGAAAGAAATCCCACCAACGGAATCAGTATCCACTGAAAAAGCATAAGAAAATGGCGAGTCCAATGATAACGCTTGGGACGTGGCGGGAGCGACAGGAGTGACATCGGAATCGAAATGAGTAGTCCGGCCATACCGAGCGTCATGAGCGTTTTGGTCACAAAAGGCAGGTTGTGAGCGAGGACGCTTTCCCGAAAAACCGCTCCACCAAAAATGAGCGGGAGCCACCCAAGAAAAGTGAGAATAAACGACGTCGTCGCCCAGGAGTAATGTCCTTCCAACATCTCAAAAGTAATGCGCAGTTTCGTGAGGAGTTTGATTCCATGATCCGGCCAAATGGCTCGCATGGTGACAGGAAAGTTCTCAATACCATAGGCCCAGCGACGCTTCTGTTTGTACTGATTGACCAGTGTCTTCCAGTACGTCTCGGCCAGCACCGCATCGAGCGATATCGGCAAATGAATCGGTTGCACCCGATAGTCTCCATGGAAATAGGCCAAGCATTTCCAATAGATGACACTATCTTCGCTAATCATATTAACTGGCCAAAATCCCACCTTGACCAACGTATCGAATGGTTCCGAATGAGAGGAAAACGTCACCATCTCTTTGCGTGTCGACTGGTAGAGGTGCCAAAACGATGACCCTGTCACCACGAGACGGACAAACGCGTTGGTATCCCAAATATTGTTGTGATACATCGGCAGTGGCTGATAGGCACGTTGCAAACGTTTGGGATCAATGATGTATTCGTAGGTCAGTGCCGCAAAGTATTCCGGATGTGCCACGCTGTCACAGTCAAAATTCGAAAAAACAACCCGCTTGTAATCAATATTCCTTTCATCGAGATACTTCATCAGTTCTCGTGCAGCGAAACGGGCATTGGAGGCTTTGCACTTCATCTCGCCACCTTCGACAATATGAGTGGTCACCAGAAAATCACGGAAAACTCCGTCAAATTTCTTTTTCAAATATTCCACTTTCGGCAAACGGGTTTCCGGATTTTCACGTTCTTCTGTCGCCAACAATATAATCATCTGCTCCTTCGGAAAATTATTTTCAGCGAGTGACTGGATAGCCGGTTCAATGACATCAGCCGGTTCACCAGCAGTCGGAAGCAGTACCACATGAATCACTTCACGCCAATCCATAATCTGGTCCTGAATCGGGATGAGCTCACGAGTTTCCCGACGAATCTTTTTCAAACGCTCAATTTCTTTCCTAATAGTATGTCGTTCCCGAATATGAAAAAAAGGAACCTCTCGCAAACTGGCATACATATCTTTTGTCCGAGCCTTGAGCATTTCGCTGTAGGCTTCCGGATGGGCCACATTCTGACAGCGTTCCCACCAGTTAATCCGTTTCCCTTCGGCGACATCACGATTGCCCGCCACTGAAAAGAGAGAAATATAGAACGCCTTGTGAATCCAGTAAATGTCAAACACGATAACGAGCACGGCTGCCCACACCGGCAAAAAAAATGACAAAACAACCATCCCCAAAAGTGTCGTCCAGGTCAGTAATCCAGGAATCATCTCGATCGTCCGTTGGACACGGCGCTTTTTAGGATCGGTCGTCTTCGGATCAGGGAAAACAAAATTTTGATCACTCATACTCAGAGAATACCCCATTTTAAGCCAAAACGCAACATTTCACCACGTTCAGATCCTCACTATTGACAAAATGATGAAAATATGCAATGATGGAGCGTCTGAGAAGGAACTGGTTGGAAGTGGGTGCTTTCCCAGTTAGGCCTCAGGCAAACCAATCTTCAAAGACGCCCCGACCGCTCGGTACTCATCTATCATCCCTATTGATCTGGAGCAACAAACCTCCTGACGGTCGAGATGACATGAGCCTAAGGGACAAGCCCTTCACATCCCACGTACCGCGGATGAGAAAAGAAGGCAATTTGGCTCCGAGGGGGTTTCGCACTGCGGAACCCCCTCAAAACCTTTTAAGGCTAATACTCAATTTTTCTTAGCTGGCCATAGTGCCAGTTTTTTCTTTTTCCTCTGAATTACGCTACAATTCAATCATCCGCATCGGATGACCCTGAGCCTGTCGAATGGGTTTATACATGATACGTGATACTTTATACCGTATACTTCTCTCCTTATGTCCAAACTCTCCTTTCCACACGGCTTCCTCTGGGGTTCAGCCTCTTCTGCGCACCAAGTCGAAGGCAACACCCACAACGACTGGTCTGAATGGGAAAAAGAAAATGCTGAACGCTTAGCCAAAGAAGCTCACACCAAATTCGGTCACATCAAATACTGGGAACGCCTCCGCCCCGAAGCCGAAGACCCTGCAAACTATATCTCCGGTATCGCCTGCGATCACTACCACCGTTTTCGTGAAGACTTCGACCTGGCCAAATCCCTTCATCACAATACTCATCGTTTCTCTATCGAATGGTCTCGCATTGAACCAGTCGAAGGGCAATTTGATGAACAAGAACTCGCTCACTACCGCGACGTCCTCACTGCTCTTCATGAACGTGGTATGACCCCCTTCGTCACCCTCTGGCACTGGACGCTTCCATTGTGGCTCCGTGATAAAGGTGGCGTTGCTTCCCCCGAATTTCCTGTCTACTTCGAACGCTATACTCGCCATGTGGTCAATAAACTTCACGACCAGGTGAAATTTTGGATTCCACTTAATGAACCAACCTCCGTCATCGCTGGATCCTACACCACAGGCCAGTGGCCCCCTCAGAAAAAAAGTTATCTCATGGCCTATCGCGTCTACCAGATTTTGGCTAATGCTCACAAACGTGCCTACCACGCTATCCATGACATCGATCCCGATGCCAAGGTAGGACTCGCGCAACTACTCCATTCGTTCCAGCCCTATCATAAGCATTCATTTTTTGACACGCTCATGATTCGCTTCGCACATTTCTTCACCAACGAATATTTCTTTTATCTCACACCTGGTACTCATGATTTTCTCTCTGTTCAATACTATTTCCACAATCGTTTCAAATTCCCCCGCAAAATCCGCCTCGGCGACAAACCCATCAGTGACCTCGGCTGGGAACTCTACCCCAAAGGTATCTACAATATTTTAAAAGAGTTACAGCACTACAATCTTCCAATTTATATCACTGAAAATGGTCTCGCTGATGCCTTCGATGACCAACGCCTCGAGTTTATTCGCGACCACCTCCTCTGGGTACACCGCGCTATCGAAGAAGGCGTCGATGTCCGAGGTTATTTCTACTGGTCACTCCTCGACAACTTCGAATGGGACAAGGGGTTCTGGCCTCGCTTTGGATTGGTCGGTGTCGACTACGACGACCAAGAACGCATCGTCCGTAAGTCCGCCCTCTTCTACGCCAAGATCTGCCAAGACAACGCTTTGGAAACAGAGAGTATCTAGCCCTTGCCAGGTCAGCTTTTTATGCTATACTAGCGACGCAGTTCTATCTGCTTTTTTTCTTTGTTTCTTTTCTCTTCTTTCCTTTCTTAAGCTAAGAAGCTAACGAAGCTAAAAAGCTGTAAACTGGCCCCATCGTCTATCGGTTAGGACACCAGGTTTTCATCCTGGTAAGAGGGGTTCGACTCCCCTTGGGGCTACCAATTGGGATTGTGTATCCATAAATCCCTCAGAAAGCTTGAATATCCACGTCAATTTCGGTGTTCCATTGAGGATTTCATCGTATGTTGGCATTTCTTCAAAAACAAGCCCGAAAAGTGCTTGCTGTTGTTGTATATTTGTTGGATTCAATAGCATTTTTGCCGGTTGTTCCATTATTCCTTTTGCCTCTTTAATAAAATCATCTATATCCCTCTCAGTAACCTCCATCTTGTTCCGTTCTTTCTGAGCGGCTCTCATCTGCCGATCCAGCCTTTCAATCTCTTCTTCTATCGATTCTTTGAGCGCCAGGTTATTAGTAGCAATGAACGCTCTTACGGCCTGTGCTTTTTGTGCTTCCAAATCGGCAACATTATGACTAACATCTGATGCGATTTCCATAATTTCACTCTGACGCTCCCTGTATCGATCCAAAAGGACGGCATGTAAGCTTGCCAGGACTTCTGGTTGGAAATGCAGCCCCTTTATAAAGCTTTCGATTGTACTGTCAAAATCTTCTTTATTTATCCCAAAGTACCTGTGCTTCCGAGCACAATGGTAGGTTGGGAATTTTTTGCCACTTTTGCCACGCGGTGAACTGCCAAGAAAAGACCTCCTACAGTGCGGACACAAAAAGAACTTGTATGGAAACATAGGGTTGTTTCGCATCCTTTTGTAAGCCAGCTTCTCTGGAAAGCTATCATAGAGCACATCTATTGTTTCGCCAGTCTCGCGAATAAATACGTTGCCCCTGTTAGCCGTATTAAACTTCTCGATAGATACCAAGCCTGGGTAGGCTGCTCTTACTGGTTGGTAGTTGGTCCACTTTTCAACTATGACTCCGCAGTATATTGGTTTCCGTAAATGATATTGAAGCTTTTTGACTGTCAGCATGTTTCCACCTCGCTCCCCGATAACTTTTTGTTTGTCCGCACTCCAATGGTTATGTTTTTTTGTCCGATATCCCATTGCGTTGATCTGTTCAACAATCTCCTTATCAGTAAGCTGTCCTGATGCACGCATTTCGAACATCGCGACGTAGTACTTTGCCCGATCTGAATCAGCCACTTGAATAGTGCGCTTTTTACCCTCAACGTATATTTTTTTGTTGACATATCCATCCTGTGCATTCCTCACCTGGTATCCCTGTCGGACAAGTCTTATTTCTTCCCCGACCAGCCTAAGAAGAATTGTTGATACTTCATTTTTTGCTGCTGTAGCAACGAAAATTTCCGCTATTTCGCTGGGGGAGCTTCTACTCCACGGGTATTCAAGACCAAGATCTTCGAGCAAATTCTTTGATGGCTGGATAACCCCATGGCCATCTATCATATCCACGCCGCGCTTCTTCAGCTCGCGTTTCATCTGTTCGTAGTTATAGCTACCGCCTCGAGTAATTCTGTCTATTGACCGGCAGATATAGTATTGAACTGCCCCTGGATTCTTGTCTACGAAACTCAGAATATCTTGAAAAATGGGACGAAGTGTTTTCCTGCCAGAGAAACTTTCAAGCCAGGGCTCATGCATAACTTTCCATCCTTTGGATAGCGCGATCTTTTGACAAACATCACGCTGAACCTCCAGGCTCTCACCTTCTTGAGCTTGCTTTGCAGAGCTTACCCGACAATGAATGACACATCCCGTTTGTTTCATACTCTCCCTATACATTTGCTGATTGTTCAGATTTTTCTGTATTTACATTATGACGCGACAGGTTGTTATGACCAATCTTCTCAAGGCATTGTTTATTACGCTTATGTAGCCATTGATCAAAAGCTGCATCAGCGATTCGATACTCCATATCTCGCAGTTGCTTAATTTGTTCTTCGCTCAAGCGGTCTGCATATTTTCCTAATAGGTTTTTGAAATCTGGAAGCGAGATCATATAGCTCGGTGATGTTTCAGAGACTCTTTTCGGATGATTTTATAAATCAAAACCCGCTGATCCATGGGGATGAAATCAGCGGGTTCTAACCCCCATGAAAAAAAGCCTTTACATCTTTATTCTCTCCTGCATACTCTTCCTCGCACATAGAGCCCCACAACAAAAAAACAGCCTTGTTTTGGCTGTTTCTTGGAACTTATCCACTATAGCTGGGCTATAGTTTCTCTTGGGCTATCAGATAGAGTGGGTTGAGTCTGTACCCCTCACGACTCTTGGAGATAATAAGTCCCTCTTCTTTTGGAAGAGTGAGATGGTGTTGTGATAGACGATTCATTTCCTTGATCGCATTGGTTACCGAACCATAGCTTGTGCGAAGCTCTTTTGCGATTTCTTTGCCAGGGAGGAAATTCTTTTCTCTAATCAGTAACCGAATTATTCTCAGTCGTAGACCTGATCCTTTAAGAGAATAGCAATGCTTCTTTTTTGGTTCTCTATACAGATCGCCGTCTGCCGTGAGTGTTAGAAAGGGTACATCAGCCCCCTCGTCTTTCTTTGCACGTATTTCCTGTCCCAAAGTCTCGATCATCTGAATGATTCTCTCGTTCCCTATCTCGTCTTTTTTAGAGAAGTAAACGTTCTGCAATATTCTGAGCGTCTCTTGGTCAAGGCGTTTTTCCTGAGCCAGATTATCAAACATGGAATGTATCTCCTTTTCTACTTGTTTCTGTGCCTCACTTTTAATATTTAAAATATCGCGGAAAATTGAAGCCGCGTTGGCAGCTGGCCTTCTCATTCTATCCTGATTCCCCATGATTTTTTTCATACCTATATTGTTGCGCCTACTCATCGTTTTTAGCAAGTCTACCAATTAGGACAAAAAGCCAGCACAAGACGTGCTGGCTCATTTGCTTCAGCTACCGCCTTACTGCAAATCAACTACGATGTTATCTCCTCCCCACATTGAGCCATTGTATTGAAATTGAAGACCTCCTGCTTCTTTCTTCACTTCGAATCCAACCCAGCCAGTCCGTTTACTTTTAGCAATAATTGTCCCATCCAGGTTGTTGTTCACACTTTCCATTACCTTATCAGTGACAGCAACTTGATAGCTATTCCCGTCACCGTCCCTCAAAAACATCTGTCCCAAAGTGGTCACATACTGCTCGCTATCCTCCGTATTTTCGATGGTGATATTGAGATTGATCCATTGGTTACCAACCTGAGGTTTTGAGTATGCTCCACCAACTGATGTCGCAACTTTGTTTACTGTTACAACCGCGCCTCCCAGCTTCACATTCTCTCCAACCTTATGGACAGTCGTCGTTTGTTTGCTGGGCGAATTATCAACAATTGCCTGATATTTATCCAACTGACTTTCGACGTCCGCCGCTGTTTCACCAACAGCACTCAGGGTATCCTGTGTTTCGTTGTAAGAGCTAATCACGCTACTAAAAATCACGATAACTACTAACACTAAAAAGCCTGTCAAAATCTTATGTTTTGCAAATGAGCTTCTCAGGTCTGACTGGCAATGCCTACACACTTTTGCGGAGGATTGAATTTGCTCGCTGCACTTTGGACAACTCTTAGTCTGTCCAAATGACTGATTTGGCTGATCCATATTTCTTATGTAGTTCTGTTAGAAGAATATTGATTGTCTATCCTGATGTCCGACCGAGTTTTTCATACAAAAAACCCACCACCAGGCTGAGTCTTTCGACTCACATGCAAGTTTCCCCGCATGACGCAACGAGCGGATCCTGAGTGATGGGATCTTTATGTTCGTTGCGTTTTTCGACCATGCCGCTGGATTACTCCAATGGTTTAGGCCATTGCTATTCAGTTGTTACTTCGCATTATGTCGTATTCATGGCTATGAATCAACCCTGTGTATCTAAATGGAGCTTGCTGTGGCTTGCGTGGTTGCGTTTTTTATCAGAAATCATAAGGAACCCCCAGTGAGCAGCTTTTCCTCTCTCTGGGCTCGATTATTTGCTTCTAATGCTGTTTTGGTTAGTTCGGTTTAACTTATATTTTGTCAGTCCAGTGGAGGTCCATTTCCTTCTTAATCTTGAATTTTGACCATACTCGACCTGCAAAAGATATTTTACTTTTTGAGGTTCGGCCGTCCAGCGCACTTATTCTACTCTGCCATGTAGTCAACATCTCCGTGGTAACTTTGTCTACGTCAGTCAAACAAACTCGAATTTCCTTATATACTTCCAAGTATTTGTTGCCCAAATCAATATGCGTTTCTATGGATCGGTTTGCTTTATCGCGATTATTGGCGAGGACCGAACTCAATGCAAGAAATGAAAACAAAAAACCCGTAAAAGAAAGCGACTTACCAGCCCAATCAGGGAAGATAAAGAATGCTTGCAGAAGCGATGTAATCATAGGAACTGTTACGTACGCCACAAGAGATAATCCCATCGCATCGGCCGTTTTGAAGTGGCCCTTCGACGAGTAAGCTGTTTCGATTACCATTCTTTTTAGCTCATCTTTTATCATAATCATATTCCAAATGTATCTCCGTAAATTTTTCGCCACCCCACTAATTGGTTTACAGGAGCCAGAAACCCTGAGCTGGATGGTGTGTTTATCGCCCTTTGAGCTTCCATAATTTTTACCAGAGTAAGACGCCGTGCCTCAGGAGTCAGGTATCGATCCACTGGATCGCCGAGTTGAGTCATATCGGGACATGAACCCTGTAAGTAGGTGGCCGCGTTATTGAAAAAGTATTGTACCGCTTTTGCATGATCCAGTATTTTTTCAGGGTGGTTATGAAAAACGTATATAGCTACAGTTTCCAGGTGGTATGACTCAAGCCGAGAGGCATTATGAACTTTATTCCAGTATTTAAGCAACCGTATTACAGGCTTGAGTTTGTTATCATGTAGTGCATCTACAGCATCGCATATTTCGGCATCGATCTTTGGATTAGTAGTCAGCCATTCATGACTTTCTCCACCCTGTGGAATATAGTAAAAATCTCTGCGACCGTCTTTTGGCAAGATATGGAAACACGGGACTATATCGAGACCCATCCCATAGCTCTCAAACCAAACATTTACCGCTTGACCGTTTTTCCGTATATTCGAATTTGGATACGATTCTTGGATAGCATCTCTGAATGCTTCAAGGATACGTTTGGAACTGATAAGTCCTTGTGTTCCGTAGGTGTACTGGCTCACTGGACTTCCTACTGCTCCACCTCCACGTACTTCAGCATTTATTCGCTGTCCTTTTTCAAAAACAAAAAGACCTGTTCCATCAATGACCATCATGACATCAATATCATCGAGCGGGTAAATCTTTGTGCCTCGGGCATACGAGCCACTCAAAAAATCTCCGCTGGTTAGCCATGGAAACAAGGGGTCATTTTGCCATTTGTTATTAAGCAATTTTCGGATATACCCATGACTCGTTGATCCTTGTGACCGTTGAGCTTGGCTCACCCCTATTTTGCTGAGCAATTTTTCAAACGCTGATTGAACCATAATAGTATAGGGAATTCTATCACTTTCTTTGGTTTTTTTACCAGTCCTAAGAACTCATCGTTATGGTTGACAATGAGTCCTATTTTTGCTATAATAGCCCGGTTAAGCGATTCTGCTTAACAAACTGACGGAACGTCAGTTCTTTGACAAACTACGGAACGTAGGAGATTTGGAAATGAACCCGAATGCATCTAAGAATCGCGAGCTCATCAATCAGTACCCATTCCTTCTCGCTGTCCTAAACAGTGACATGGAACCGCTCGGGTCGCCGTTTGTGCCGTATGGCCCCTTTGTCCACCAGGTGAATGACCTCACCATTCGTGTCGAGAAGGCCGACGGAGACCTGATGTATCGTCGCGCTCACAACGTCGGGCTCGGTGACTCGTCGTGCATCTTTCAGTTCACGGACAAGCGCAAAGATCAGGTCATGCGGTGTGGCGAATACCTCTTTGCCATCGGCAACAACAAGATCCTCAACCGAGTGGACTGGCCCAGGAACGATGCCGAACAGAAAAAGACTGGTGACGTCTACGGCTGGTCGGCGCTCTGGTCTGGACGTACCACATTTCCGAACGGAAGCCCGGGTTACACGAATCCGATCTGGGACAAGGTGCAGTACCTCGTCTGGGTCACTGTAGAGGCGTGGTACGCGGACACGAAGAACGACGACGTGCCCGGTGGCAGGTTCGGCGAGTTTCGTGACCGCTCCGTTCAGGTCACCATCTACGGTGCGCCGGATGAAGGCTTCGAGAAGCTCCAGGAAAAGTCCAGCGTGTATTCGAACCTTCGTCTGGATAGCAATACAATGATTCGTGGTGTGATTGATAAAGACCATGACATCGTCAGTATGGGCGGCATGCTTTACGAAATGTGCATCACGTTTCAGGACGAGGTGTACTTCAACGGCATGAAAGAAGTGCTCGATAGTGGCAAGTACCGCGGTGCGTCCGGTCAGTTCGGACCAGTCAAAGTGCTGTGCGCTGAGATGTGCGGGTATGACCGCGTCATGCTCGAAGACGCCAAGAGCTACGTGACTTTCCAGCTCCGTCCTGGTTCGAAGCACATGTATGTGCTCGGACAACAAGGGACACTGCCCCAGATTCGTAATCTCGTGAAAACGGTGGTGCGGATGTGGAGGGAGAAGCCAGAGCTTCGTGCCGCGTTCAAATCGGACAAGAAGGTTTCGGTCATGTAAACGACCGACTCGAAAGGGTGTGTGTGGAGAAATCCGCATGCACCCTCTTTTATTTCATAACCAAAGACTTTATCTGTTCATGTGTAGACTCAAGTTTCCAAGTTCGAAATACGCCGACTACTCGCTCTTGGAGCACTGTTGGCAGTATCCCTTGCTGGAGCATTTCTTGTATTGCCAATTGCCTGTCCTCAAACACGCCTGCATCAAGTTCAACTCTAAAGAGTGCAGCATCCAATTGAGCAAGGAGTTTCATTGCTGCCAGCCGCTCCTTAAAATTAGGCTGTTGCATCCCATAAACTTTGAGGTACTCGTACTTCCAGTAGACAGTTCTGGAGAGATCTTGCATAAGCACCCTGTAACGTTCTCTTACTTCGGACAGGCGCTCGTTCATTTTCTTCCGGTCAGATTGGACAACCGCCTGTCGTCGTATTTTTTGCATCAAGCGAGCGACGTATTTATCGCTAATTGATTGGCCAGTATTTGCCTCTACCAATTCCTGCATCCGTCGAATTGAGACAAGTGGATTCACTGCCATACAATCCCGTATAGTGTTTTTGAGAAACTCCTCTTTTTCTGGAAGTATTTTCATGTCGTACTATGTCGTTTTATTTTATCTCACCCTATGTTCCATACCCAGTACGGTATTGTTACCATCACGCTCGCCCCAGACTTTCTCTTGATTTCCATGCTATCCTTGAGCATATACTGGTGCATTGAGTACTGCGAACACTTCTTTCCATCGCAATATCGTAGTTTCTACAGTGTTCCATCCAAGCCCCGATGGGTCTACAAACAAGAAATCCTCGCCATTTTAGGTGGGGATTTTTGTTTTGCACCCAAGGGGAGGAGAAGGGTATTTTAAAAAGCCAACTGCTTGGCTTTTTAAAAACCCGGGCTCTGGATGAGCTATGAAGCCTCCGTGCGGAGTAGCGAGGGAGGAGGACTCCCCTTGGGACATCATTCTTCTCCCCGGACAACGAAGTCGTCACCAGACGACGAGGCGGAACTCCCCCCCTTGGGGCTACCAACTAAGAAAATCCGGCACTGGCCGGTTTTTTCTTGCCATTTTCCCCGCTACTCGGTAGAGTACAAACACTATGAAAGTCCTCTCTATCGAGACATCCTGCGATGAGACAGCCTGTGCTATCGTCGAATATACCGACGGCCAAGCTGTAGTCCTCGCCAATACTGTTTCTTCTCAAGCCTCTCTCCATGCCAAATGGGGTGGAGTCGTGCCTGATTTGGCTTCACGAGAACACATCAAAAATATTGTCCCCGTCATCACCGAAACCCTCGAGCGAGCGGGGCTTTCCCCTACCGATATCGACCTCATCGCCGTCACGCAAGGTCCCGGGCTCATGCCAGCGCTCGTCATCGGCGTCACAGCAGCCAAAATGCTTTCCTTCATCTGGAACAAACCACTCATTGGCATCCAGCATTTGGAAGGGCATATATACGCAAACTTCTTAAGTTTGCGAAATGACCAATTTCCAATTTCCAATTTCCAAACAAATTCCAATGATTCAATTTCCAAATTAGAAAAACAAACCAAAGAGACATTCCCCCTAGTGGCCCTCGTTGTTTCTGGGGGGCATACGGAATTAGTTTTGATGCAGGACCATTTCACCTATGAAATTCTCGGTGAAACACAGGATGATGCTGCCGGCGAAGCATTCGATAAAGTCGCCAAGATGCTTGGACTCGACTATCCGGGAGGACCACTCGTCGCGAAACGCGCCGATGAATTTCGAGTTTCAAATTTCGAATCAAATCAGAATGTTAAAAATTCTAACATTG
>JAGOOJ010000049.1 GCA_017992575.1 Candidatus Moraniibacteriota bacterium | reverse complement strand
TGAGTGCTCGCAGACTGTTACGAAGAGCGATAGCACGATAGTCACTTCCCTTTATCACACTCAAATAGAACACCCTTCCTCCTAAAACAACGAGGAAGAGGAGCATCGCAAGAAGAAACCAGAGAGAGAATAAACGATTCAGTGGCCATTCCATTTTGACCGCATCCTTTTCTGTCACCGTGAGTACGGCGTCATCGATTTCGATGCCACCTTTTTGGTGAAGAAAAAATTTTTTACGGATGAAAATTCCCATTCTATTGATGTTTATCTGACATTGAGAAATTGTTTTTGACTGAGAAACGCTAAATGTTCTTCGAAAATCTTTGTTATAAAATAGGTCACAATAAATATGGGGAGAGAGAAAATAAAGGAATAAAACAAACTGTCACTCGACGGCAGTAGTCCGAAAAGCGTACCATAGGTCGTCATATTTTCCTGCACGAAGAGGGAGAACACTGCTTGATACAGGAGAACACCACTATAGGACACAAACGCATAGAGGAGCAGTCCAATACCTCGGTGTTCAATAAGCAGACGTCGTGAGAGAAAGCTTGTCCCATAAGAAAAAATAACCGCGTAAAGAGAAAAAGTCGTAACAATACCCGCAGAAGCGATATCGAACAACACCGTCAGTGGTACCGTCATAAACAACGCCCCCGGAAAGCTACGAATCAGTGTAAAAATCACAATGCTCCCTAGCAAAAATAAAGGAGCCTGAAACCAAGGAAACAGTATGTTAAAAAAGGAAGTCTGGAGCACGACAAGAAGCAAAAGGAAAGTGATACGGTACAAAAAAATCTTCATGAAAAATATTATTTTATTTCTTTTATAATAAACACATACCGAAGCGTATCAGAAGAGACCGGAGAAATGACTGAGGCTTGTTTGTATAGTCGATCACTCGACAGATGTACCTCCTGTAGTGTTCCAATAAGGAGATTTTTCGGAAACTCTCCACCCAAACCCGATGTCACGAGACGATCCCCTGATCCGATCGCTGCATCCTGTAGTATCATATCAAACAACAGCCCCAGACCGTATTCTCCTTTAATAATCCCTTGTGCCACTCCCTCCACGGTAATCCCACTCACGGCACTTTCCGGATGAGTCAACAGCATCACACGAGCACTCTTTGGAAATACCTCCGTCACACGCCCTACAAGCACCCCTCCATACACGATAACCGGCATGCCTGGAGTAATTCCCTCATAAGATCCCTGGTTCACTGTTAACCAATTCCCCAAACCGGCAGCGTCACGCCCAATGACTTCGGCACCTTGCAAACCGAATGTCTGCCTGGGCAACAGTTCAAGTTCCTTACGAAGTTCATCGTTTTCCCTGTCTATCGTTTGCCACTTAGCATTCTCCACTGAAAGATGGAGTACCTCTTGCGACAAACGGTCATTTTCTTTCTTGAGTTCACCAACAGAAGCAAAAAAATGAAACGTGTCTCGAAATTCAAAGGCAAGTGTTGAAAATAATCCCTGCACCGGTCGTGTCACTATGGCCACGACATTCCGTATCGGGGTCAAAATAAAATGTGGTTGATACCACACACACCCTAAAAGAAGCAAACTTACCACCAGTGCCCGAAACAGCTTCGTCTCCATGAATTTCCGTCGCAGAGCCATATAAAGAAAAATTCTAGTAACCAAAACACAAAAAAACCAAACAAATACCAACGCTAGCTCAGCGGTTTATTGCGTTCTTCTTCTATGAGTACTTCTTTCAAATTTTCCATGTCATCGAGCACGATACCAGTTCCTCGTACCACGGCTGTAAGCGGATCCTCCATCATACGTACTGGAATACCGGTCTGATTGGCAATGAGCTTGTCCATACCCCGAATCAGACTCCCTCCACCAGCCAGAATAATCCCTCGTTGCATGACATCAGCCAAAAGTTCTGGTGGCGTCTCTTCAACAATCGTTTTAATATTATTAACAATAATACGGATAGAACGCGAGAGCGCTTCGCGGATATGCTCGTCATTAGCGATAACCTCTTTCGGAAGACCGGAAACCAAGTCCCGTCCACGCAAAGGAAACGAGAGTCGCTCGCGCTGAGGATAGGCACTGCCGATAGCAATCTTTGCTTCTTCTGCGGTTCGTTCACCAATCAGAATATTGAATTCATCGCGACTATAGCGAACAATATCTTCGTTCATTTCATCACCAGCGATACGAAGACTCCTCGAAATAACAACGCCTCCAAGAGAAATAATGGCGATTTCAGTCGTCCCCCCTCCAATATCCACCACCATATTACCAGCAGCATCAGTCACAGGAAGGCGAGCGCCAATAGCAGCAGCCATCGGTTCATCGATGAGAAAGGCCTGCCTCGCTCCCGCATTCATCGCTGCTTCAATAACAGCTCGCTTCTCCACTTCTGTCACTCCCGACGGAATCCCGATAAGCACCCGCGGTCGACGGAGAAAAGAAAAGTTATCCTGATTCACTTTGTTAATAAAATAGCGAAGCATTTGTTCGGTCACTTCGAAGTCGCTAATAACTCCATCAACCAACGGACGCGTAGCGACAATATGTCCCGGGGTCTTCCCGACCATCTTCTTGGCTTCTCGTCCTATAGCCAAAATTTGGCCTGTACGCTGGTTCACAGCCACCACTGAGGGTTCGTTGATTACGATACCCTTTCCTCGTACATACACGAGCGTATTGGCTGTCCCGAGATCAATACCAATATCCTGCGACAAATGACTAAAAAACCTATCAATAAGGCTTTTTTGGATATTCTTAATAATACTTTCAAAACTCGACATAGGGAAAAATAGGTCCAGAAAAATCAAAAAACGTTCAAAAACGGGACATCCCCCATTCTATCCCATTCTGAGGAATATTTCCAGCAGAGGCCGAAAAAGAAAAAAAACCGTGTAAAACAACTACATGCCAGCCAATATTCTTAAAAGGTCTATTTCTTGAGCGTGATGCCGAGCTCGCGAAGCTGTTCCGGAGAAATTTCGGACGGTGACTGCATCATCGGATCTTTCCCTTCACCCGTTTTGGCAAAGGCGATGACTTCACGAATATTCGGTTCGTTTTGAAGAAGCATCATGAGTCTATCAAATCCAAAGGCCAATCCCCCGTGTGGTGGCGTCCCAGAACCGAGTGCTTCGAGCATGTGCCCGAAATTCTTTTCGATGCGCTCTGCCGAATACCCCATAATTTCAAATACTTTTTTCAACGCTTCGGGTTTGTGGTTGCGAATACCACCACCACCGATTTCATAGCCATTGAGCACCATATCATACTGAGCAGCTACAATACCACCAATATTTTTCCCAGCCATCAGATCAGCCATGTATTCCGGTTTAGGCGCAGAGAAAGGATTATGCGTAAAGGTCCACCTGCCTTCCTCAGTTTTTTCGAAAAACGGAAAATCCACTACCCAACAAAACGCCAAAAGATTCGGGTCATTTTTATCTTCGCGAATATCCGGTTTGTCAGACTGATACTTTTCCATGGCTTCTGCATATGTCAAACGAGGAAACGGCAGAGTCTGAATTCTTTTCTCGGGATATATTTCCTGAACCAAATCAACAATCATCTTCTCATTGATAACCATGACATCTTCCTGGGTAACAAAACTCATTTCAAGATCAATCTGCGTAAACTCCGGCTGACGATCTCCCCGAGTATCCTCATCACGAAAACAGCGGGCAATCTGAAAATACCGTTCAAAACCACCTGCCATAAGGAGCTGTTTGT